>NZ_JBSFSA010000034.1:0-76848 GCF_053589515.1 Streptomyces sp. NPDC003327 | reverse complement strand
GGGCGGCGGGGGGGGCGGGGGGGGGGGGGGCGGGGGGGGCGGGGGCGGGGGCGGGGGCGCGGCGAAGGTCGACGGGCCCGGCTCGGGGGCCTCCCAGGGGGCCCGGCCCGGTGGTACGGGCGGCGCGGCGGCGGCGGTCGTGGTCGCGGTGGTGGTCGCGGTGCGCGGGTCCGCGGCGGGTGGCACCGGGGGCGCCGCCGGCACCGGCGGCGTCACCGGGGCCGCGGGGGGCGCGGCCGTGGCGCGGGTCGCGGAGTCGAAATGGGCGTCGAGCGTGTCACCCGGGCCCGTCGGGGCCGTGTCCGGCGCCGCGTCGTCGTAGAGCTTGTCCCACCAGTTGTCCCCCTGCTGAGTCATGCCCCTATTGTCCACCGCGCGCGGCGCCCGAAAACGGGACACGGGAAAAACCGTTGCTGCGAATGGGTGGTCCGCCGGGCGGCCCCACCCCCCACGGGAAGGACGCCCGGCGGACCGTCGTGATCAGCGCACGTCGTAAGCGCGGATCACGGTCTGGGTGACGGAGGCGCCGTTGGCGTCCGTCAGTTCGGTTTTCAGAGTGACCGGCTTGCCCGTCGCGGCCGCGTGGTCGACGGTCGCGGTCCACGCGCCGTCCGTCCTCGCGACCCGCGCCTCGGTCCACGTCGTACCCCCGTCGTAGGAGTACCAGAGCTTGGCCGAGGTGAGCGCGGCGGGGGTGTAGCCCGCGTGGCCGGTCGCGCCGAGGCGGATCCGCTGGCCGTCGGTGGCGGCGAGGGTCTTGAGTCCGTCCTCCGGCAGGTCGTACCGGGGGAAGAGAATCGGGATGCCCTGAGAATAGACGCTCTCGTCGAGCTTGGAGGTGAATTTCCATACCGAATTGACGGCGGTGGAGCGCGCCCACACCTTGCTGCCGAGCTTCATGGTGTTCTGTTCGAGTTCGTACGTGCCGGCCTCGGCGGGCACCTCGAAGACGCCGAACGGCCAGCCGGTCTCGCCGAGGACCTCGCCGTCGCGGCGCAGGCGCAGGTTGCCGATGTCGCCGAAGGAGCCGGGCTCGGCGTGGTGGGTGCCGTCGCCCCACATGGAAGCGGCGAAGCCGATCAGGTTGCCCTGGCGCTCGGAGACGAGGACGGGCGCGCCGGTGGCGTCGCGGGGGGCGGTCGGGGCGAGCACGCCGTCGTACCAGCGCTCGGTGCGCCGCTCGCCGGGGGCGTACGTGCGCGGGGTGCCGGTCATCAGCTCGCCGAAGGGGAAGCTGCTGCCGATCACCTGTTCCCAGGCGGTGTCGCCGGGCGTGTGGAACTCGGTGCGGGTGCCCGGGGCGGGGACGGTCTCCAGGCCGGCGAAGCCGACGGCCTGGCCGCTCGGGCGGCGGGCGGCCGGGAAGTCCATGAAGTCCGTGGCGACGCCGGCGGAGCCGTACCGGGAGTCGGTGCGGCCGAGGCGGGCGTCGCGCACCCGGTAGGCGCGGTCCTCGTCGAGCTCCCCGGTCTCGGGGAAGGCGAGGTTGTAGACGTACGGGGACTTGGCGGTGGCCTTCCAGGCCAGGGTGACCTCGCCGGCGGCGAGCCGGTCGAGGAGCGCGGTCGCCTCGGCAGCGGGGACGGCGAGGACCGGCAGGCCGAGCCCGGTGAAGGAGCCGCCGGGGTACCAGCGGTCCGGGGACTGGTGGTACGCGACGACGCCCAGCGCGCCCGCGGCCTTGGCACTGCGGGCGACGGCGGCCGCACTGGTGGAGTCGTCGGGGATCCGGACCAGGGCGAGGCGGCCCGCGACGTCGGCCGCCGTCAGCTCGTCGGGGGTGCCGGTTCCGGCGTCGACGAGACGGGCGGAGCCGGTGCCGTCGAGGTTGTCGGAGCCGGTGGAGGCGGTGACCGGGTGGAGGGTCAGGCCGTCGGTGGTGCGCAGCGCGGTGATCTGCGGGGCGGCGGCGCGCCAGTAGCTGCCGAACTCGAAGTCGCCGTCCCTGGTCTCGCCCTGCACGGAGGCGTAGTAGCCACGCAGGGTGCGGGGGCCGGTCGCGGTGCCGGCGTGCAGCCAGGTGTCGTCCCAGGAACGGGCGAAGGCGAGGGTGGCGCCGTGGAGTTCGGAGGGCCGGTCGGTGCGGACCGAAAGCCGGTGGGCCGTGCGGGCGTCGAGGACGACAGTGGTGTCCTTCCTCAACTCCAGCTGCGGGCGCGCGAGATAGCTGAGCGAGTCGTTCAGCGTGGCGCCCTCCCCCGCGTCGGGGGTGGTGACGAAGGAGGAGACGAAGTAGCTGCCGGGGCGCAGGCGGAAGACCTGGTCGGCGGCGCCCTCGTTGAACCGGCGCTCGCCGGTGGCGGTGTCGGTGCCGATGACGTCGAGCGAGGAGGCGCCCGCGGCGGGCCTGCCCTGACGGTCGATCAACTTGACGCGCAGGGTGACGGTTTCGGGCTCGACGAAGAGCGCGAACGGCGTCGAGACGTGGACTCCGCCGGGGCCGGTGGCGAGGACGCGGCCGGTGACGTCGCCGTACTGGGCGCGCTGCAGGCGGGCCGTGGGGTCGAGGGCGAGCGGCACCTGGACGGTGGCGCCGGCCGGGACGGTGACGGTGCGGGCGCCGAGGCGGGCGACGGTGGAGCGGACGGCGGAGCCGTCGTTGCCGGTGACGCGCTCGACGGCCAGGTTCAGCGTGACCGGGGCGTCGGAGGTGTTGGTGTACGGGACGGCGACGGAGGTGCGGTCGCTCGCGTGCTGCGGCCAGGAAAAGGTGCCGCCCTGGACGGCGGGGGCGCCGAGGACGGTCTGGTCGACGGCGGCCTTGACGTCGAGGCGGCCGCCGCCGGCCTCGCGGACGTCACCGGGGACGTCGCTGTCGGCGGAGGAGACCAGCGCGGCCTTGAGCTGCCGGGCGGTCCAGTCGGGGTGGCGCTGCTTGAGGATCGCGGCGGCGCCCGCGACGTGCGGGGTGGCCATCGACGTACCGGACATGGACCGGTAGGCGTAGACGCCGCGGCCGCCGGCCGCCGCGGCGGAGACGGCGACGCCGGGGGCGGTGATCTCCGGCTTGAGGGTGTGGGCTTCGTTGGCGGTCGGGCCGCGGCTGGAGAAGTACGCGGTGGAGTCGTCGCGGTCGACGGCGCCGACGGTGAGGACGCCGGGGGCGCAGCCGGGCGAGGAGACGGTGTTGAGGGACGGGCCGGTGTTGCCCGCGGCGACGACGAACAACGTGCCCTGGGTCTGTGCGAGTTGTTCGGCAGCGGCGCTCATCGGGTCGTCGCAGTCGGTCTCCGAGGGGTTGCCGAGGCTCATGGAGACGACGTCGGCGCCCTGGGCGACGGCCCACTCCATGCCGGCGATGATCCACGAGGTGGCGCCGGAGCCGTGGTCGTTCAGGACCTTGCCGTTGAGGAGCCGGGCGCCGGGGGCGACGCCCTTCTTGGTGCCACCGCTCGCGGCGCCGCTGCCGCCGACGGTGGAGAGGGTGTGGGTGCCGTGGCCCTGGCGGTCGGCGGCGGTGTCGGAGTCGGTGAAGTTCTCCGAGGCGGCGATGCGGCCCTTGAGGTCGGGGTGCTCGGCGTCGGCGCCGGTGTCGAGGACGGCGACCGTGGTGCCGGTGCCGTCGTAGCCGGCGGCCCATGCCTCGGGGGCGCGCACCTGGCGGGTGGAGCGCTCCAGGGTGGCCTCGACCTTCCGGTCGAGCCAGAGCTTGGTGAGACCGGCGGAGGCGGAGCGGCCGGCGGGGGCGGAGACGTCGGCCCAGAAGGTGGCGGCCTGCCGCTTCTCTGCCGTGAGCGCGACGCCGTCGATGGTCCTGAGGACCTGGCCGCGGCGGGCACCGCGCGGGGTGGCGGGGGCGGAACGGGCGGCGTCCGAGCCGCCGTGGACGGCGATGAGGGGCAGGGTGGTGGTGGAGGCGTCGTCGTACCCCTGGCGGACGAGCCCCGTGACGTTGAACAGCTCCTCGTCGACGCGCCCGGCGGCGAGGGCGGCCGTGGCGCCCTCGGGGTAGACGTACAGGTCGGGGCCGGAGCGGCGGGTCTGCACGAGCGGGACGGACCCGTCCTCGCGCGGCAGCACGGCGGCGGCCGGGTTGCCCCCGGCGTCCACGCTGACGAGCACGCGGTCGCCGGTGACCAGGGTCACCGTGGCGGCCCGTCCCCCGGCGCGGGCCTGGGCCTCGCTGCCGACCGGCGGTCGATCGGCGGCCGAGCCGTCCCGCGGCGCTGCCGCGGTGGACGGCGCGACCGCGGTGACGGCCAGGACGGCGGCGGTCGCCGCCCCCAGGGCCGTACGCGAAATCGTGCGCATCGCTCTCCCCATCTGTTTCCGGAGAAACGGCACAAGGCACGCTTCTCCGGAGGCGGTTGGTGCTGCGGTGGCGCCACATTGGCAGAGGTGAGGAAGGTGCGGGGATGATGGGCGCGGCGGGAATACGCCGTGGCCGATTCCCGCCAGGTCACCAACGGAACGAATGCCTCCGGCGCACGTCCCGGGAACTCTCCCGGCGACCCCCGCCGGGCGCATGGCGAGGGGCGGGACGCACATGCTGGGAGCGATAGGACTCGACGGACGGCAGGAGTCCGCGTACCGGGCGCTGGTCGCGCTGGGCGCGGCGGAGGTATCCGATCTGGCGCACCGGCTGGCGCTGCCCGAGCAGGACACCGAGCGGGCCCTGCGGCGGCTGGAGTCGCAGGGGCTCGCCGCCCAGTCCTCGGCGCGGACCGGGCGGTGGGTGGCGGCGCCGCCCGGAGTGGCGCTGGGCGCGCTCCTCACCCAGCAGCGGCACGAGCTGGAGCAGGCGGAGCTGGCGGCGAAGCTGCTCGCGGAGGAGTACCGCGCGGAGGCGACCGAGCCGGCCGTGCACGACCTGGTGGAGGTGGTGACCGGCGCGAGCGCCGTGGCGCATCGTTTCTTCCAGCTCCAGCTGGGCGCCACGGAGGAGGTCTGCGCCCTCGTCACGGGCAAGCCGATCGCCGTGACCGCCCTGGAGAACGAGGTCGAGGAGCGGGCGGCCAGCCGGGGGGTGGCCTACCGGGTGGTCCTGGAGCGCGAGATCCTCACCCAGCCCGCGGGGCTCGGCGAGCTGGCGGCGGCGCTCGGCCGCGACGAGAAGGTCCGGGTCGTGGACCGGGTCCCCACCAAGCTGGTGGTGGCCGACCGGACCCTCGCGATGGTCCCGCTGACCGGGCGCGGCGCGGAACCCGCGGCCCTCGTCGTCCACGCGAGCGGGCTCCTGGAGTCCCTGATGGGCCTCTTCGAGTCGGTGTGGCGGGACGCCCTGCCGCTGCGGCTCGGCGCGGGCGCCCAGGTCACCGAGGACGAGGCCCCCGGCCCGGACGCCACGGACCTGGAGGTCCTGTCGCTGCTGCTCGCGGGCATGACGGACGCGAGCGTGGCCAAGCAGCTGGACCTGGGCCTGCGGACGGTGCAGCGGCGGGTGAAGGGCCTGATGGAGCTGACGGGCGTGACGACGAGGCTGCAGCTGGGGTGGCACGCGTACGAGAAGGGCTGGGTGGCGCGCGGCTGAGGCGGTACGCCGGCGGGGGCGGGGCGGGGGCGGGGGCGCGCCTCGTCGTCGTACGGCGGCACGGGCGTGGTACGTCGGCACGGGCGTGGCGGCGGGACCGGCGCTCGGACGGGTCGCGCGACCTGCGCGAACCGCGGAGGTCGGGCAGGCTTGCAGCGTGGGTGTGTGGCAGCTCCTCATGGTCGGGACGGTGATGCTGCTCGGCCTGTTCGGGGTGCTCGCGCCCGGCGTGCCGGGGACGTGGCTGGTCTGGGCGGCGATGCTCTGGTGGTCGCTGCACGAGCAGTCGGGCCTCGCCTGGATCCTGCTCGTCTCCTCGACGGCACTGCTGCTCCTGACCCAGGTGGTGGTGTGGCAGCTCCCGCCGCGCCGCTTCCGGGGCGTCGGCATCACCCGCCGGATGGTCGCGTACGCGGGGGTCGGCGCGCTCCTCGGCTTCGTCCTCGTGCCGGTCCTCGGCGCGGTCCCGGGCTTCGTCGGCGGCGTCTACCTCTCGGAGCGCCTCAGGCTCGGCGGCCACGGCCAGGCACGGGCGGCGACCCGCAGGGTGATGCGGGCGGCCGGGACTTCCGTCCTCGTCGAGCTCTTCGCGTGTCTGCTGATCGTGGGGGCGTGGGCGGGCGCGGTGATCCGGGGCTGACGGTCATGCCGGCACCGCGTCCGGGACCTGCGCCGCGTCCGGGGCGTGCGCGGCACCCCGCCTGCGGTACCGGAAGGCGTACGAGCGCCACGGACGCCAGGTCTCGGGGGCCGGGGCGTCCGGGTGGGGGACGTCAGGGTCGCCGAGGGCGCGCATGCGGATGAGGGCGGCGGCGCGCGGCGGCAGGCCGGGGACGGCGCGCAGGGACCGTTCCGCCTCGTCGCGGTCGGCGCCGGGGTCGAGGCGTACGGCTCCGTCGGCGAGGGCACGGGCCAGCGGGCCCGCGACGGGGTGGCCGGTCAGTGCGGACGGTTCGGGAAAGACGTGGGTGAGGACGCCGCAGGGGGTGTCCAACGGGGTGCCGTACCGCTCGACGAGCCGGGCCGCCTCCTCGGGGCCGACCACCGTGCGGAGCGCGAACTCCTCGGGGTCGGCGGCGCCCGGGGAGCGGACGCCGGGCCGGGCGGCGACCTCGGCGGCGAGCGCGGGGTCGGCGCCGAGGCGTTCGGCGACCGCGTACGGGTCGGCGTCCAGGTCGAACAGCCGGCGCAGCCGGTGGACGGCGGTCGTGAGGTCGCGCAGCTCGGTGAGGTGGATGCGGGCCTCCAGCCAGCGTCCGGCGGAGCGCTCGTCGACGGAGACGACGCCGGTGCCGTACGGGAGGCGGAGCGTGCGCCGGTACGTGCGGGCGCCGGGGGCTCCGGCGACCTCCTCGACGCGGGGCAGGGCCTCGGCGGCGAGCAGGTCGAAGACCTCGGCGGCCGCGTACGGCCCGCGGTGGGCGAGCCGGAGCGGCACCCCGGCGGCGAGCGCGGTGCGGTCGCGGGCGCCCCGGCCGGCCTCGGCGCGCAGGGCGCTGGGGGTGCGGGCGTACACGGCCCGGATGGTCTCGTTGAACTGGCGGATGCTGGCGAAGCCCGCGGCGAAGGCGATCTCGGTGACGGGCAGGTCGGTGGTCTGGAGCAGCAGCCGGGCGGTGTGGGCGCGCTGGGCGCGGGCGAGCGCGACGGGCCCGGCGCCGAGTTCGGCGGTGAGCTGCCGCTGGACCTGGCGGGTGCTGTAGCCGAGGCGGCCGGCGAGGCCGGGGACGCCCTCGCGGTCGACGACGCCGTCGCCGATCATCCGTACGGCGCGTCCGACGACGTCGGCCCGTGCGTTCCAGGCGGCGGAGCCGGGCACGGCGTCGGGGCGGCAGCGGCGGCAGGCCCGGAAGCCGTTGCCCTGGGCGGCGGCGGCCGTCGGGTAGAAGGTCACGTTCCGGCGCTTGGGGGTGACGGCGGGGCAGCTGGGCCGGCAGTAGATGCCGGTGGTGCGGACGGCGAAGAAGAACTCTCCGTCGAACCGCGCGTCCCTGCTGCTCACCGCCTCGTAGCGGGTGTCGTCGTCGTCCGTCACGTCTTCCAGTGTGCGACGGACGACCGCACGGGTCCGGCGGTTTTCGGACACCGCGCTCCCCCGGGGCCCGAGGCCCCGGGGGCGGTCGCCGCGCTTACCGGTCCCGGGCGCCGCGCTTGATCTTCAGGGCGGCGCGGCCCTCGGCGTGCTTGCGCTTCCAGTCCTTCAGGATCTCGGAGCGCAGGCGGGCGTCGGTCTTGGCCACGATCCGCTGGTTCTCGCGGAGCAGCTTGCGGTAGCTCTCCAGGCGGCGCACCGGCAGGGTGCCGTCCTCGATCGCGGCGGCCACCGCGCAGCCCGGCTCCGAGTCGTGGCCGCAGTCGTGGAACCGGCACTCCCGCGCCAGCTCCTCGATCTCGGCGAAGACCTGGCCGACTCCGCTCTCCGCGTCCCAGAGGCCGACGCCGCGCAGTCCGGGGGTGTCGATGAGGACTCCTCCGCCGGGCAGGACGAAGAGGTTGCGGGTGGTGGTGGTGTGCCGGCCCTTGCCGTCGACGTCACGGGCGGCCTGGACCTCCATGACGTCGGTGCCGACCAGGGCGTTGGCGAGGGTCGACTTCCCGGCACCGGAGACGCCGAGGAGCACGGAGGTGCCGCCGGAGACGACGGCGGAGAGCACGTCGAGCCCCTCGCCGGTGGTGGAGCTGAGCGGCAGCACCTGGACGCCGGGCGCCACGGTCTCCACGTCCTCGACGAGGTAGGAGAGCCCGACCGGGTCGGGCACGAGGTCGGCCTTGCTGAGGACGACGACCGGCTGGGCCCCGGACTCCCAGGCCAGCGCGAGGAACCGCTCGATCCGGCCGAGGTCGAGCTCGACGGCGAGCGAGACGGTGATGACCGCGTGGTCGACGTTGGCCGCGAGGATCTGCCCCTCGGACCGGCTGGAGGAGGTGGAGCGGGCGAAGGCGGTACGGCGCGGCAGGCACGTCCGTACGTACGGGGGGTCGCCGGCCTCCTCGGGGTCGACGGCGGCCCAGTCCCCGGTGCAGATGACCCGCAGCGGGTCGTGCGGCGTCACGAACGCGGTGTCGGCGCGGACGATCCCGGCGGCGGTGGCGATGTCGGCCTGCCCGCGGTCGACCCGGACGACCCGCCCGGGAACGAGCCCCTGCGCGGCGTACGGTGCGAAGGCGTCGGCCCAGCCGGAGTCCCAGCCGTGGGCGTCGAGCACGGTGGAGACGGTGGAGGAGGAAACGGGGGAATGCGGGAAAGACAAGGGGGACCCTTCGAAGGGGTGGCCCCGGCGGCGCGCTCCGAGCGCGCGTGTCGCGTGGGTGTCAGCCGGAGACCACGGAGGTGGTGGAGACGAACTGCTGAATGCGGGCAACGCCCGTCGTGACGACGACAGCCATCGGTCACACCTCCTGGATCACGCACAGCGACAGTCGCGGACGGCCCAGTGGGCCGGTCCGTCGAGAACGGGGCGACCTTAGCGCGGTCGGGCCGGACCGCGCCAAGGATTATTTCGCGCCACTCTCCTCACGCCGGATTTACTCCGGTCGCGACAGCTGGAACCGGTAGCGCAGCCCTTCGCCGACCGAACGGAAGAAGCGCGCCGAACGCGGATGGAGCGGGTTGGGCAGCAGGTGGATCCTGCGCAGGTCGGCGTCGAGGGCGTGGGAGACGTACAGCACGTGGTACCTCTGGCGCTTCCGCAGGGAGCGGGCGCGGGCGATCTCGGTGGGCGAGAGGACGAACTCGCCCTCGCCGCCGGCGGAGGACTTGACCTCGAAGAACAGACTCGACCGGCTCCGCTCGACGACGAGGTCGTAGCCGAGCGAGTCGTCGCCCAGGCCGTCCCCCAGCACCTTGTTGCGGTAGCCGGAGACCCATGCGCTCTCGTCCACGGAGTCGTACCGGGCCATCAGCCAGTGGAGGGCCGCGATCTCCCCCGCCAGGCCGACCGCGAGCGCCTGGGTTTCGGAGAGCTTGCCCCGGCGGCCGGCGGCCGAGAAGCCGGGGCGCCCGGCGCCTGGGGTCCGCGGTGCCGGGCGGTCCATCTCGACGAGCGGCGCGTCGCCGGCGGACCCGAGGAACTCCTCGGTGAGGCCGGACCGTACGGCCTCCACGATCGCGTGGTAGTTGTCCTCCTCCGCCGACATCCTGCGGCGGTCCACCTCGATGTGGCGCCGCTCGTCCTGCCGTTTCCGCCGGTCCTTCCGCTCCTGCTGGGCCGCGCGGTCCAGTTGGCCGGGCGTCAGCCCGAGGGCCTCCGGCGTCAGGCCGGGCGGGACGGCGCAGGGCCAGCGGCCGGTGTCCCGCAGCCAGCGCAGCGCGAGGGCGTCGTCGAGCGGGAGGAAGTCGAGCAGTCCGGCCTCGGCCGCCTCGGCCACGAGTGCCTCCGGATCCCCCGGGAGACCGGAGGGGGGTGCGTCGTGCGCGTCCTCCCACGCGTGGACCAGGGTCCGGGCCCGCTGGAGCCGGTCCAGGAGCCCGGGCCGGTTGGTGAGCCGGAGTTCGTCCACGGGAAGCAGTCCCTCGTCCGTGCCGAGGGGTGGCGCGTCGAGACCGGCCAGCCACCGGTCGACGTGCGCCTGCAGGAGCGCGGTGTCCAGGTGCAGGTGTTCGTCCGCCCAGGCCGGGTCGGGTACGAGCCCGGCCAGACTCCGGTTCTCGGCGTACGGGGCGAGGGAGGCCCCCGAGCGGAAGGCCTCCAGGTGGCCCGCCCGCAGCGCGTCGAGGATGGGGCGGCGACGGGCGGCGACGAAGTGCCGGAACTCCTGCTCGATGCCGTCCGCGTTGCGCAGCGGCCGCAGGCCGAGGGCGGTCGCGGCGGCGTTGAACGCGGGAAGCGTCAGCGACATGGCCCTGCGGGCGGTGTCCCGGTCGGGGTGGCGCGCCGCCGCTCTCAGGGCCTGGTGGTCGGCGGCCGTGAGCCGGGCGGCGAGCCACCGGTCCAGCTCGGCCTCGGAGGCGGGGCCGTCGTCGTCCGTCAGCAGGGCGCGGGCCGCTTCGAGGTCCACGGTGGCGAGCAGCGGCACGAGGACGTCGAGCAGCGCGTCGAGGGGCTGGCGCAGGGTCGCCGTGATCTCCCGCACCCGGACCCGGTCCTCGCCGAGGACGTCGGCGATGGCGTCGAGGTCGGGACTCTGGCCCGGGCCCCAGCCGGCCGCTTCCAGGTCGATGAGGGCCATGCGGAGGGTGTCGGCGAGTTCGGGGTGGTGGAGGAGCTCCATGATGCCGGCGGCGGACCGCTGGAGGAGGTCGTCCTCGCCCTGGCCGGTCTCCTCCAGGAGCAGGGTCGGGTGTTCGGGGTCGGGGACGGCGAGCCACCGCCTGCCGCCGTGGCCGGGGCGCTCGGCGATCTCGTCCACGACGGTCGCGAGCACGTCGGCGCGGACGATCCGGACGCGCTTGGCGGTGGCGCAGCTGCGCCGGACGGCCTCGGTGGTGGGGCGGCGGAAGCGGCTGGCGCGCAGGTCGATGACGGCGGCGACGAGCGTCAGGAGCCAGTCGCGGTCGGGGGTGATCAGGGGTTCGCCGACGGCACTGCCGGGGTGGAACACCGCCCCGTCCGCGCGGACTTCGACGCGGGCCCGGGAGATCCGGCGGACGCGGGGGCCGAAGCGCTGCTCCAGGAGCGCGGCGACCGCGTCCCCGTGGGCGTTGCGCATGCGGAGCAGTGCGGCGCCGCGCTGCTCCAGGAGCTGGACGAGCTGGCGTGCCTCGGTGTCCTCCACGTACAGCGGGTCCCCGGTGGCCCCGGAGTCGGGGTCGTCGGCGAGCGTGACCGATTCGAGCCGCCCGCCGCGGCTGACGACGACGGTGGCTCCGGCGCCGGGCGGCCAGGGGTCGACGCCCGCCTGGGCGCAGTCGGCCCAGGCGTCCTCGTACGCCCTGCGGAAGGCGGCCATGGTCGTCTCGGGGACGGCGCCGTCGCGGAACAGCTCCGTCAGTTCGCGGACGCGGCGCGCGGCGGTGGCGGGCGTGTCCCAGCGCTCCAGGCCCCAGTCGCTCGCGCGGTGGCTCGCCCGCTCGGTCGCCTGGAAGGCGCGGCGCAGCGGGGACGGCACGAGGGGCACGAAGGCGGGGGCGGCCTCCTCGCCGTGCGTCCAGGCCTCGGCGGGCCGGACGAAGCGCCATTCGCTGCGCTCGCGCGGGGAGGCGACGGGCAGCCACGCGGCCTCGGTGAGGAAGCCGGTCACCGGTGTGGGCAGGGAGAACCAGTCGTACCGGTCGTTGTAGCGCGCCACGGTGACGTACAGGGTCTCGGAGGGCCAGGTGGCGCAGCCGGCGGCCACCAGGCGCGCGTAGACGCGCTTGGCGGCGGTGGGCAGCCGCGCATGGTCGTCCTGACCGGGCAGGCGGTGCAGCGGGCCGCGGCTGACGTAGTCGGTGTACGGCCGCAGGCCGGTGGGGCGGCCCGTGCGGAGGCGCCGCAGCCAGACCTTGGTGGTGGCCGGGGGGAGGGAGGACGTCGGGGGCGTGCCGTCCTTGAAGAGATGGCCGTACGCCCGCAGTCCGGACCGGGGGACGGGCTCGGGGCAGAGGCCCTCGCCGACCCCGAGCTCGTCGAGGAAGGACCGCCAGGCGTCGGTGCCGCCGCCGCGGAAGGCCTCGTGGTCCGGGGGCGCGGTCAGACGGTCGCGGAGCGCGGCGAGTTCGTCCGAGGTGTCCTCGGCGCGGTCGATGAGCTCTTGGAGCAGCCTGGCGCGTTCCCCGCCCCAGCCGGCGGAGAGCAGGGCGCGCCCGGCGGGGATCCACGCGCCGTCCGCGCCGGGGACGAGCAGTCCCATGGCGCGGAAGTCGCGCCACGGCGGGTTGTCGCCCCGGGAGAGCCGGAAGACCCAGGCGAGGACCTCCGCGGCGAGTTCGGGCGTGGGGCGGTCGCGCAGCGCGCGGGCGACCAGCGGCAGCAGTTCGTCGGCGCGGTACTCGTTGACCAGGCCGCCGTCCTCCAGCATCCGGCGGCCCGGCTGTTTGCTGGTGACGGTGCCCAGCCGGCTCTTCCACGGGATGCTCTGGGCGACGAAGAAGACCCGGTGGCGCAGGCTGCGGGGCAGGCGCGGGCCGCCGCTCCGCCCGGCGCGTGCGGTCCCCGTCGGCTCCTCGCCGTCCGCCCGGGGGGAGAAGAAGGCGACGGCCCGTCGGCCGCTGCCCTCGGCGGTGTTGCACCGGCGGAGCTTCCCGTCGTCGTCGACGAGGATGCGGCGGCCCTGGAGGGAGCGGTGCCGCTCGACGCAGCCCGCGAGCTCGTCGTAGAAGCGGGACCAGAGTTCGGGCCGGAACGGTGCCTCCGCCAGCCGGGCGGCCAGACGTTCGGCCCAGGTGGCGACGAGGTCGTCCGCGGGCCGGGGTGAACGGCCGACGAGGGTGGTCAGCGCCTTCTCCAGCCGGGCCGCGCGCCGTCCGGTGACGGCCGGGTGGACCAGGACGGCGTCGGCCTCGCGGGTCAGCCGGTCGATCGTGAAGAGGGTACGGTCCCGGTCGTCCCACAGTCGGGCCTCGGTGAGGCGGGACCAGGCGTGCCCGCCTCCCGGCGCCAGGGGGACGACGGGGGCGGCGGCGGCCTCGTACCCGGCGCGCCCGAAGGCCCGGGACAGCCGCTCGGACATGGACGCGTCCCAGCTGAGGAGGTCGGCGCACAGGGTCGGCGGCAGCTCCACGGCCCCGGCGGAGCAGGCGAGGAGCGTCTCGGCGGCGAGGACGGCCAGCTCGTCGAGGAGGAAGTCGTTGAGCGGAACCGTCTTCTCCAGGTCCACGCGGGCGAGCTTCGCGAAGAAGGGCGCGTTGACGTGGGCGGGGAGCGGGGCGACGGCCTGCTCGCCCATCGGCAGGTGGGTGTAGAGGCGCCCTTCCGCGAGGTCGTCCTCGACGGGGAGCGCGAGGGTGACCCGGGCGTCGCCCTGCCAGTCGCGCCAGCCCTCGCTGATGTGGTCGCCGAGGACGCTGCGTTCGACCGCGTCGGCGAAGGCGTCCGCCGACACCTGCCGGTCGAGCAGCACGTACGATCCCGCGTCGCCGACGGTCACCGTGCTGACGGTGAGCCGGTCGAGCACGGCCTCGACCCGTTCGGTGCGGGCCGTCGTGCGCCGCTCGCTCCGGCCGTCGCGCCGCTCCTCGACGGTGAGGGAGGCGATCCGGCGGAGGAACAGCAGGGCGGGCGGCCCCGCGGCCAGCGAGGCCAGCTGCTCGGCCGCCTCGGCCCGGGCCTCCTCGCTCTTCAGCGGCAGGCGCAGCACCGTCACGTAGCCGTCGGCCGTGAAGCGGTCCACGGTGGCGGGCGTGACGTCGAGGGGGACGGGCAGGCACAGGTGGAAGACGTCGGCGGCGACGTCGGCGGCGAGTTCGGCGTCGCCGTCGAGGAGCCCCTTGAGGGAGGTCTCGTCGGCGAACGTGAAGCGGTACCCGTCGGCGTCCGGGGAGCCGGGCTCGGGGACCGAGTGGACGTGGGGGGCCGCGGTCAGCTGGAGGACGCTCTTGAAGCCGATCCCCTTGTTGCCGATGCCCTCCTCGGGGCGCTTGTCCGACTGGGCGACGTCGGTGATCGCGTCGAAGTTGCTGCGGCTGAAGGGCCGCCCGGTGTTCGCCACGTACACGGTGCCGTGCGGGCCCTCGTCGTGGTCGAGCCTGATCAGGACGCGGCCGTCGCGGTCGTCGGCGTGGTGCGCGTCGTGGGCGTTCTGCAGGAGTTCCACGAGGGCGCGGTGCTCGTAGTCGCGGACGGCCTGCTCGATGAGGTTCTTCAGGCTCCGCGACAGGTTCCAGTCCTGCTTGGACGCCCGGTACGAGCGGATGCGCCCGAGCGTCTTGTCCCGCACTTCCCCACGACGGTCCCGCACGTCGCCTCCCCCTCCGGACACGTACTCCTGGAACGACCGTAGCGGGAGGGTCCGACAGCGGGCCGCGGGTTCAGTCCTTCTCCCAGCCCGAGTGGAGGCGGGCCCGCACGTCGTCCGGGGGGAGGAAGCGGGACCAGCGTTCGGGGAACTCGGACGGCATGTCCGGGTCGTCCTCGTCGACCTCCTCCGCCTCGGCGCGGACGCGGGCGACGAGTTCGGCGGCCTGGACGGCGCGGGCGCGTTCGTTGGCCTCGCGGGCGGCGGCGGTGGCGACGGAGGGCCAGACCCGGTCGATGGCGGCGTTCACGGCGGCGCCGACGAGGACCGCGAAGGCGGAGATGCCGATCCAGAGGAGGACCGCGATGGGCGCGGCGAGCGAGCCGTAGATCGTCGGGCCCTCGACCTGGCTGGTGAGGTAGATCCGGAGCAGGAAGCTGCCGAGCACCCACATGGCGAGGGCGACGAGGGCGCCGGGGATGTCCTCGATCCACGGCGAGCGGACCGGCACGGACACGTGGTAGAGCGTGGTGAGGAAGGCGACCGAGAGCAGGATGACCGCCGGCCAGTAGAGGACGGCGACCACCTCCGTGCCCCAGGGGACGAGTTCGACGACCCGGTCGGGGCCGACGACGGCCAGGGGCAGCACGACGGCGCCGATGACCAGGGCCACGAGGTAGAGCAGGAAGGCGAGGAGCCGGGTCTTGACGATGCCGCGGTGGCCGTCGAGGCCGTACATGACGGTGATGGTGTCGATGAAGACGTTCACGGCGCGCGAGCCGGACCACAGGGCGATGGCGAAGCCGAGGGAGATCAGGTCGGCCCGTTTGCCCTGGGTGACGTCGTCGAGGACCGGTTTGGCGATGTCCTCGACGCCCCGGTCGGAGAGGACCGTTCCGGCGGCGCGGAGGATGTTCTCCTCGATGCTGGCGACGGTGTCGGTGTTGGTCCAGTCGTCGGCGTAGCCGAGGAGGGCGATCAGGCCGAGGAGCAGCGGCGGCAGGGACAGCAGGGTGAAGAACGCGGCCTCCGCGGCGAGGCCGAGGATGCGGTACTCGATGCACGAGTTGACCGTGTCCTTCAGGAGCAGCCAGACCATCTTCCGCTTCGAGACGTTGCGGTAGAGGACGCGCGCGCGGTGGAGCCTGCTCCACGGCCGACGCTCGGGCCGGTCGGTTGTTTCTCTTGCTGCCTGCACCTGCTTACCGTATCGGCATGGCAGCGAGCACCCACACCGTGACCAACCAGCCGCCGCCCCTGGTCGGGCACGACGTCTTCACCGGCGACCCGGCCCTCACCGAGGCCGTCGAACGCCACCTCCCCCCGGAGCTCCTGGAGGAGGCGCGCGACGAGCTCGGGGGGCTCGGCCGGGCCGCAGGCTCGGCGCAGATGCGGGAGTGGGCCGAACAGGCGAACGCGCATCCGCCGCTGCTGCGCACGCACGACCGGTACGGGAACCGGATCGACGAGGTCGTCTTCCATCCCGCCTGGCACCGGCTCCTCGGAAAGGCGGTGGCGGCGGGGCTCACGGACGCCTGGACCCGGCCGGGCGGTCATGTGCGCCGGGCCGCCGCGTTCCTGATGACCTCGCAGGTGGAGGCGGGGCACGGCTGCCCGCTGTCGATGACGCACGCGGCGGTGCCCGCGCTGCGCGCCGAGCCGGAGCTCGCCGCGGTCTGGGAGCCGCTGGCGACGTCCCGGCTGTACGAGCGGGAGATGCGGCCGCCCGAGGCGAAGGCCGGGGTGCTGATCGGCATGGGGATGACGGAGAAGCAGGGCGGCAGCGACGTGCGCGCCAACACGACGCGGGCGCGTCCGCTGGCGGAGGACGGCACGTACGTCCTGACCGGGCACAAGTGGTTCTGCTCGGCGCCCATGTCGGACGGCTTCCTGGTGCTGGCGCAGGCTCCGGCCGGGCTGACGTGCTTCCTGGTGCCCCGGGTCCTGGGGGACGGCTCGCGGAACGCGTTCGCGATCCAGCGGCTGAAGGACAAGCTGGGCAACCGTTCGAACGCGTCCGCGGAGGTGGAGTTCGACGGGTCGACGTGGGCGCGCCGGGTCGGCGAGGAGGGGAACGGGATCCGGACGATCATCGGGATGGTGGCGGCGACCCGTCTCGACTGCGTCCTCGGGTCGGCGGCGCTGATGCGGCAGGCCGTGACGCAGGCCGTGCACCACTGCGCGTACCGCTCGGCCTTCGGCGGCCCGCTCGCCGACAAGCCGCTGATGCGGAACGTGCTGGCCGACCTGGCGGTCGAGTCGGAGGCGGCGACGGTCCTCGGGATGCGGCTGGCCGCGGCGTACGACGGGGACACGGAGCAGGACCGGGCGCTGCTGCGGATCGCCGTGCCGGCGGCGAAGTACTGGGTGACGAAGCGGTGCGTGCCGATGGTGGCGGAGGCGCTGGAGTGCCTGGGCGGCAACGGGTACGTGGAGGAGTCGGGGATGCCGCGGCTGCTGCGGGAGTCGCCGCTCAACTCGATCTGGGAGGGCTCGGGCAACGTCCAGGCGCTCGACGTGCTGCGCGCGCTGCGGACGGAGCCGGCGTCCCTCGACGCGTACCTGAGGGAGGTGGGCGCGGCGCGGGGCGCGGACCCGCGGCTCGACCGGGCCGTGCGGGGCGTCCTGACGGAGCTGGCCGACCTGGAGGGCGTCGAGGGGCGGGCGCGGCGGCTCGTGGAGCGGATGGCGCTGGTGCTCCAGGGGTCGCTGCTCGTGCGGTGGGCCCCGGCGCAGGTCGCGGACGCGTTCTGCGCGGGCCGGCTGGGCGGCGACGGGGGTACGGCCTTCGGGACGCTGCCGACCACGCTGGACCTGCGGGCGGTGGTGGAGCGGGCCCGGGTCACCGTGTGAGGCGGGGGTGCACGCGCGGAAGGGCGCGGGGCGACACGCGCGGAAGGCGGGGGTGGTGCTGCGCCGACACGGCACCACCCGCCGCCTGGGTCCACCCTCACCCACCGGGGCCGCCGAGGGCCAGAGTTGCAAAGGGTTGCAGGATTACCCGAACCGTCCCTCGCCGGGCGTCCGCGAGCGGCACGATGGGCAGCGACACTCCGGACATCAGCAGAACCGATACGGCACGGGGTGGCTGGGAGAGACCGATGAAGAACACGCACCTCGACATGAAGCGGCTCGCCGCCATGGACTCCGCCCAGGCCACGCGACTGCTGCGCCGCGTCCGCGAGGAGACCCTCGCCGGCCGCACGCCGCCGATCGCGCCCCGCCCGGTGATCGACGCGTCCTGGCAGCGGGTCGCCCGCCTCGGCATCGACCCCGACCAGGGCACGAGCAGCACGCTGCTCCAGCGGGACGAGCTGGAGGAGCGGCGGCGCTCCACCCTCCTCGCCGAGGTGATGCAGACGCTGAGCCGCGGTCTCGCCGGGATCGCGGACGCCTCCCTCCAGATCATGGTGGTCACCGACGAACAGGGCCGGGTGCTGTGGCGCGAGGGGAACCCGGCGGTGATGCGGCAGGCGAACGGCATCTGTCTGGAGGAGGGCGCCTCCTGGACCGAGCACGTCACGGGCACGAACGCCGTCGGCACGGCCCTCGCGATGGGCCGGGCCGTCCAGGTGCACTCGGCCGAGCACTACGTGGAGTCGCTGCACGCCTGGACCTGCGCGGCGGCACCGGTCCACGACCCGCGCGACCAGCGGCTGCTCGGCATCCTCGACGTGAGCGGTCCCGCGTCCAGCTTCCACCCGGCGATGCTGGCCCTGGTCGGTTCGGTGGCCCAGCTCGCGGAGGCGGAGATGCGCGAGCGGCACCGCCGCTCGGTGGAGCGGCTGCGCGCCGTGGCCGCGCCGATCCTGTGCCGGGTCGGCGGCCGGGCGGTCGCGGTGGACGCCCACGGCTGGACGGCGGCGGTGACGGGGCTGGCGCCGGTCGACCGGCTGACGCTGCCGAAGTCGTTCGGCGCGGGGCGGGTGTGGCTGCCCTCGCTCGGCATGTGCGGGGTGGAGCCGCTGCCCGGCGGCTGGCTGCTGCGGGTGGAGGAGGAGGCCACGCCCGCGGAGGCGGCGGCCGGGGCGGCGAGCCGGGTGGTGCTCGACCTGAGCAGGCCGCGCCGCTGGACGGTGGACGTCTCGGGCGCGGCCGGGAGCTGGCAGCAGGAGCTCAGCCCGCGCCATGCCGAGCTGCTCTACCTCCTGGCGCTGCACCGGGACGGGCGGACGGCGGCGGAGCTCGCGGAGGGCGTGTTCGGGGACCGTACGAGGACGGTGACCGTGCGGGCGGAGATGTCCCGGGTGCGGCGGAACCTCGCGGGGGTCCTCGCCCACCGGCCGTACCGCTTCCGGGAGGAGGTCGAGGTGACGGTCCTGCGTCCGGAGCACCCGGTGGACCTGCTGCCGCACTCGACGGCCCCGGCGGTTCTCGCGGCCCGGACGGCCACGCGCGTGTAGAGGGAGGAGAGGGGCGCGGACGGCCACGTCCGGGTGCGACGCCCCGCCCCTGTCCAGCATGTGGACGGGAGTCTTCCGGGGCGGGCACCCCAGGGGACGGCCCCCGGGCGCAACCCCCGGCACGACTACCGGTACGACCCCCGGCCGGCGCTGGGAATCTGCCGCTCCGCATGATGCGATGAGCCCATGAGCATCACTCTCACCACCTGGTCCCTCGAGCAGACCTCGCCGTCCGACCTGCGCCCCGCCGCCCCGCCGGAGGGCGACGACATCACGATCCGGCGCGCCGAGGTGCCGTCCCCCGAGTTCAGCCGCTTCCTCTACACCGCGGTCGGCGGCGACATCCGCTGGAGCGACCGGCTCTCGCTCACGTACGACCAGTGGCGGGAGATCGTCGAGAAGCCGGGCGCCGAGATCTGGGTGGCGTACGACCGGGGGACGCCGGCCGGATACGTGGAGCTGGACCCGCAGGACGACGGTGTGGTGGAGATCGTCTACTTCGGCCTGATACCGGCCTTCCGGGGCCGCCGGATCGGCGGGCACCTCCTTTCGTACGGCACGGCGCGGGCCTGGGACCTGGCCGACCGCTGGCCGGGGCGGGAGGCCACGAAGCGGGTGTGGCTGCACACCTGCTCGCTGGACGGCCCGCACGCGATGGCCAACTACGAGCGGCGGGGGTTCCGGCTCTTCGACACCAAGGTCGAGGAGACGGAGGAGACCGAGACGCCCGGCCCCTGGCCCGGCGCCCACGCCTGACCCCGCCGCCCGTGGCCCGCCCCCCAGGGCGCCCGACCACCCCCGCCCCACCCCCCGCGCATCACCGACGTACCGTGAAGGGGCCCTGAGCAGGGCCCCTTTCGCGTGACCCAGACCACAGCGTCTCGTCTGGCGAGACGACCGCGTCCACATCCTGGACGATGCTGGACTGGGTCCAAAGTCCCGTGACAGGCTTCCGTCATGTCTGGAACTGGAATTGCCTTGGTGAGTCGGCGGCACGTCGACCTCGGCCGCATGTCCAGCGCCATGTGTCCGGCGCGCTGAGAGAACCAGCACCGCCGCGACCCCCCTTTCTGCCCGACCCTGCTGCGCACCGTCGCGCCACCCTCTGACCTGAGCGCGTGTGTGCAGGTCAGAGCCGCCCTCTCGCAGTCCCGAAGGACAAAACGCCATGGCCGCCACCCCGGAAAACCCCACCCCCGCCGCCGCCCGCCGCAAGCCCGGGCGTCACCGTGGCGAGGGTCAGTGGGCCGTGGGGCACTTCACCCCCCTGAACGGCAATGAGCAGTTCAAGAAGGACGACGACGGTCTCAATGTGCGGACACGTATTGAGACGATCTACTCCAAGCGTGGATTCGACTCGATCGACCCCAACGACCTGCGCGGGCGCATGCGCTGGTGGGGCCTCTACACCCAGCGCAAGCAGGGCCTCGACGGCACCAAGACCGGCGTCCTGGAGCCGGAGGAGCTGGACGACGAGTACTTCATGCTCCGCGTCCGCATCGACGGCGGCCGGCTGACGACCGAACAGCTCCGCGTCATCGGCGAGATCTCGGAGGAGTTCGCGCGCGGCACGGCGGACATCACGGACCGGCAGAACGTCCAGTACCACTGGATCCGCATCGAGGACGTCCCGGAGATCTGGAACCGCCTGGAGGCGGTCGGCCTCTCCACCACCGAGGCGTGCGGCGACACCCCGCGCGTCATCCTCGGCTCCCCCGTCGCCGGGATCGCCGCCGACGAGATCATCGACGGCACCCCCGCCATCGACGAGATCCAGCGCCGGATCGTCGGCAACAAGGACTTCTCGAACCTGCCCCGCAAGTTCAAGTCGGCCGTCTCCGGATCGCCGCTGCTCGACGTCGCCCACGAGATCAACGACATCGCCTTCGTGGGCGTGCGCCACCCCGAGCACGGCCCCGGCTTCGACGTCTGGGTCGGCGGCGGCCTCTCCACCAACCCCAAGCTCGGCGTCCGCCTCGGCACCTGGGTCTCCCTCGACGAGGTCCCCGACGTCTACGAGGGCGTCATCTCGATCTTCCGCGACTACGGCTACCGGCGGCTGCGCAACCGCGCCCGCCTGAAGTTCCTCGTCGCCGACTGGGGCGCGGAGAAGTTCCGCCAGGTCCTGGAGGACGAGTACCTGAAGCGGAAGCTGACCGACGGCCCCGCCCCCGAGCAGCCCGCCGGCCGCTGGCGCGACCACGTCGGCGTCCACCGGCAGAAGGACGGCCTCTTCTACGTCGGGTTCGCCCCGCGCGTCGGCCGGGTCGACGGCCCCACCCTCACCAAGATCGCCGCGGTCGCCGAGGCGCACGGTTCGGGCCGGGTCCGCACCACCGCCGAGCAGAAGATGCTCGTCCTCGACGTCGAGGAGGCCCAGGTCGAGTCGCTCGTCGCCGCCCTGGAGGCGCTGGACCTGCGCGTCACGCCCTCGCCGTTCCGGCGCGGCACGATGGCCTGCACCGGCATCGAGTTCTGCAAGCTCGCCATCGTCGAGACCAAGGCCCGCGGCGCCTCGCTCATCGACGAACTGGAGCGCCGCATCCCGGAGTTCGACGAGCCGCTGACCATCAACATCAACGGCTGCCCCAACGCCTGCGCCCGCATCCAGGTCGCCGACATCGGCCTCAAGGGCCAGCTGGTCCTGGACGACGAGGGCAACCGCGTCGAGGGCTACCAGGTGCACCTCGGCGGCGCGCTCGGCCTGGAGGCCGGTTTCGGCCGGAAGGTCCGCGGCCTCAAGGTCACCGCGGCCGAGCTCCCCGACTACGTCGAGCGGGTCCTCAAGCGCTTCCAGGCGGAGCGCGAGACCGGCGAGCGCTTCGCCGCCTGGGCCACCCGCGCCTCGGAGGAGGCCCTCTCATGAGCGAGCGTGCGGCGCCCTTCTTCTGCCCCTACTGCGGGGACGAGGACCTGCGTCCGAACGAGCAGGGTCACGGCGCCTGGGAATGCGCCGCGTGCAGCCGAGCCTTCCAGTTGAAGTTCCTGGGGCTGCTCGCCCCCGGAACTTCTGGCAACATCTCTGGGAGGGAAGGGATATGACGATCACTCAGGATGCCACCGCGGCCGACCTCAAGGCGCTCGCCGAGCAGGCGGGCCGCGACCTGGAGGACGCGTCCGCGCTGGAGATCCTCCAGTGGGCCGTGGACACCTTCGGCGAGCGGTTCTGCGTCACCTCGTCCATGGAGGACGCGGTCGTCGCCCACCTGGCCTCGCGCGTCGCGCCGGGCGTCGACGTCGTCTTCCTCGACACGGGCTACCACTTCGAGGAGACGATCGGCACCCGGGACGCCGTCGACGCCGTCATGGACGTCAACGTCATCACCCTGACCCCGCGTCAGACCGTGGCCGAGCAGGACGCCCGGTACGGGCCGAAGCTGCACGACCGCGACCCCGACCTGTGCTGCGCCCTGCGCAAGGTGAGGCCGCTGGAGGAGGGGCTCACCGCGTACGGCGCGTGGGCCACCGGCCTGCGCCGCGACGAGTCCCCAACCCGGGCGGGCACCCCCGTCGTCGGCTGGGACGAGAAGCGGCAGAAGGTCAAGATCTCCCCCATCGCCCGCTGGACGCAGGACGACGTCGACGCGTACGTCGCCGAGCACGGGGTCCTCACCAACCCGCTCCTGATGGACGGTTACGCCTCCGTCGGCTGCGCCCCCTGCACCCGCCGGGTCCTCGACGGCGAGGACGCGCGCGCGGGCCGCTGGGCGGGACGCGCCAAGACCGAATGCGGGCTGCACGGCTGATGACCACCCCCGACACCCCCCAGGAGAACCACGTGACCGGTGCCACCATCTGGCTCACGGGCCTGCCGAGCGCCGGCAAGACCACCATCGCGTACGAGCTGGCCGGCCGGCTCCGCGACGAGGGCCACCGCGTCGAGATCCTCGACGGCGACGAGATCCGCGAGTTCCTCTCGGCGGGCCTCGGCTTCACCCGCGAGGACCGCCACACCAACGTGCAGCGGATCGGCTTCGTCGCCGAGCTGCTCGCCTCGCACGGCGTGAAGGTCCTGGTCCCGGTCATCGCCCCGTACGCCGACAGCCGCGAGGCCGTCCGCAAGCGCCACGCGGCGGAGGGCACCGCCTACGTCGAGGTCCACGTCGCCACCCCGGTCGACGTGTGCTCGGTCCGTGACGTGAAGGGCCTCTACGCCAAGCAGGCGGCCGGCGAGATCTCCGGTCTGACCGGCGTCGACGACCCCTACGAGGAGCCCGAGACGCCCGACCTGCGGATCGAGTCCCAGAACCAGACCGTGCAGGAGTCCGCGGCGCAGCTGCACGCGCTGCTCGCCGAGAGGGGTCTGCTGTGAGCGACGTGCGCGCGGCCACGCGCCCGCAGACGAGTACGGAAGCCGCACCGGTGCGCCGCGCGGGTGGAGAAGCGAACGAAAGGGACGCGGCATGACGACCGTCGCTCACGCCCACGACACCACCGACAGCCCGTTCGCGCTGTCGCACCTCGACTCCCTGGAGTCCGAGGCCGTCCACATCTTCCGTGAGGTGGCGGGCGAGTTCGAGCGGCCGGTGATCCTCTTCTCCGGCGGCAAGGACTCCATCGTCATGTTGCACCTGGCGCTGAAGGCCTTCGCCCCCGCCGCGATCCCCTTCACGCTGCTGCACGTCGACACCGGGCACAACTTCCCCGAGGTCATCGAGTACCGCGACCGCGTGGTCGCCGAGCACGGGCTGCGGCTGCACGTCGCCTCCGTGCAGGAGTACATCGACGCCGGGAAGCTGCGCGAGCGCCCCGACGGCACCCGCAACCCGCTCCAGACGGTGCCGCTCACCGAGGCGATCCAGCAGCACCGCTTCGACGCGGTGTTCGGCGGCGGCCGGCGCGACGAGGAGAAGGCCCGCGCCAAGGAGCGCGTCTTCTCGCTCCGCGACGAGTTCTCGCAGTGGGACCCGCGCCGTCAGCGCCCCGAACTGTGGCAGCTCTACAACGGCCGGCACGCGCCGGGCGAGCACGTCCGCGTCTTCCCGCTCTCCAACTGGACCGAGCTGGACGTCTGGCAGTACATCCAGCGGGAGGGCATCGAGCTCCCGGAGATCTACTTCGCCCACGAGCGCGAGGTGTTCGCGCGGAACGGCATGTGGCTGACGGCCGGCGAGTGGGGCGGCCCGAAGGAGTCCGAGACGGTGGAGACGCGGCTGATCCGCTACCGCACCGTCGGCGACATGTCCTGCACCGGCGCCGTCGACTCCGACGCCACCACGCTGGACGCCGTGATCGCCGAGATCGCCGCCTCCCGCCTCACCGAGCGGGGCGCCACCCGCGCCGACGACAAGCTGTCCGAGGCCGCGATGGAAGACCGCAAGCGCGAAGGGTACTTCTAATGAGCACGTCCACCGAGCAGCTGTCCGACCAGCTGGCGGCCACCACCCTGCTGCGCTTCGCGACCGCGGGCTCCGTCGACGACGGCAAGTCCACCCTGGTGGGCCGGCTCCTCCACGACTCCAAGTCGGTCCTCGCCGACCAGCTGGAGGCCGTCGAGCACGCCTCACGCAACCGCGGCCAGGAGGCCCCCGACCTGGCCCTCCTGACGGACGGCCTGCGGGCCGAGCGCGAGCAGGGCATCACCATCGACGTGGCCTACCGCTACTTCGCGACCCCGCGCCGCCGGTTCATCCTCGCCGACACCCCGGGACACGTGCAGTACACCCGGAACATGGTCACCGGCGCCTCCACGGCCGAGCTTGCCGTGGTCCTGGTGGACGCCCGCAACGGCGTCGTCGAGCAGACCCGCCGGCACGCCGCGGTCGCGGCCCTGCTCCGGGTCCCGCACGTCGTCCTGGCCGTCAACAAGATGGACCTCGTCGACTACGCGGAGCCCGTCTTCGCCGCGATCGCCGCCGAGTTCACGACGTACGCCTCCGAGCTCGGCGTCCCGGAGATCACCGCCATCCCGATCTCGGCGCTCGCCGGGGACAACGTGGTGGAGCCGTCCGCGCACATGGACTGGTACGGCGGCCCGACGGTCCTCGAGCACCTGGAGACGGTGCCGGTGAGCCACGACCTGACGGCCTGCCACGCGCGCTTCCCCGTCCAGTACGTGATCCGCCCGCAGACCGCCGAGCACCCCGACTACCGCGGCTACGCGGGCCAGATCGCGGCCGGTGCCTTCCGGGTCGGCGAGGAGATCACCGTCCTGCCCTCGGGGAAGACGTCCACGATCACGGCGATCGACGCCCTCGGCGAGTCCGTGGACATCGCGTGGGCGCCGCAGTCGGTGACGATCCGGCTCGCCGACGACATCGACATCTCGCGCGGCGACCTGCTCGCCCCGAGCGCGGACGCCCCGGCCACCAGCCAGGACGTCGAGGCGACCGTCTGCCACGTGGCGGACCAGCCGCTCACCGTCGGGCAGCGGGTGCTGCTCAAGCACACCACGCGCACGGTCAAGGCGATCGTGAAGGAGATCCCGTCCCGGCTCACCCTGGACGACCTCACCCAGCACCCGGAGCCCGGGCAGCTCGTCGCCAACGACATCGGCCGGGTGAGGGTCCGCACCGCCGAGCCGCTCGCGCTCGACGCGTACGCCGACTCGCGCCGGACCGGTTCGTTCCTGCTGATCGACCCGGCCGACGGCACCACGCTGGCGGCCGGCATGGCGGGCGAGTCCTTCGCCACCACCAAGGCTGTGGCCAGCGTCGAGGACGACGAGGAAGGGTGGGATTTCTGAATGGACCTGAACATGTACGCCACCTTCGCGAAGGAGGGCGGTCGGGTGGGCTCCGGCGCCCTCGGCGCAGGCATGGGAGGTGTCGCGCGATGTGCGTGCTGACCTCCGCGCGCCGCTGCGGCGGCGCGATGCCGCACCACCCGCTCCACCCCGAACGACATAGACACAGACTTCGAAAACGCTGAATCGAGGGGACACCTCCCGTGCCTGCCACGACCCGTACCACCCTGCGCCGCGGCCTGGTCGCCGCCGCCGCCCTGCCGCTGCTGATCGGCGCACTCGCCTCCTGCGGCTACGGCTCCGAGGCCAAGAACGACGAGAAGAAGGTGGCCGCCGAGGGCGCGAAGCTCTCCGCCGACACCGTACGGCTCGGGTACTTCCCCAATCTCACGCACGCCACCGCCCTGGTCGGCGACCGCGAGGGCATCTTCCAGAAGGAGCTCGGCGGCACCGTCCTGAAGACCACCACCTTCAACGCCGGCCCCTCCGAGATCGAGGCGCTCAACGCCGGTTCGATCGACATCGGCTTCATCGGCCCCTCGCCGTCCATCAACGGCTACGTCAAGTCGAAGGGCTCCAGCCTGCGCATCATCGGCGGCTCGGCCTCCGGCGGCGTCAAGCTCGTGGTGAACCCGGCGAAGATCAAGACCCTCGACGACCTCAAGGGCAAGCGGATCGCCACCCCGCAGAAGGGCAACACGCAGGACGTCGCCTTCCTCAACTGGATCGCGGAGAAGGGCTGGAAGGTCGACTCCGCGAGCGGCCAGGGCGACGTGTCGGTGGTCCGTTCGGACAACAAGACGACCCCGAACGCCTACAAGTCCGGTTCCATCGACGGCGCCTGGGTGCCCGAGCCGACCGCGTCGAAGCTCGTCTCCGACGGCGCGAAGGTGCTGCTCGACGAGTCCGACATCTGGCCGGACAAGAAGTTCGTCATCACCAACATCATCGTGTCGCAGAAGTTCCTCGCCGAACACCCCGACGTCGTCGAGGCGTTCCTGCGCGGCGCGGTGAAGACCAACGAGTGGATCAACGCGAACAAGGACAAGGCGAAGGCCTCGGCCAACGCCAAGCTCAAGGACCTCTCCGGCAAGGCCCTCGGCGCGAAGGTCATCGACGCCGCCTGGCCGTCCATCGTGTTCACGGACGACCCGCTGGCCTCCACGCTGCGGGCCCAGGCCGACCACGCGGTGAAGGCCGGCCTCCTGGAGGAGCCCGACCTGACCGGCATCTACGACCTGAAGCCGCTCAACAAGGTCCTGAAGGCCGCGGGCAAGCCCGAGGTCTCCGACGCCGGTCTCGGCGTGAAGTAAGTCCGCCCGCCGCTCACACCCAGGAGGTGACGACCATGGCCACGACCACGACGATCGCCAAGGCCGAGGACCGCACGGAGGCCACCGGCCACGCCGCGCGCATCGCGCACGTATCGAAGTCCTTCGCCGGACCCGGCGGCGGGCAGCTCGTCCTCGACGACATCTCGCTCGACGTCGCGCCCGGCGAGTTCGTCACCCTCCTGGGTGCCTCCGGCTGCGGCAAGTCCACCCTGCTCAACCTGGTCGCCGGGCTCGACCGGCCGACCGCGGGGTCCATCGAGACCCCCGGCGGCCGGCCGTCCCTGATGTTCCAGGAGCACGCCCTCTTCCCGTGGCTCACCGCGGGCAAGAACATCGAACTGGCCCTGCGGCTGCGCGGGGTGCCCAAGGCCGAGCGGCGCCCGGAGGCCGAGCGGCTGCTCGAACTGGTCCGGCTCGGCGGCTCGTACGGCAAGCGGGTCCACGAGCTGTCCGGCGGCATGCGGCAGCGCGTGGCGCTGGCCCGCGCGCTGGCGCAGGCCAGTGACCTGCTCCTGATGGACGAGCCGTTCGCCGCGCTCGACGCCATCACCCGGGACGTGCTGCACGACGAGCTGACCCGGATCTGGCGGGAGACGAAGCTGTCGGTGCTCTTCGTCACCCACAACGTGCGCGAGGCCGTGCGGCTGGCCGAGCGCGTCGTCCTCCTGTCGTCCCGGCCGGGCCGGATCGCCCGCGAGTGGACCATCGACATTCCTCAGCCGCGCCGCATCGAGGACGCCGACGTCGCGGAACTGTCCCTCGAGATCACCGAGCACCTGCGTGGGGAGATCCGCCGTCATGGCCAGCACTGAGACGAGCCCGAAGACCGGGAAGGCCGACGACCTCGCCGGCCTGGAAGCGGGCCTCGACGCCCTGGACAGCGTGCAGATCCGGCGGACGCCGGTCAGCGAGGTCCTGCTCAAAAAGGTCCTGCCGCCGCTGATCGCCGTGGCGCTCGTCCTGGTGGTCTGGCAGCTGCTGGTCTGGGCGAAGGTCACCGACGAGTACAAGCTGCCCGCGCCGTCCGCGGTCTGGGACAGCCTGTCCAGGATGTGGCTGGAGGGCACGCTCCTCGAGGTCCTGTGGACCAGCGTCTCCCGCGCTCTCTTCGGCTTCCTGATGGCGCTCGCCATCGGCACCCCGCTCGGCCTGCTGGTCGCCAGGGTGAAGTTCGTCCGCGCGGCGATCGGCCCGATCCTCTCGGGGCTGCAGTCGCTGCCCTCGGTCGCCTGGGTGGCGCCCGCGGTGCTGTGGCTCGGCCTGAACGACAGCATGATGTACGCGGTGATCCTGCTGGGCGCCGTCCCGTCGATCGCCAACGGCCTCGTCTCGGGCGTCGACCAGGTCCCGCCGCTCTTCCTGCGGGCCGGCCAGACGCTCGGCGCGACGGGCCTCAAGGGCGCCTGGTACATCGTGATGCCGGCCGCGCTGCCGGGCTACCTCGCCGGACTGAAGCAGGGCTGGGCGTTCTCGTGGCGCTCGCTGATGGCGGCGGAGATCATCGCCTCCTCGCCCGAGCTGGGCCTCGGCCTCGGCCAGCTCCTGGAGAACGGCCGCAACGACTTCGACATGCCGGGCATCTTCCTGGCGATCATCCTGATCCTCGTCGTCGGCATCGCCATCGACCTGCTCATCTTCAGCCCGCTGGAGCGCACGGTGCTGCGCCGTCGCGGCCTGCTCGTCAAGGGCTGACCCACCGCCATGAACCGCCCCGTCCTCCTGGTCGTCGCCCACGGCAGCCGCGACCCGCGGCACGCGGCGACCGTCCAGGCGCTCGTGCGCCGGGCCGGTGCGCTGCGGCCGGGGGTGCGCGTGGAGACGGCGTTCCTGGAGTTCAACCTGCCGTCGGTGACGGGGGTCCTGGAGCGGCTCGCGGCCGAGGGGGTCCGGGACGTGGTGGCGCTGCCGCTGCTGCTGACCCGGGCCTTCCACGCCAAGGCCGACATCCCGGCCGTGCTGCGGCAGGCCCCCGCCTCGCTGCGGATCCGGCAGGCGGAGGTCCTCGGCCCGTCGCCGCTGCTGATCGCGGCGGTGGAGCGGCGGTTGTACGAGGCCGGGCTCACGCCCGGCGACAAGAGCGCGACCGGGGTCGTCCTGGCCTCGGCGGGCTCCACCGACCCGGAGGCGATCGCGGTGATCGCAGAAACGGCGCGGGAGCTGCGGCGCACCGGTTGGTGCTCCGTGCGGCCCGCGTTCGCCTCCGCATCCCTTCCCCGTACGGAGGAGGCCGTCCGGGCCCTCCGTGCGGAGCCGGGCGTCCGGCGCGTGGCCGTCGCCCCGTACGTGATCGCCCCCGGCCGGCTGCCGGACCGGATCGCGGCGGGCGCGGCGGACGCCGACGTGCTGGCGGACGTCCTCGGCCCCTCCACCGAGCTGGCCGCGCTCCTCGTGGAGCGGTACGAGGAAGCGCGTGCGGCGGAGCGGCTGCTCGGGGCCGCGGCGCGCGTCAGCTGAAGTCGAGCCCGCCGGTGCGGGTCCGCTTGAGCTCGAACAGGTCGGGGTGGCCGGCCAGGGTGCGGAAGGCGTCGAAGAGTTCGGCGGCCTTCTCGCCGCGCGGGATCGCCCGCAGGACCGGTCCGGAGGTCGACGGGGCGGTGGCGCTCGACCTCCAGGAGCCAGCGGGAGGTGATCCAGGCGAAGGGGCAGGCGGGGTCGAAGGAGAAGTCGACGGTGGGGCCGTGGGTCGTCATGCCGACGAGCCTGGAGCGCTGTTGGCCTGCTCCCCCGGGCCAATCAGACCTCGTCCGACTGGGCCGCTTCGCCGGTCATCTCCACCAGCGTGCGGACGGTGTTCCAGTTCCTCGCCGTGGTGACGAGCCCCTTCACGACGAAGGGGCGGGTGACGGCGTCGGCCAGCCGGGAGGTGCCGAGGCCACCGGGCGTGTGGAGGTAGAGGACGCGGTCGCCGAGGGCGAACTGCTCCGGGAGGTAGGCCGCGGGGTCGACGGCGGCGAACCGCTCCGGTTCGAGGGGCCCGGAGGCGTACACGGCGTGGAGCTGCTTCGCGTCCAGTTCGGCGGCGGGGAAGGGGCAGTTCTCGGCCACGGCGGCGAGGTAGGCGCCGTCGCGGACGAGGCAGTCGACGCGGAAGCCGAAGCGGGCCTCGACGGCGTCCTCCAGCTCCGCGGTGAGGCCGTCCTCGCCGGCGCGGGAGTCGGTGGCGAAGACGGCGTTCCCGCTCTGGAGGTAGGTGCGGACGTGCCGGTGCCCGAGCCCTTCGATGACGGACCGCAGTTCCGCCATGGGCACCTTGCGCCGCCCGCTCACGTTGATGCCGCGCAGGAGCGCCGCGTACGTCGTCGTCATGGGGTGCAGCCTAGGGGGCGCCACCGCGCCGCGTGGGGGGCGGCACGGTGGCTGGTTCGAACACTCGCGGATGCGGGTGGCCGCGGTGAAGACCCTTCACCCATCTGTGACTTATTCAACAAGGTTTCGTAATGACGAAACCATCATTTCCGCTGATACCGCGCGAGCACCCGGTTGCCGTCCTCGACGAGGCGACGGCGCAGCTCGGCGAGGTCGACGGCCCCGCTGTAGTACTCCTGGTAGGCGGGGGTGGCGACCTTGTCCTTCCACTCCGGGTAGCCCCGCACCGACTGCGCGGGGGCCGGCCGGAGGTGGCGTGCCAGGGCGGCGCCGGTGGCCCAGCCGTCCTCCTCGGTGTGGAGCGAGGGGTCGGCGAGGGCGGTCGTGCCGGTGGGGAGCATCCAGTCGCCGCGCGCGAGGCGCACCATGTTCGCGGGTCGCAGGAGGAAGTCGAGGAAGGCGGCCGCCTCCTTCTTGTACGGGGTGTCCTCGGCGATCGACAGGGTCTGCGGGGAGACGCCCTGGGCGAGGCCCTCGCTCCCGGCGGGGGCGGGCAGGACGGTCCAGTCGAAGCCCTCGGGGGCCTGCTGGACGATCTGCTGCCGGTAGGCGAAGCCGAGGGGCACCATGGCGTAGGTGCCGGCGAAGAAGCCGGGCAGGGTGTCGGAGCCGCCGCTGCCGAGGGTGGTGCGGGGGGCGGTCCCGTCGGTGACGACCTGGTCGTGGACGGTGGCGGGGACGACGGCGTCGGCGTCGGTGAAGCGGATCTCGGTCCGGCCGTCGGGCTCCCGGTGGAAGAGCCGTCCTCCGGTGGAGAGCCCGAGGTTGAGGCTGACGGAGACGGGTTCCTTGAGGGGCCAGGCGATCGCGTACCGGCCTCGGCCCATCGTGCGGGTGAGGTCGCGGGCGACCTGCCGGAACTCGGGCCAGCTCCAGGGCTTCTCGGGGGTGGGGACGCGGACGCCGGAGGACTCCAGGATCGCCCGGTTGGCGATGATCACCCGGGGTTCCTGGAGGAACGGCACGCCGTACACCCCGTCGCCGAAGGTGGTGGTCTCCCAGCTGCGGGCGGGGATGTCGGCGCGCAGCCGGGCGGAGAGGAGCGGGCGGAGGTCGGCGAGGTAGCCGCCGTGGGCGAAGTCGGCGAGGTCGTCGGAGGCGTCGTGGATGATGTCGGGCGCCTCGCCGCCCTCGAAGGCGGTGAGGAGCTGGTCGTGGACGGAGTCCCAGCTGCCCTGGACGTACTCCACCTGGACGCCGGGGTGGGCGGCGTTCCACTCCTTCACCAGCTGTTTGTTGGCGTCGACGGACTCCCGCTGCCAGGCGAGGGACTGGAAGCGGAGCCGGATCACCCCGTCGTGGGGGCCGTCGCCGCTCGCGCCGTCGGTGCAGCCGGCGAGGAGGAGGGCGAGCGCGGCGGCGAGGGCGCCGATCGGCCGGGTCCACCTCATGACTTCACCGCCCCGGCGAGCATCCCGCCGGAGATCCGGCGCTGCAGGACGGCGAAGACGACGAGGGAGGGAAGGGTGGCGAGGAAGGCGGCGGCGGCGAGCGGCCCGAGGTCGGCGACACCCTCGGCGCCGAGGAAGTGGGTGAGGACGACGGGCAGGGTCTGCTTCTCCGGGGTCTTCAGCAGGACGAGGGCGAAGAAGAACTCGTTCCAGGCCGTGACGAAGGCGAAGAGGGCGGTGGCGACGACACCCGGGGCGAGCAGCGGCCCGGTGACCGAGACGAGGGTGCGCAGACGTCCGGCGCCGTCGACCGCGGCGGCCTCCTCCAGTTCGGCGGGGACGGCCCGGACGTAGCCCATGAGCATCCAGAGGGCGAAGGGCAGCGACCAGACGACGTACACGAGGACGAGTCCGACGACGGTGTTGATCAGGTGGAGGTTCTTCAGAACGAGGAAGAGCGGGATGATCACCAGGACGAAGGGGAAGGCCTGGCTGATCACGACCCAGCCGGTGGTGGCGGTGGCCAGGGCCCCGCGCCGTCGGGCGGTGACGTAGGCGAGCGGGGTGGCGACGGTCACCGCGATCAGGGCGGCGGCGACCGCGGCGACGAGGCTGTTTCCGGCGGCCCTGAGCAGCGGCTGCTCGTCGAAGGCCTGCCGGAAGTTGGCGAGGGTGGGGTGCTCGGGGATCCAGGTGGGGTGGAGCGAGGCCAGTTCCGGGGCGGGTTTGAAGGCGGTGGAGACCAGCCAGAGGAACGGCAGGGCGAGGAAGAGGAGGTACGCGAGGAGGGCGGCGTACTGGCCGCATCGCGCGGTTCTGCTCGTGCGGAGGGCGCTCACCGGTCCTGGTCCCCTTTCAGCCGGCGTACGAGGGAGAGGGCGATGAGCACGGAGACGGCGGCGACCATGACGCAGCCCATCGCGGCGGCGTAGCCGAACTGGCCGTAGCGGAAGGCCTCTTCGTACGCGAAGAGCATGGGGAGCCGGGTGCGGCCGCCGGGTCCGCCGTTGGTGAGGACGTAGACGAGGGCGAAGGAGTTGAAGTTCCAGATGAGGTTGAGGGCGGTGATGGCGAGCGCCACCGGCCGCAGGGCCGGCCAGGTGACGGCGCGGAAGCGGCGCCAGGCTCCGGCGCCGTCGAGGGCGGCGGCCTCGTGGAGTTCCTTCGGGGTGTTCTGGAGTCCGGCGAGCAGGGCGACGGTGGTCTGCGGCATGCCGGCCCAGACGCCGACGAGGACGACGGCGGGGAGTGCGGTGGCGAGACCGGAGAGCCAGTCGTGGCCCTGGCCGAGGCCGAGGTCGCGGAGGGTCTCGTTGAGGATGCCGGCGTCGGGGTTGTAGACGAGCCGCCACATGATGCCGACGACGACCTCGGGCATGGCCCACGGGATGATGGCGAGGGCGCGGGCGAGCCAGCGGAGGCGCAGGTTCTGGTTGAGGAGCAGCGCGAGGCCGAGGGCGAGCAGGAACTGGGGGACGGTGACGCCGACGGCCCAGAGCAGGCCGATGCGGAAGGAGTCCCAGAACAGCCCGTCGTGCAGCAGGTCCTGGAAGTTCAGGGTGCCGACCCACTGGGTGGGCCGGGTGCGGCCGGACTGGGCGTCGGTGAAGGCGAGTGCGATGCCGTAGAGCAGCGGGCCGACGCTGAGGACGAGGATCGGGAGCAGCGCGGGGAGGACCAGGAACCAGGCGCCGAGGTCCGGGCCGCGTGGGCGCTCGCCGGGGGCGGCGCGCGGGGTCCGTGTTCCCCCGGGCCGTTTCGTCGCGGTCATCGAGCTCATGTCCGCCCTCCGTCCCCCGCGCCGCCGGCTCCGCCGTGCGGAATCCCGCCATGGTGCTGACGGCCCGTCGGGCCGTCAAGGCGACGGGCGGGGTGAGCTGGGCGGATGGGAGACTTTGGCGCGAAAGCGTGCTGCGGAGGCGTGCTGGAGGGAGAAGGTCGATGGACGAGGCGCGGGCGCGGGAGGTCCTGGCCGCGGCGGGGCTGGACGCGGCGGAGGCGAGGCTGCTGGCCCTCGGCGAGAACGCGGTCTTCGCCGTGGGCGGTCTGGTGGCGAAGGTCGGCCGGGACGCGGAGCTGTTCGGGCGGGCGGAGCGGGAGCTGGCGCTGGCGTCGTGGCTCGCGGACGCGGGGGTGCCCGCGGTGCGGCCGGCCGAGGAGAGGCCCCTGCTCGTCGAGGGGCTGCCGGTGACGCTGTGGCACCGGTTGCCGGAGGCGGTCCGGGCGCCGGAGCCGCGTGATCTGGCCCCGCTGCTGCGGGCCGTGCACGCACTGCCGGAGCCGGACGGGTTCGCGCTGCCCCGGCGGGAGCTGCTCGGCGGGGTGGAGCGCTGGCTGCGTCTCGCGGGCGACGCGATCGATCCGGCGGACGCGGCGTTCCTGCGGGAGCGGCGGGACGCCTTCGCCCCGGCGGCGGCCGCGCTCACCCCTCACCTGACGCCGGGCCCGATCCACGGGGACGCCCTGCCGCGGAACGTGCACGTCGGCCCGGACGGCCCGGTCCTGGTGGATCTGGAGACGTTCTCCTCGGACCTGCGCGAACACGATCTGGTGGTCCTGGCCCTGTCCCGCGACCGGTACGGCCTGGACCCGGCGGCCTACACGGCGTTCACCGAGGCGTACGGCTGGGACGTGCGGGAGTGGGAGGGGTGCGCGGTGCTGCGCGGGGCGCGCGAGACCGCGAGCTGCGCGTGGGTGGCGCAGCACGCGCCGACGAACCCGAAGGCGCTGGCCGAGTTCGGGCGGCGGGTGGCCTCGCTGCGCGAGGGCGACCCGGAGGTCCGCTGGTACCCGTTCTGACATCAGGGGCTCCGACCGAAGTGCGCGGTGGGAACGGGGTGTTGCCATGCGGGCGAAGCTGTCCGAGGTGGGGCTCGACATCGAGGAGAACGGCTGGCGGAGGTACGGCGGGTGGGGGCGTCTCCGCCGGGAGGCGGCCGGGACGGCGTCGCCGCGCAGGCGTCTGTCGTGCAGGGGCGTCTGCTCTAGGAAGCGACCCGGACCAGGTCGCCGCGCAGGGGCCAGACCGGGTCGACGACGGCCTCGGCGTCGCCCTTGCGGCGCAGGAAGGCCTGGAAGTCCTCGGCCCAGGCGCGGTACCAGCCGATCTGCCGCTCGTGGAGCGCGGCCGGGTCGAGGGCGGCGACGGCGGGGTGCCGCTCGGCTATCGCGACGGCGACGCGGACGGCGGCGAGGGCGTCGGCGGCGGCCTGGTGGGCGGCTTCGAGGACGACGCCGTACTCCCCGCAGACCGCCTCCAGGGTCCGCTTGCCGCGCCGGTAGCGGTCAACGGCGCGGTCGATCGTGTACGGGTCGACGACGGGTCCGATGCCGGCGCCGCCGAGCCGGTCGCCCAGTGACGGCAGTCGGTGCCTGCGGAGTTCGGCGGCGAGGAGCGTGAGGTCGAAGGAGGCGTTGTACGCCACGACGGGCACGCCCTGCCGCCAGTACCCGGTGAGGGTCTCCGCGATCTCGTCGGCGACCTCGCGCACCGGCCGGCCCTCGGCGGCGGCCCGCTCGCTGCTGATGCCGTGGATCGCGGACGCCTGTTCGGGGATGCGGATGCCGGGGTCGGCGAGCCAGTCGCGCTGGCGGACGACCCGTCCGTCGTGGAAGCCGACGACCGAGGCGGTGACGATCCGCGCCTCCAGCGGGTCGGTGCCGGTCGTCTCCAGGTCGAAGCCGACCAGTGGTTCACCGTGCCAAGCCATCGGGTCCTCCTTGCGTGATCTCCCCCGTGGTGCTGACCACCCTCGCACGGGCCACTGACAACGGGTTCAGGAGACGGGTCGGGAGTCGAGCCAGACCGACTCGAACTCCTCCCGGTACGTCTCGAAAAGTCCGCTTTCGCCGTGGCTGTCGCGCCGATCGTGGCGGACCACGTTCCGGCCGCCGCCGCGCAGGACGAGGACCGGGGCCTCCATGCCCCGGGCCCGCCGCAGGTAGGACTGGACGACACCGACGCCGTCCGGGCCGTCGCCGTCCACCAGGTAGGCGGTGAAGCGCGGGGTCTCGTCGAAGACGTGGATCTGGAAGGCGCCCGGGTCGCGGAGCTTCGAGCGGACCCGGCGCATGTGCAGGATGTTCATCTCGACCGAGCGGCTGAGTTCGCCCTTCTTCAGGCCGAGTTCCCGCTCGCGCCGCTTGACGGCGCTGCTGGCGGGGTTGAGGAAGAGGAGCCGGGTGCGGCAGCCGGACTCGGCGAGCCGGACCATGCGGCGCCCGGAGAAGTTCTGCACGAGCAGGTTGAGGCCTATGCCCGTGGCGTCGAGGCGGCGGGCTCCGCCGAAGAGGTCCTCCGCGGGCAGCTGCCGCTGGAGCCGCACGCGGTCGGGGTGGACGGAGACGACGTCCGCGTACCGGTCGCCGACGAGGTCCTCGACCGCGTCCACGGGCAGCCGGTCGGCGGAGGGGACGCCGGCGCCGCTGCCGAGGATCTCCAGGAGGCGGGCGGAGGCCCGCTCGGACTGGGCGAGCACGGTCAGCGAGAGGGCGCGGTTGCGGGAGACGACGTTGCGGGTGACCTCCAGCTCGTCGAGGGCCAGTTCGACCTCGCGCCGGTCGTCGAAGTAGGGCTCGAAGCAGGGCCAGTGCTGCACCATCAGCTCGCGCAGCTGCGGCAGGGTGAGGAAGCTCAGCACGTTGTCGTCGGCCGGGTCGAGGAGGTAGCCCTTGCGGCGCGACACCTCGCGGACGGCGGCGGCCCGCTGGACCCATTCCTGGCCCGCCGGACCGGCCGCGGCCACCACCCACTCCTCGCCGTGCACGGGTTCGTACACGGGCCGGAGCACGGCGGCGACCACGGCCCGCAGGCGCTGCTCGACGAGGTTCAGCCAGATGTAGGCCCGTCCGGCGCGCTGGGCGCGGGTGCGGACCTCGCTCCAGGCCTCGGCGTCCCAGTCGAGTTCGGCGCCGATCTCCACGGGCCGGGCGACGGTGACCGCGCCGGGCGCGGCCGTACCCGGGGGCACGGCCGCTCCGGCCGGCGTCTCCGCGGGTTCGGCCGGACCCCCCTCGTGACCCGCGTCCCCTGGGGGCAGCTCCCGACCTCCCGAGCTCACCCGCGCACCGCCTTCTGCTTCTGGACGCTCGTCTCGACCACTCCGACAACGATCAAGGAAGGGTACTCCGCGAGCGGGAGGCGGTGCAGCCGGATCGGCAGGCTGCTCGCTCAACTCCCCAGATCGGGCTGCCCGTTCTGGGAGGCGAGATCGGCCGGAGTGAGCGGATTCATAGCGGTTACGTCCCGGGGCGCGAGCTGGAAGCCCTGCCAGTGGACCGGCATCGGCTGCTGGTCCTCGTCACGGGCGACGTGGTGGAACCCGATGTTGACCCAGACGGACGGTTTGGTCAGAGTCTCCCCGTTGACCCATTTGTCCACGCTGTCACCGGCGTTGGCGCCGCAGTTGCCGATGTTGTTGCTGGCGTACTGCTCGCAGGCGCGGGACTGGGTGAAGTACACGTCGTGCTTGGTGAAGCCGCGTCCCGCGTGGGTGTCGGTGTGGCCGGGCACGATCTCGTACGAGCGGGGGTGCCCGTCGGCGTTCTTGCCGGTGCCGCTGACCACGCGCCACCAGCGCATGTTCTTCGCGTCGCCGGCGAGCTCCTTGGTGACGACCGTGCGCGTGGTCTTGACGGTCGGCCCGCCGCCGGCGGTGGGCGCGGTCACGACGGAGTCGTACTGCTCGACGCGGTCCTTGGTGGAGCCGTCGAGGCCGAAGTCGAGCTTCCAGAAGACGTTGTGCGCGTGGCTGGTGGCGTAGCCGCGGGCGCCCTTGCCGATCGGCCAGCCGCGGCCGTCGGTGGCGTTGTAGTCGACGGGCGAGAGGCTGCCGGTGGCGCCGACGTTGGCGCCGATGGTGCCGTCGGAGGAGAACCGCCACTCGGAGATGTACTCGTACCAGCCGACCTTGTTGACCGTGTAGACGAGCAGGTCCTTGGCCTGCGACTGGTAGACGCCGCTGCCGGAGTCGGCGGCCATGCGGTAGGCGTGGCCGCGCGCCCTGGTCGTGGTGCACAGGCCCTTGACCTGGCCGACCTCGGGCACCTTGACGGTGGTGATGGTGCCGCCGGGGCACTCGGCAGCCTTGAGGTTCTGCAGGCCCCAGCCGAACCCGGCGCCGGTGAGGTCGTCGTACTCGGCGCCCCCGTCGTCGTACGGCACGTGGATCTGGGCGAGCCGGGCGGTGGTGAGGACCCGGATGGGGGCGGCGGCGCCGGGCGGCTGGTAGGTGACCTTGTCGAGGATCAGCCCGGCGTCGGTGCTGTAGCGCCAGCACATGCGCCAGGTGGTGCCGCCGTCGAGCGTCTGGGTGATGCGGTAGGCGGCCGAGCAGTCGGTGGACGGGGCCGGTGCGGCGGGGCGCGCCTGCGTGCCCGTGCCGGGGGGCCGGGGGGCGCCGGTGGAGCCGGTCGCGGGACCGGCCGCCGCGGTGACGGTGGCGGCGCCGAGCAGGGCGGCCGCGGTGAGGGCGGCGCCGCGGGTGCGGGCGCGCCGGGGTCGCAGGTTGGGCATGCGGGACATGCGGACGTACTCCCTCGTACGTGGATGGTGAAAGGGTCCGGTCGGGCGCGGCGGTGGTCAGCCGACGCGGACGACGGCCCTGGTGGAGAGGTCGACGACGATGTCGCGCGTGTCGATCCAGGCGCCGTTGAGGACCTTGGTGACGAGGCGGACGCAGCGGTGCTCGCCGCAGCGGGCGAGCTGGTCCGGCACGTTCCGCTCGCGGTACGGGCGGTAGACGTCGCCGTTGAACCACAGCTGGCCGGTGGAGGTGAGCTCCTTGCCGGTGGCGTCCTTGTAGTCCTCCTTGACGCCCTTGCCGAGCGGGCTCGCGAGGATCAGTTCCAGGGCCTCGCGGAGCTCCTCGGGGTGGGCGGAGGGCTGGACGCCGCGCTGGGAGGTGGTCCGCTCGACCTTGCCGGTGGCGAGGTTGACGGTCCGGGTCAGGAGCGCGTCGGTGCCGTAGTCGTAGAAGCGGACCTCGGCGCGGCGGACGCCGTCCTGGCCGGGCAGCGGGTCGGCGAGTTCGGTGCCGAGGTGCTGCGGTCCCCGGCCGCCGGCCACGTCCTGCTGCGGGGCGGCGGCGGGCGGGGTCAGCGCCAGCGCCTCCGCCCGTGCGAGTTCGTCGTCGGTGAGCGGGTCGGTGCCCACGCCCTTCGTGCCCTCGCGGGCGGGCGGGGCCACGGTCGCGGGCGGGGGCGTGGCGCCCCGCGCCTGTGCCCCGGCACCGGCTCCCGCCGCGGCGCCCGTGCCCGCCCCGGCGCCCGCTTCCCCGTTTCCTCCGCCGGTGGCGGCCCCGGGCGCGGCGCTGCCGGTCCGTCCGGGCGCCCCGTCCACGGCCGAGACGGTCCCCGGCAGGCTGATCGCGACCGCGGCGGCGGTCCCGGTCACCGCCATGGCCGTTCCGGCCACCACCTTCCCCAGGTGGCGGCGCACTATTTCGTACACATTTCCCCCTACATCCCCCGCTGGCGTGCGGTCACCCGGTAGGACGGGGCGAAGTCCTAGGAGGTTGCCCGACTTTCGGGCAGGATCTGGCCGAAGGACATCTACCGAAACCCGGACAGAAGAGGAAGAGTCGAATCCATGCAGGTCTGGCCGGGACAGGCGTACCCCCTGGGCGCCACCTATGACGGAGCGGGCACCAACTTCGCGGTCTTCTCGGAGGCCGCGCACCGCATCGAGCTGTGCCTCCTCCACGACGACGGCTCGGAGACGGCGGTCGAGCTGCGCGAGACCGACGCGTTCGTGCGTCACGCCTATCTGCCCGGCGTGATGCCGGGCCAGCGGTACGGGTTCCGTGTCCACGGCCCGTACGCGCCGGAGCGCGGGCTGCGCTGCAACCCGGCGAAGCTGCTCGTGGACCCCTACGCGCGGGCCATGTCGGGCTCGATCGACTGGGGCGAGGCGGTGTACGGCTATCCGTTCGGGCGGCCGGACGCGCGCAACGACCTGGACTCCGGGCCCCACACCATGGCCTCGGTCGTGGTCAACCCCTACTTCGACTGGGGCGACGACCGGCGCCCCCGCACCGAATACCACCACACGGTGATCTACGAGGCCCACGTGAAGGGCCTGACGATGCTCCACCCGGAGCTGCCGGAGGAGCTGCGCGGGACGTACGCGGGGCTCGCGCACCCGGCGGTGATCGGGCACCTGAAGGAGCTGGGCGTCACGGCGCTGGAACTGATGCCGGTCCACCAGTTCGTGAACGACCACCGGCTCGTCGACGCGGGCCTGTCGAACTACTGGGGCTACAACACCATCGGCTTCTTCGCCCCGCACAACGCCTACGCCTCCTGGGGCGACCGGGGCCAGCAGGTCCTGGAGTTCAAGTCGGCGGTCCGGGCGCTGCACCAGGCGGGGATCGAGGTCATCCTCGACGTCGTCTACAACCACACCGCCGAGGGCAACCACCTGGGGCCGACGCTCTCCTTCCGGGGCCTCGACAACCCCTCGTACTACCGGCTCGGGGACGACCCGCGGTACTACACGGACACCACCGGCACCGGGAACTCGCTGCTCATGCGGTCCCCGCACGTGCTCCAGATGATCATGGACAGCCTGCGGTACTGGGTGACCGAGATGCACGTGGACGGCTTCCGCTTCGACCTGGCGGCCACGCTCGCGCGGCAGTTCCACGAGGTGGACCGGCTGTCGTCCTTCTTCGACCTGGTGCAGCAGGACCCGGTGGTCAGCCAGGTGAAGCTGATCGCCGAGCCCTGGGACGTCGGTGAGGGCGGCTACCAGGTGGGCAACTTCCCGCCGCTGTGGACCGAGTGGAACGGCAAGTACCGGGACTGCGTGCGGGACCTGTGGCGGGGCGAGCCGCGCACGCTCGCCGAGTTCGCCTCCCGGCTGACCGGCTCCTCCGACCTGTACCAGGACGACGGGCGGCGGCCGCTGGCCTCGGTCAACTTCGTGACCTGCCACGACGGGTTCACGCTCCGCGACCTCGTCTCGTACAACGACAAGCACAACGAGGCCAACGGCGAGGGGAACCGGGACGGCGAGAGCTTCAACCGGTCCTGGAACTGCGGCGCCGAGGGCGAGACCGACGACGTCGGCATCACCGAGCTGCGCGCCCGCCAGATGCGCAACTTCCTCGCCACGCTGATGCTCTCGCAGGGCGTCCCGATGCTCAGCCACGGCGACGAGTTCGGGCGGACCCAGGGCGGCAACAACAACGCGTACTGCCAGGACAACGAGGTCTCCTGGGTCCACTGGCCGAAGACGAACAGCGAGAGCGAGGCCGCCACCCTGCTCCGCTTCACCCGGGCGATGGTGCGGCTGCGCCGCGACCACCCGGTCTTCCGGCGGCGCCGCTTCTTCCACGGCCGGCCGGTGGAGGGCACGCACGACGAGCTGACCGACATCGCGTGGTTCACGCCCGAGGGCGAGGAGATGACCGCGCGCGACTGGCAGGCCGCGCACGCGAAGGCGCTGACCGTCTTCCTCAACGGCCAGGCCATTTCGGAGCCGGGCCAGCAGGGCGAGCGGATCGCCGACGACTCGTTCCTGCTGATGTTCAACGCCTCCGCGCAGCAACTGGAGTTCACGGTGCCGGACAGCCACGGCCGATGCTGGCGGACCGTGGTCGACACCTCGGACCCGGAGGGCATGCCGCCCGAGGTCGGGCCGGAGCTTGCGGGCGGCGAACGGGTGACGCTGGCGCCGCTCAGCCTGACGGTGCTGCGCCGGCCCGCCTGAGGGCGGGGACACGCCCGCGTTCGGGTGCCGCCGTCCGGCGGCACCCGAACGGGTGATGTCGGTCCGGCGCGGAGCCCGGCGGCGTACGCCCCGGGAGTGAACCGGGCCCCCGCACGCGATCGGATGCACCGGGCGATGACACAGAAGCCGCGCCACGGGGTACGTACGTTCGCATGACGCCTATCCCGGCCCATTCCGCCCGTCCCGTCCAGCCCACCGCGACCTACCGGCTCCAGCTCCAGCCCTCCTTCCCGTTCGCCGCCGCCGAGCGGGCCGTGCCGCACCTCGCCGGGCTCGGGGTCTCCCATCTGCACCTCTCCCCGATCCTGGAGGCGGTGCCGGGCTCCGCCCACGGCTACGACGTCACCGACCACCGGACCGTACGGGCCGAGCTGGGCGGCGAGGACGGCCTGCGGGCCCTCGCGGCGACCGCCCGCGCGCACGGGCTGGGCCTGGTCGTCGACCTCGTCCCCAATCACATGGCGGCCTCGCCCCGCCACAACCACGCGCTGCGCGCCCTGCTGCGGGACGGGCCCGACTCCCCGTACGCCCGCTGGTTCGACGTCGACCGGTCGGCGGGCGACGGGCGACTGCTGCTGCCGGTGCTCCCGGCCCGGCTGCCGGAGGTGCGGGACCGGCTGCGGGTCGCCGACGGGGCGCTGCACCTGGACGGGCAGGAGTTCCCGCTGCGGCCGGGCACGGAGAGGCTGCCGCTCGACGAGCTGCTCGACGCCCAGTGGTACCGGCTCGCCTGGTGGCGGCTGGCCCGCACCGAGCTGAACTACCGGCGCTTCTTCACCATCTCGGAGCTGATCGGGGTGCGGGTGGAGGACCCCGAGGTCTTCGCGGCCACCCACGGGAAGATCGTGGAGCTGGTGCGGGACGGGGTGATCGAGGGCCTGCGCATCGACCACCCTGACGGGCTCGCCGATCCGCAGGGCTATCTGGAGGACCTGGCGGAGGCCACCGGCGGCCGGTGCTGGACGGTGGTGGAGAAGATCCTCACCGGCGACGAACGGCTCCCCGACGCCTGGCCGGTGGCCGGCACCACCGGGTACGACGCGCTGCGGCGGCTCGACGGCGTCTTCACGGACCCGGCGGGGGCCGAGCGGCTCGACGCGCTGTACCGGGCGTTCACCCGCAGCTCCGCCGACCGGGGCGGCGCGTGGGAGGCGACGGCCCGGCGGGCCGCGTACGAGGTGGTGACGCACGACCTGGCGGCCGAGACCGCCGTGCTCACCCGGCTGGCGGACCGGATCTGCGCCGCCGACCCCGCGCTGCGGGACCACGCCCCGTGGGCGCTGCGCACCGCGATCCGGGAGCTCCTCGTCCGGGTCCCGGTCTACCGCGCCTACCGGACCGGCGGCGAGGAGGTGCTGACCCCGGCGGCCGCGCGCGGCGCGAAGGCCGCGTTCGCGGTGGCGGAGGAGGCCTCGGCGGTCGACACCGTGCGGGGGCTCGCGCTCGGGACCCTGGGTGACGGCCCCGACCACCGGGCGTTCCGGGCGCGGTTCGCGCAGACCTCGTCCGCGCTGCGCGCCAAGTCGGTGGAGGACACCGCCTTCTACCGGTACGCGCCGCTGCTCTCGGCCAACGAGGTGGGCGGCGACCCCGGCCGCCCGGCGGTCTCCCCCGAGGAGTTCCACGCCTACTGCGCGCGGCTCGCGCGCGACTGGCCCGGCACCGGCACGGTCCTGTCCACCCACGACACCAAGCGGAGCGGGGACGTACGGGCCGGGATCGCGGTCCTCGCGCAGTGCCCCGAGGTGTGGGCGGAGCTCCTGGACGAGGTGTCCGGGGTGCCCGCGCCCGACCCCCATCTGGCCTGGACGGCCTGGCAGACGGCCTTCGGCTTCGGCACCCCGGACGCGGAGCGCATCGGGGCCGCCGTGCTGAAGTCCGTACGGGAGGCGGGGCTGCGGACGAGCTGGACCGAGCCGGACCCGGCCTACGAGCGGGCGGTCGCCGAGTTCGTGGCGGCGGGCCCGGGCCGCATCCCGCTGCGGGCGGTCTCGGAGGCGGCCTTCGCGCTGGAGCCGCACGTCCGGGTGCACGCGCTGGGCGCGGCGCTCGTCCAGCTGACGATGCCGGGGGTGCCGGAGCTGTACCAGAACACGGAGCGGGAGTACCGGGCGCTCGTGGACCCGGACAACCGGGAGCCGTTCGCCGTGGGGCCGGACGACGACAAGACCGCCCTGGTCCGCGCGGCGCTGGGGCTGCGGCGCAGCCGCCCCGGAGCCTTCGGGCCGTCCGGGGACTACGTGCCGCTGACGGCGGAAGGTCCGGCAGCCGCTCACTGCCTCGCCTTCGCGCGCTCGGGGGAGGTCGTGACGGCGGTGACCCGGCTGCCGCTGCTCCTCGCGGAGTCGGGCGGCTGGCAGGACACCGAGCTGGTCCTGCCCGAGGGCCGGTGGCTCGATGTCCTGGACGGGGTGCGGGAGTTCACCGGCGGCCCGGCGACGGAGCTCAAGCTCGCGGAGCTCTTCGCCGAGCGGCCGGTGGCGCTCCTCGCCCGCGCGTCAGGAGCGTGAGGCCCGCGAGACCTCGCACTTGGTGTACTCGGAGCCGTCGCCGGAGCCGGTGTACGGGGTGGTCAGCTCGGCGCTCCGGGAAGCGCCGGACGCGACCGCGATGCCGGTCTCGGTCGCGGTCGCGGGGATCGCGGTGCCGCCCGCGTCGCCCAGGAACCGCATCGTGACGCTGTAGTCGTAGTCGAGGGCGCCGTCGTTCTTGACCGTGACCCGGGCGACGAGGTTCTTCGTCGCCGGGTCGTACTTGCACTCGTCGATGGTCACGTCGCGGACGGCCTTGTCGGCGCTGCTGGAGCCGCCGGGCACCGAGCCGCCGGTGCCGCCGGAGGTGCCGTTGTCGTCGCTGTGGTTGCTGCCGCCGCTGGAGCTGCTGCCGGAGCTGCTGCTTCCGCCGCCGCAGCTGCCGCCGCCCGAGCCGCGGGCGCCGGTCAGGGCGACGACCACGATGCCGAAGACAGCAATGGCTCGAACATGACGCTTATTCATGTGTGGATCCCCGTTGAAAGTGGTAGAGCGAATGGCTCGTTTGACGAGCGCACGTCACCCTAGCAGCGGCCGGGGACAGCTCCGGTTCAGCCGCCGTCCGGGCGGACGATCAGGCTCCGTGGGGCACGCGTGATGACGCCCGTCGGCGTGGGCCGGAAACCGTCGGCCAGGCGCAGCTTCGGCATCGCCTCGAAGAGCGCCCGCAGCGCGTACTCCGCCTCGTAGCCGGCGAGGAGCACGGCCGGGCAGAAGCCCTTGCCGTAGGTGAGCTGGTCGGGGTCGTCGCGCAGCGGGTCGAAGCGGTCGGGCTCGCGGAAGCGCTCCGGGTCCCGCCCGGCGGAGCCGATGAGCAGGGCCACCGAGGAACCGGCCGGGATCGTGCCGCCGCCGACCCGCACGTCGGTCGAGGTGCGGCGGACGGCCACCTGGACGGGGGGATCGCGGCGCAGCGACTCGTTCCAGGCGCGGGCGACGAGCGCGGCGGGCGCGTCGCGGAGGGCGGCGACCTGGTCGGGGTCGGCGAGGACGTTGCCGAGGAACGAGGCGAGCGCCTTCTCCCGTACGGCGATCTGGCCGCCGCACTCCCCGGCGAGCGCCCCGGCCGCCCGGCCGCGCACGAGCCGCATCATGTCGCGGTACGGGACGCCGACGGCGGCGGCCACGGTGCCGGCCGGCAGCCAGTGGCAGAAGTCGGCCACCAGGTCGGCCTGGGGGCGTCCGGCGATGCGGCGGGCGAGGACGTGGGCGGTGCGTTCGGCGACGGACCGCAGCTCGCCGAGGTCGACGTCGACGTGCGCGCGGGCGCAGGGCGGGTCGCCCGGCCGGTGGCCGTGGGTGAAGCGGGCGTCGGTGAGGGCGGTGGCCACGTCGGCGTACCGGCTGAGGATCCAGGCGCGCATCAGCGGGTCGTACGTGAGGGGGAACCGCTCGCGCAGGACGCGGTGCACGGTGTGCGGGTCGTGGCTCGCCCCGGGGTCGAGGGGGCTCGGCGCCACGGTCCGGCTCGGTGCCGACGCCGGGGCCGGGGCCGGGTCGGCCGCGGCGGTGGCGCGAAGCCGCCGGGGCAGCGGGGCGACGGGCCGGGCGGCCGGGGTGGTGGCCCGGGGCGTCGCGGTTCCGGGCCCCTTGGCGTGGGGGCCGGCCGGGGGTGGCTCGGGCGCCGGGGTGGAGGTGGGCGCGGCCGGGGGGCGGCCGGCGGGGGTCATGGCGGGCAGGCGCCGCCAGGGGTCACCGCCGTCCTGCGGATCCCGTCCGGGTATCCGCTCCGGCAGGTCGTCGCGTCCTGTCCCGTCGTTCGGCCCGTCGCGCATCGCGCCCCCTGTCGGTCGGCTGTCGATCGGCTGTCGGTGACGCGGCCGACGAGGGCGGCGCGCGCCTCCCCAGCGCATCACCGCCCGGGCCGCGCCGCCCGCCACATACCGCCGAACGGGTGAACCGGGAGAGGGGGAACCGCGCGGGTCAGTCGAGGGAGAGCCGGAAGGACATCTGCCCGAAGCCGACGACGTCCCCGGCCCGCACGACCACGGCGCCCGTGACCCGCCGCCCGTTGACGGTGGTCCCGTTGGTCGACCCCAGGTCGCGCAGCACCCACACGCCGCTCTGCTGGGACAGCTCGGCGTGCAGCCGGGACGCGGTCTCGTGGCTGAGCCGCAGACCGTTCACCGGGTCCCGGCCGATCCGCAGCGGATGCGGCCCGGGGTGCGGCAGCAGCAGCTTGGGCAGCCGCTCGGCGTGCCAGGCCCGCCGCAGCCGCGCCGTGAACGCCGACACCTTCCCGACCGCGCCGACCACCCGCCGGGTCCAGGCGCCCTCGCCGCGCAGGTCGGCGGTGAGCAGCTCCAGCTCGTCCGGCCGCCGGGCGGCGAGCGCGCGCTCCATCCGGAAGAGGAAGGTGTCGTGCGACAGGCGTCCCTGGGCGGCGCCCTCCCTGAGCAACGCGAGGGCGCGGTCCCGCTCGGCGTCGGAGAGCCGAGGGGAGTTCGCCGGAAGCTCGAAAGGGGTCGTCACAGGGGTGATTGTCGGTCCGTCGGGCCCGAGGTGTCCAGAAGTGGCCGAAAGGGCGGACGGACGGCGGCCGGTGCGCGACGGCCGGGCGACCGACTGAGGCGCGGTGCGCCGCGGGTGAGCCGCGGGTGAGCGACCCGGCGGGCCGCGGGCCGACCACCGGCCGGTCCACGGGCCGCGGGGAATTTCCCGCATGCCCGTTCCAAGATCGCTGCTAGGGTCTGGCGTTCGACCGGCCACCGAACGATCCCGGGGGAAACACCCACGTGCCCGACGCCACCGACGCCATCGCCCTCACCGACGCACTCGTCGTACGCCCGCTCGCCGGACCGGAGGAGCTGGACCTCTTCCGCGGCCTCACCTACTCGCTCGACCACGAACTCGCCGACGACCTGGCCACCGGCCGCCGCCTCCCCGAGTGGATGTGGGTGGCCCTGCGGGGCGGCCGGCTGCTCGGCCGGCTCTCCTGGTGGGCCCACACGGCCGGCGCGGAGCCGGGCGCCCTCGACTTCTTCGACCTCGACCCCGCGCTGCCGGAGGACGAGCGCGTCGAGGTCGGGCTGAGGCTCCTGGAGACGGCGACGGCCGCGGTGGTCCCGGCGGGCGCGCGGCGCCCCGAGTTCGGCCGCTTCCTGCCGGCGGACTGGCGCGAGGTCCCGGAGACCCGCGCGCTCCTGGAGTCGCTGTTCACCGTCCTGGAGCGGTCCGGCGCCCGCCCGCTGGTGGAGCGGCTGCGCCTGGAGTGGCGCCCGGGCACACCGGTGGCCGAGCCGACGGACCGGCTGACGTTCCGTCCCGTACGCGACCGGGAGGACCTGGTCGCGCTGATGACGCCCGTCATGGAGGGCACGCTCGACGCGCACGGGCGGGCCGACCTGGCGTCCGGGCTGTCGGCCCGGGAGGCGGCGGAGCTGCACTACGACGAGGAGCTCGGGCACTACGCCTCGCCCCGCGCCTGGTGGCGGGTGGCGGAGCTGCCGGGTACGGGCGAGCCGGTGGGCTTCGTCGTGCCCGCGCGGAACAACTACCACCACACGATCGCGTACGTCGGCGTGCTCCCGGCCCACCGCGGGCACGGCTACATCGACGAGATCCTCGCCGAGGGCACGCGCGTCCTGGCCGCCGAGGACGTGCCCCGCGTCCGCGCGGCGACCGACCTCGGCAACGTCCCGATGGCGGCGGCCTTCGCCCGCGCGGGCTACGTCACCTTCGAGCGCGCGATCAACTACGTGTGGGATGCGCCGGGCGCGTCGCGTTCCTGACTGCCAGGATGGACGCGGAAGTCGTTCGTTGATCCGTACTCCGTCGACGAGGGGACCGATCCGTGCTGTTCGAGGTGTGGGCGCCGCACGCCCGTGACCGGGTGACGCTGGAACTGAACGGCACCGGCCATGCCCTGGACCGGGACGGCGAGCGGGACGGCTGGTGGACGGGCGTGGTGCCCGCCGAGGACGGCGACCGCTACGGCTTCGCCCTCGACGGCGGGCACGTGCTGCCCGACCCGCGCGGCCGCCGGCTCCCCGACGGGCCCGACGGCCTGAGCGCGGTCGTCGACCACTCCGCGTACGTCTGGCGGCACGAGGCACCGCCGCTGCGGCTGCGCGGCGCGGTCCTGTACGAGCTGCACGTCGGCACCTTCACCCCGGAGGGGACGCTCGACGCGGCGGCCGCCCGCCTCGGGGAGCTGGCCGGGCTCGGCATCACCCATGTGGAGCTGATGCCGCTCTGCCCGTTCCCCGGGGTCCACGGCTGGGGGTACGACGGGGTGGCGCCGTGGGCCGTCCACGAGCCGTACGGCGGCCCCGAGGCGCTCAAGCGGTTCGTGGACACGGCGCACGGCCTCGGCCTGGGCGTCGTCCTGGACGTGGTGCACAACCACCTCGGGCCGTCCGGCAACTACCTGCCGGCCTTCGGCCCGTACTTCACGGAGACCCACCACACCCCCTGGGGCGCGGCCGTGAACCTGGACGCGCCGGGCTCGGACGAGGTCAGGGCGTACTTCCTCGGCAGCGCGCTCGCCTGGCTGCGCGACTACCGGATCGACGGGCTGCGGCTCGACGCGGTGCACGCGCTCGCCGACACCCGGGCCCTGTCCTTCCTGGAGGAACTCTCGGCCGGCGTCGACGAGCTGGCGAAGGAGCAGGGCCGCCACCACTTCCTGGTCGCCGAGTCCGACCTGGGCGATCCGCGCACCACCACCCCCCGCGCGCTCGGCGGCCTCGGCCTCCACGCGCAGTGGAACGACGACTTCCACCACGCCCTGCACACCGCGCTGACCGGTGAGGACCAGGGCTACTACGCAGACTTCGCGGTCGCCCCGCTGGCCGCGCTCGCCAAGACGCTCACGCACGTCTTCTTCCACGACGGCACGTACTCGACCTTCCGGGGCCGCTGCCACGGGCGCCCCGTGGACCGCGAGCGGACCCCGGCGCACCGCTTCCTCGGCTACGCCCAGACGCACGACCAGATCGGCAACCGCGCCCTCGGCGACCGGCTCTCCGCCTCCCTCTCCCCCGGCCTGCTGGCCTGCGCTGCGACGCTCGTCCTGACGGGCCCCTCGGTGCCGATGCTCTTCATGGGCGAGGAGTGGGGGGCGGCGACGCCCTGGATGTACTTCACCGACCACACGGACCCGGAGCTCGCGGAGGCCGTACGACAGGGCAGGCGACGGGAGTTCGCCGCCCACGGCTGGGCGGAGGAGGAGGTCCCCGACCCGCAGGAGCCCGCCACCCGGGACCGCTCGGTCCTGGACCGCGCCGAGCGCGAGCGCGACCCGCACAAGCGGCTCCTCGCCTGGCACCGGCAGCTCATCGCCCTGCGCCGCACCCTGCCCGACCTGACGGACCCGGATCTGGGCGCGGTGCGGGTCGCCTTCGACGAGGAGGCCCGCTGGCTGGTCTTCCGCCGCGGTGACCTGCGGGTCGCGGTCAACCTCGGCAAGGGCACGGCGGTGATCCCGCTCGGCTCGAACGGCCGGGACCGGGTGCTCGCCGCCTGGGAGCCGACGGACGCTCCCGGCGAGGACGGGGCGCTCAGGCTGCCGGCCGAGTCGGCGGTCGTCCTCTCCGACGGCTGACGGGCGGAGGGCCCCTCCCTACTCGACGAGCGCCATCTCGTGCGGGGTGGTGTTGAAGCGGTGGCCGCCGCCGTCCTCGGTGGCCGTGACGATGTCCTCGATGCGGACGCCGAAGCGGCCGGGCAGGTAGATCCCCGGCTCGATCGAGAAGCACATGCCGGGGACGATCGGGCGCTCCTCGCCCTCGACCATGTACGGCGGCTCGTGGGTGGTGACGCCGATGCCGTGGCCGGTGCGGTGGATGAAGTACTCGCCGAAGCCGGCGTCCGTGATGACCTTGCGGGCCGCGCGGTCCACCTCCTGGCAGGCCACCCCGGGCCGAACGGCCTCGAAGCCGGCCTGCTGGGCCTCCCGCACGAGGTCGTGGACGCGCCGCTCCTCGTCGGTGGGCTCGCCGACGTGGACGGTACGGGTGGTGTCGGAGCCGTACCCGTGCTTGAGTCCGCCGAAGTCGAGGACGACCATGTCGCCGCGCCCGATGATCCGCTCTCCCGCCTCGTGGTGCGGGTTGGCGCCGTTGGGGCCGGAGCCCACGACGGTGAAGTCGACCTGGGAGTGGCCGAAGCGCAGGAGGAGCGCGGCGAGGTCGGCGGCGACCTCGGTCTCCCGGCGGCCCGCGAACCGGACCGTGAGGATCTCTTCGTACGCCCGGTCGGCGGCGGCCGCGGCGGCGGCGATCCGCGACAGCTCGTGGGCGTCCTTCACGGCCCGGAGCATCGGCAGCGCCTCGGTGAGGGAGACGTACGAGGTACCGGGCAGGACCTGCTGGAGACCGAGGAGGTGCAGGGCCCAGGCGTTGTCGCTGACGCCGAACCTGCCGTCGACGTCGAGGAGCGGGGCGGTCACGGTGTACGGGTCCGTGCCGTCCGTCCAGTCGCGCAGGGTGAGCGCCGCGGCGCCGGGGGCCCGCTCGGCGTCGGGCGCCTCCAGCGTGGGCACGACGAGCACGGGGTCCCGTCCGGCGGCCAGGACGAGGACGGTGAGGCGCTCGGTGATCGCCGTCGGCCGGTAGCCGGTGAGGTGGACGAGGTCGGGGCCGGGCGCGACGAGGACCCCGTCGAGGCCCGCTTCGGCGGCGGACGCGGCGGCCCGCTCCATGCGGGCGCGGTAGTCCGCGGCGGTGAACGGCTCCGGCGTCCCGGGGACGGGTCCGGGCGCCGCTTCGGCGGGCCGGGTGCTGTCCATGGGCGACCTCCTCGGCGTCATCGACGTACAGCATCCTGCCCGGCACGCCCCCGCCCCGCGACCGGTCAGGGACGCCCGGGTCCCTGCGCGATGAGCCGCTCCAGAAGCTCCTGGAACTCCTCGCCGACGACGATCCGCAGGTCGCCGCCCTCCTCGTCGTGCTCGCTCAGCTGGGTGAGGGTGCCGCCGCGCCACCAGAAGACGTACGGGCTGATGGCGCCCGGCGTGTCCTCGTACCCGGAGGCGGCGAAGGAGGCGAGCGCGCCGAGGGCCGGGACGATCGTGGTGTCCCGGATGGGGTGGAAGGCGAGCTGGTGCCGGAACGGCAGGGCGACCAGGGCGCCGTGCTCGCCGAGCGGCACTCCGGTGACGCGGCGGGCCACCCCGTCGAGGTCGAGGACCCGGCTCGCGGTGTAGAAGGAGTCGCCGAGGATGACCTCGAAGGACATGCCGTCGGCGTCCCGTACGGTCTCGTGCTCCTCGACGGGCAGTCCGCGCAGGTTGCGCAGGGCGCGGTCGCGCAGCTGGGCGTGGTCGCCGAGCCGGTCGAGCGCCTCGTCGGTGAGCATCATGACGCTCTCCGGCAGGTCCAGGGCGAGGATCTCGTACAGCCCCGGCCCGACCGCGCGGGCGTAGCGGAAGTCGTCGGGGTCGATGCCCTCGCCGCTGACGACCCGGGGGTAGAGCTGGGCGCGGATCCGGTCGGGCGGCAGGGTGTCGAGCGCCGAAGGGCCGTCCATGGCGCGGACGACGAGGCCGATGTGGCGGTCGATGAGCCGGGGCCAGACGCGCGGGCCCCGGCGGTCCTGGTGGCAGACGGCGGCGAGGTTGCCGAGGCCGAACTGCCGGCCCTTGTCGTCGGTGACGTGATCGGCGTAGACGCTGACCTCGAGACCGAGTTCGGCGAAGGCGGCCCGGACCCGCCCCCGGAAGAGCGCGGCCTCGGCCTGGGAGAAGTACGCGAACTCGGGGTCCCTCGGTGCGTCGTCTCCGTCCCGCCTGGGTCCTCGTCGCAGCCACCCCACGCCCGCCCGCCTTCCGTCGCCGTTGCGCCCAGGGTAGCGACTGCGGGCGTCAGCCCTGGGGGGTGTCCCGGGAGAGCGTGCGGGCGAACTCGGCGACGGGGGAACCGGGTTCGTGCGGCGCGCCCACCGGGAGGAGGAGTTCGGTGCGGTGGACGAGCCGGGGCGCGACCAGCGGGACGGCGCGGGCGCCCGGCACGTCCGCGGCGACCGGCTCCGGGAGCAGGGCGAGGCCGTGACCCGCGGCGGCCAGGGCGGCGAGGGCCCGGGTGTCGGTGCCGTCGTACCGCAGGCCCGTGCGGAAGCCCCGCCCGGCGGGTCCGCCGTGCACGGCCCGCAGCCGGTCGAGCGGGACGCCCGCGGCGGGCGCGTCGAGCCAGCGCGCGTCGACGAGGTCGTCGAGGCGGAGCCCCGGGCGCCCGGCGAGCGGGTGGTCGACGGGGAGCACGACGGCGAGCGGGTCCTCGGCGACGCCGGTCGCGACGAGCGGCGCCACGTCGGGCAGCCGCAGCGGGTCGCTGGGGGCGGCGATCCCGTCGACGAGCCCGGCGTCGGCCTCGCCGGTGGCGACGGCGACGGGCACGCTCCCGGGCGGCAGGGCGCGCAGGGTGACGCCGGTCGCGGGGAGCGCGGCGAGGGTCCGGGCGTGCAGGGCGAGCGGGGAGGCCGCGACGCTCAGGGTCGCGCGGGGCGCGGCCGCGAACCGGTCGAGGTCGGCGCGGGCCGCGTCGAGGCGGAGCAGCAGCGCCTCGGCGTGTTCGAGGAGCCGTTCTCCGGCGGGGGTGGGGGCGACGGGTCTGCGGGTGAGGAGCGGCAGCGCGAGGTCGCTCTCCAGGGCGGCGATGTGCTGGGAGACGGCGGACTGGGTGTAGCCCAGCGCGCGGGCCGCCTCGGAGAAGGAGGCGAGCCGGGCCACGGTGACGTACGTACGGAGGAGGTGCGGGTCCATGGTGGTGGCGGGGGCCGGGCGGTGACGGGGGCCGGGCGGCGCCCGGTCAGGCGCCGTCGGGGGCGGTGAGGAGGGCGCGGGCGTAGTGGGCGAGCGAGCGGTTGTAGCGCGGCAGCAGGGGGGCGAGGGCGCCGAGGGCCAGGGAGGCGGCCTCGCGGTCGCGGCCGGTGTCGGCGAGGGCGAGGGCGAGGAACGCGTCGACGGCCGGGGCGAGGGCGGCCTCGTCGGCGTCGAGCCGGTCGGCGGGGACGGCCCGCTCGGCGGTGAGCAGGTCGACGCTGCGGTCCGGGCGGCCGAGGTTGCGCAGACTGCTGGCGAGCTGGATGACGGCGCGGCGGCGGCGCAGGCCGGTGAGGCCGCGGTCGAGGGCGCGCTGGTAGAGGCGGACGGCCTCGGCGGGCTCTCCGGTGGAGTCGTGGGCGGCGCCCTGCTCGAAGAGGGCGACGGCGTCGTCCTCCGGCAGCTCGGCGGCGAGTGCGGCGATCCGGGCGCGGAAGGCGGCGGGCTCGTGTTCGTCGAGGCGCTCCCAGAGGGCGGCGACGCGCTGGTCCCAGTCGTGAGGGTTCGTCATGCGGCCAGCCTACCCAGGCGTTCATCAGCGTCCCTGATGGACAGTGCAGCAATCATCGTTGGACGTGAACCCGGGCCGCCGCCCAGCATGGTGGCCATGACCACCATGCCCTCCCCGCCCCTTGCGCCGCACGCGCCCCGGATCGCTCTCGTGGGCGACCGTTCGCCGCACGTCCGCTCCCACGTCCGCGTCCCCGTCCTCCTCGACGCGCTCGCCGAGCGGGACGGCCTGGCGCTCGACGCGTACTGGATCCCGACCGGCGACGCGGAGGCGCCCGGCGCGGTGCGGGGCTTCGACGCCGTGTGGGTGCTGCCCGGCAGCCCGTACGCCAGCGAGGCGGGGGCGCTCACCGCGATCCGCACCGCCCGCGAGGACGGCATCCCGTTCCTCGGGACCTGCGGCGGCTTCCAGCACGCGCTTCTGGAGTACGCGCGGAACGTCTGCGGCCTGACCGCGGCCGCCCACGCCGAGAACGACCCGTCGGCCGACGCCGACGACCTGCTGATCGCGCCGCTCGCCTGCTCGCTCGTGGGCCACGAGGGCGTCGTCCGGGTGACCGCGGGCTCGCTCGCCGAGCGGGGCCTCGGCGCGGAGCGGACCACCGAGCGCTACCACTGCACCTACGGACCCGACAGCCGCCACCTGGCCACGCTGCGCGCCCACGGACTGCGGTTCACGGGCACGGACGAGGAGGGCGGGATCCGCGTCGCGGAGCTGCCCGGGCACCCCTTCTTCCTGGCGACCCTCTTCCAGCCGGAGCTCTCGGGCGACGGCAGCCGCCCGCACCCGCTGATCCGTGCCCTCGCGCTGGCGGCGGCCGAGCACGCGGGCGCGCGTACGCCCGCGTAGGCGTCGGCGTCGGCGTCGGCGTCGGCGGTCAGGACATCGGTACGACGAGGTGGGCGCGGTCCCGGCCGCGGGCGACGAGCCGGGCGTTGGGCTCGTCGGACGCGTGGACCCAGCGCTCGGCGTGCGCCCGGTCCTTGCCGAAGCGGACGTGCCGCTCGACGAGCCGGGACACGCGCCGCCGGTCGTCCAGGTCCAGGTACCAGGCCTCGTCGAGCAGCGGCAGGACCCGCGCCCAGGCCCCCTCGTCGTGCAGCAGGTAGTTGCCCTCCGTGACGACGAGCGGCACCTCCGGCGGTACGGGTACGGCTCCGGCGACCGGCTCCTCCAGGCCCCGGTCGAAGGCGGGCGCGTAGACGACGGTGCCGGGCTCGGGGGCGCGCAGGCGTTCCAGGAGCGCCACGTACCCGGCGGCGTCGAAGGTGTCGGGCGCGCCCTTGCGGCCGGCCCTGCCGAGGCGCTCCAGCTCGACCCCGGCCAGGTGGAAGCCGTCCATCGGCACGAGCACGGCGCCGCCGCCGAGCCGCCCGACGAGCCGCTCGGCCAGTGTGGACTTCCCCACTCCGGGCGCCCCGGCGATCCCGAGCACCCGCCTGCGCCCCGGCGCGATCAGCCCTTGCTCCACGAGCCCCTGCGCGCGGGCGACGAGCCGCTCGAAAGCCTGTGCGTCCATGGGGGGCATTCTCGCACCGGGGGGCAGGACTCGGCGGGGCCGGCGGGGCCCGGCGCGGCTTCGGGGGGGCGGCCCCCGGTGCGAGGCCCGGCGCCACCCGGGCGATTCCCGGGCACCACCAGGCCTCCGGCCCAGGGCGAGGCCGAGCACCACCCGAGCGCCACCGGGCTTCCGGCCCCGCCGTCATCCCGCCCTCACCCCGGCGACACCGGGGCGTCACCCGGCCGCCGCGCCGCCCGGGCCGCGCCCGGCCCTCGCCCGGCCCGGCTCCTCCCCTCCCCCGTCCCCCGATCGGACCCCGATCGGACCCTCGACACGGCGAGGGTCAAGGGCCGCTCGACGCGGGTTGACGCGGGTAGATTCCTACCGCTTGCGCGTATTACGTTGGAGTAATGCCGTCCATCGCACTTGTCACCCTCGTCGTCCGTGACTACGACGAAGCCATCGCCTTCTACACCGGCGCCCTCGGATTCGAGCTCGTGGAGGACACCGACCGGGGCGACGGCAGCCGCTGGGTCGTCGTCCGGCCGCGCGGCGCCGCCGGCGTCGGCGGTCTCGGGAACGCGGGCCTGCTGCTCGCCCGCGCCAAGAACGACACGGAGGCCGCCTCGATCGGCAACCAGACGGGCGGCCGCGTGGGCTTCTTCCTCCACACCGACGACTTCGCCCGCGACCACGCCCGGATGACCGCGGCCGACGTCCGCTTCCTGGAGGAGCCGCGCCACGAGCCGTACGGCTCGGTCGCGGTCTTCGAGGACCTGTACGGCAACCGCTGGGACCTGCTCCAGCCCGCCGACGAGTCCGCCGGGGAGTCCACCGGCCGGCCCGTCGACCAGCCCGCGTAATTCACTGTCGCCACCGCGGCGGCGCTCCCTAGACTCGCGGCACGGCGCACCGACCCGGTGGGCCGTGCCGTTCCGTGTCCGACCGAGGGGAGCCGACCGTGCGTCACCAGCGCGCCGCCGTCGTGTCCCTCCCCCGTGCCCGGTACGACGTGATCCTCGCCTCTCCCGCCTGCCGGTGACGGCTGCGCGCCCGTCACCGCAGGCCCGTTGACGCCCCCCTGCTCTCCCACTCCCACGCGTCCGGGAATCGCGCTGCCCTGTGTCCACACAGCAGCGAAAGGCACGACACCGTGCGCACCCACCTCGACACCTTCGGCACCGTCGGCATCCGCAACCTCGGCATCCTGGCCCACGTCGACGCCGGCAAGACCACCGTCACCGAGCGGATCCTGTTCCTGACCGGCGCCACCCACAAGCGGGGCGAGGTCCACGACGGCACCACCGTCACCGACTTCGACCCGCAGGAGCGCGACCGCGGCATCACCATCTTCGCGGCGGCCGTCAGCTGCGACTGGGACGGTCACCGGATCAACCTGATCGACACGCCCGGCCACGTCGACTTCTCCGACGAGGTCGAGCGCTCGCTGCGCGTCCTCGACGGCGCCGTCGCCGTCTTCGACGCCGTCGCGGGCGTCGAGCCGCAGAGCGAGACGGTGTGGCGGCAGGCCGACCGGCACGGCGTCCCGCGCCTCGCGTTCGTCAACAAGATGGACCGGGCGGGCGCCTCGCTGGACGCGACCGTCGAGTCGATCCGTACGCGACTCGGCGCCGTCCCGCTCCCCGTCCAGCTGCCCGTCGGCCGCGAGGACGGCTTCACCGGCGTCGTCGACCTCGTCCGGATGCGGACGTACGTGTGGGCCGAGGGCGGCGGCGCGTACGCCGACGAACCGGTACCCGACGGGCTCCTCGACGAGGCCCGGCGCCGCAGGCGACGCCTGGAGGAGACGGTGGCGGAGCTGCATCCGGGCGCCCTGGACGAGTACTGCGCCCGGGAGCGGCTCACCGAGGAGACCCTCACGGGCGCGCTCCGGGACCTCACCCTCGCGGGCGAGGCCGTGGTCGTGCTCTGCGGCTCGGCGTACCGCGACCGGGGTGTCGAACCGCTCCTCGACGCCGTCGTCGCGTACCTGCCCGCGCCCTCGGACATGGCTCCGGTACGCGGAGAGGTCGCGGCGGACCCGTCGGCGCCGTTCACGGCGCTCGCGTTCAAGGTGAGCGCGACCGCCACCGGCCGCATGACGTACGTCCGCGTCTACGCGGGCACGATGGGGAAGGGGGACACCGTGCTGGACGCCGTCACCGGCCGCACCGAGCGGATCGCCCGCGTCCTGCGGGTGCAGGCGGACCGGACGGCGGAGGTGGAGTCGGCGCGCGCCGGTGACATCGTCGCCGTCGTCGGGCCGAAGGCCGTACGCGCCGGGGCGACCCTGTGCGCCCCGGACGCCCCGGTCGTCCTGGAGCCGCCGACGACCGCCGACCCGGTGGTCTCGGTCGCGGTGGAGGCCCGTCGCGCCACGGACACCGGCCGGCTGGCGACGGCGCTCGCCCGGCTCTCCGAGGAGGACCCGTCGCTGGTCGTGCGGTCCGATCCGGAGACCGGCCAGACGGTGCTGTCGGGGCTCGGTGAACTGCATCTGGAGGTCGCGGTGGAGAAGCTGCGGCGCGACCGGGGCCTGGAGGTCACGGTCGGCCGTCCGCAGGTCGCCTACCGGGAGACGGTGGTGAAGGGCGTCACCGGGCTGCTCCACCGTCATGTGAAACAGGACGGCGGCGCGGGCCAGTTCGCCCACGTCGTCATCGACGTCGAACCGCTCGACGGGGACGAGGAGTTCGCGTTCGCGTCGACGGTCACGGGCGGCCGCGTGCCGCAGGAGTACGTCCGCGCGGTCGAGGCCGGCTGCCGGGACGCCCTCGTCGAGGGCCCCCTCGGGGGCCACCCGGTGACGGGTGTCCGGGTCACGCTCACGGACGGCGCCACGCATCCGAAGGACTCCTCGGAGCCGGCGTTCCGCACGGCGGGCCGCTTCGCCCTCCGCGAGGCGCTCCGCGCGAGCGTGCTGTCCCTCCTGGAGCCGGTGGCCGACGTGACGGTCACCGTCCCCGCCGAGTCGGTCGGCGCGGTCCTCGGTGACCTCGCGGCCCGCCGCGGCCGGGTGACGGACCAGGTGACCCGCTCCGGTACGGCGGTGGTCTCGGCGACGGTCCCGCTGGCCGAACTCTTCGGCTACGCGTCCCGCCTCCGCGGCCGCACCCAGGGCCGGGGCACCTTCACCACCCGCCCGGCGGGGTACGAGGCCCTTCGGGGCTGAGGTCGAGCTCGGCCCGTACGGTCTTCCCGACCGGTACGCGGTCGAGCACGGCCCACCGGGTCGCCAGCGCCCCGACCAGGAGCAGACCCCGGCCGCCCTCGTCGAGCAGCCCCGGCGCGACGGAGGCGGGGCGCCGCTCGCCCCGCGTGTCGGAGACGTCGATCACCAGCCTCAGCCCGGGCGTGTACGCGAGCCCCAGCTCGAAGTCGCGCCCGGGCACCCGGCCGTGGGTGACGGCGTTGGCGGCGAGTTCCGCGACGACGAGCGCGGCGGTGTCGGCGGTCTCGGAGCCGTACGGCAGGCCCCAACGGTCGAGCTGGTGGACAGCTACAGCGGCGGCAGCGGCGACGACTGCGTCGAGGTCGCCTCCTGCCCCTCCACCGTCCACGTCCGCGACTCCAAGAACCCCACCGGTCCCCACTTCACCGTGGCGCCCGCCGCCTGGACGGAGTTCCTCGCCCGTCTGGCCTGAGCCGCCTCTGCGAGGATGCGCGTACCGGCCCTCCATCCGCACACGGCGGGGCCGGTGCCGTACGACGCGAGGAGCGCAGACCAGATGAGCAGCACGCCCCCCGGATACCTCTCCGGCCTCTTCTCCCTCGAAGGCCGCACCGCCCTCGTCACCGGCGGCAGTTCCGGCATCGGCCGCGCCGTCGCCGGGGCCCTCGCGCGCGCCGGCGCGCGGGTGGTGGTCCTCGCGCGCAAGGAGGCCGACCTCGTCGCGACCGTGGAGGAGCTGGCGGCCGAGGGGTGCCGGGCGGCCTGGGTGAGCGCCGACCTGAGCACCCGCGAGGGGATCGGGGCGGGGGCGGAGGCGGCGGCCGCCGTCTTCGGCGAACCCGACATCCTCGTGAACTCCGCCGGGATCAACCTCCGTCCGCCGCTCTCCGAGCTGGGCGAGGACGTCTGGGACACGACGATGACCGTGAACCTGGAGGCACCGTTCCTGCTCGGCCAGCGCTTCGGCCCCGGCATGGCGGAGCGGGGCTTCGGCCGGATCATCCACATCACCTCCCAGCAGGCGCACCGGGCGTTCGTCCAGAGCGGTGCGTACGGGGTCTCCAAGGGCGCCCTGGAGTCCCTCGCCCGCTCCCAGGCCGAGGCCTGGTCCCCGTACGGCGTCACCGCCAACACCCTGGTGCCCGGCTTCGTGCTGACCGCGCTGAACCGGCGGCTCGCCTCCGACCCGGAGAAGGTGGCGGCCCTGGCCGCGCGCACGATGGTCGGCCGCAACGGCCTCGCCGAGGACTTCGCGGGCGCGGCGGTCTTCCTGGCGAGTGCCTCCTCCGCGTACGTCACGGGCCAGTCGCTCTTCGTGGACGGCGGTTTCTCCGTCCACTGAAAAACCTGCTTGAGCAGCGCAGTTGTCACCGCTACGGTGCTCCGATGGCAACGATCAGGGAAGTCCAGGTCACCTTCGACTGCGCGGAGCCCGCGCGTGTCGCTCGCTTCTGGTGCGAGGTGTTGGGGTACGTCGTCCCGCCATCGGCGGAGGGCGAGGAGTCGTGGTCGGCGGCCGTCGACCCCTCGGGCAAGGGCCCGCGGATCTACTTCCAGCGGGTCCCCGAGGGCAAGGTCGTGAAGAACAGGGTGCACCTCGACGTCCGCGCCGGCACGGGCCTGGTGGGCGCCGAGCGCCTCGCCGCCCTCGAAGCGGAGTGCGCCCGCCTGACCAAGCTCGGCGCGGTCCACGTGAACACCCTGTACGCCGACGAGGAGAACGAGTCCTGCATCAACATGCAGGACGTCGAGGGCAACGAGTTCTGCCTCGACTGAGCGTCGGGCGACCGGCTCGCCGGACCCCCGCTGCTAGGGGGCGTCGCGGGTCGCCGCCCAGGCCGTCAGTTCACGGGCGCAGGCGGTCAGGGCCGTCGCCGTGGGGCCCGAGGCCGCCGACAGGGCCGCCGACAGGGTGAGGGCGGGGGCGTCGGGCTCGGCGCCCGTCGTCACCGCGCAGGCGACCGTGGCCGCCGGGCCCTCCGTGCCGGGCGGGGCGGGGACGGAGACCGTCAGCGCGCAGGCGCCCGGGCGGGCGCCCACCGCTTCGAGGGCGCGGGTCATCGCCTCGGCGAGCGGCTCCGCGTTGTCCGCCAGGGCGCCCCGGCGCAGCGGGAACTCCTTGTCCACCGCCACCACGCCGATGCCCCGCAGGGTGGTGGCCCGCAGGTGCAGGGCGCGGGCGCTGAAGACGCCCGTGCTGTGCAGGACGTAGACGGCGACGAGCGCGGCCCGCACGACCGCGTCGAGGTCGGCGGGGAGGCCGGGGAGCGGGACGGTCCACCGGGGCGGCCGGAGCCGTACCGGCGCGTGCCCCTCCGTGAGGGCCGCGAGCCCGTCGTGGACCGTCTCGCCGAGGAGCCAGGGGCCCCCGGGGCCGAGCATGAGGAGCCGGCCGTGCTCGTCGACCGCGAGCGGCGCGTCCGTGTCCGTACGGCCGAGGGGGAACAGGCGTACGCCGAGGGAGTCGGCGAGCCGGAGCAGGGTCGGGACGTCGTGGCGGGCCTCGCGCGGGTCGACGACGGCGCCGAGGGCGGCGACCTCCCCGCCGCCGTCCGGGGCGGGGCGCGGGCTCAGGCCGTGGAACTCGCGCACGGCCCGCTCGGCGGCGGGGAAGGCCTCGCCCGCGCCGTGGGTCACCGCGACGAGGATCGCGAGCAGGGCGGCGTCCCCCGCGTCCCTGCCGGGCTGCCAGCCCGCTTCTTCCAGCACCGTCCGCCTCATGCCTGGTCGTGGAGGATCGTGATGCCCAGCCGGTCGAGGAGCGCCGTGCAGGAACGGCAGACATCGGCCTCGGTGCCGTGCTCCGGGTCGCCGTGCGGGCGGATCTTGCGGGCGACGATCGCCGCGCCCGCGAAGTGCGGGACGGCCTCGTCGAGGCCCGCGGTGCGGCCGTCGCCGCGCATCCGGTCGAAGGCGAACAGCTCGTCGGAGACGAGGGCGGACTCGGCGCAGAAGCCGACGAAGGGCTCGCGCAGGGCGGGCGGGAGCGCGTCGAAGAACTCCCGCACGGCGGGGTGGAGCTCCGGCTCGCCGTCGCCGGTGAGGTTGGTGTGACTGGTGATCGTGCCGTGGATGAGCAGCGACGCCGCCGTACCGGGAACCAGGTCAGACATAGAAATCCTCCGCGTCCTGCATGGGCGTTCGGTACAGGCCGATCATCGCCTCGTGCTTGCCGGTGCCCATGTAGTAGTCGCCGGTGTGGTGCATGCAGAAGAAGCGGCCCTGCTCGTCGATGACGTACAGCTCCGCGTCCGTGGAGTCCCAGCCGACCGGGAAGAGCCGCACGCCGAGGTTGCGGCTCAGCTCCGCCATGTCCTCGAAGCTGTGGCCCCAGTAGGGCACGGGCGTGAACTCCAGGTAGGCGTCGCGCTGGGCGTCGTGCACCACGCGCAGCCCGGCGTGCTCGTCGAGGAAGTCGGTCGCGGCGGGGAACGGCTCCACGGGGAACCCGCGCTTCCGGCTCTCCTCGACGACGGCCGCCACGAACGCCGCGGCCGGCTCGCCGGCCCGCCGGCCGGGGAACCAGCCGTTCTCGGTGAACCAGGCGTCGACGTCCGCGGGGACGTGGAGATGGGGCATGGGAAGGGGCTCCTAACCTGCGTAGGCGTTGATGCCGGTGATGTCGAGGGCGATCGCGCACGAGGGGCACGGCTCTTTGTAGTCGTTGTGCTGGAGGAGTCCGCGCCTGTCCCGCCCGATCTGCACGCTGTACATCTGTGCGCCGGCCATCGCCTCCCGTACCTGGTCGATCGTACGGATGGACGTGCCGGACGGGTCGAGCTGCCGGAGCCGGTCCGACAGGAGCATCGCCTCCGCGCACTTGCCGTGGCCGGCTCCGGGCCGCGTGCCCTGGGAGTCGTGGACGGCCTTCACCTCGTCGTAGACCTGCTGCGCGCCCGGGTGCAGGTCGGGCTTGTCCTTGCCCTCGTACTGGGTCGCGCTGGAATGGCTCGTCACCACGCCGTCGTGGAGCAGCCCGCCGGAACAGCTGTTGTCCTTGAGGAGGTGCTCACCGACCGGGAACCGCGTCTTGGCCAGGTCGATCTGGTGCTTGGGGTCGTCGGGGTTGTCCGGGTCGGCCCTGCGGGCCCGGTCCGCCAGGTCGCGCGCCTCCTGGACCAGCGCCTCGCGCTGCTGCTCGGGCGTCAGGTGGCTGACGTCGAGCGGGTCCGTGCGGTGGTGGCGCATCGTGCCGGCGGAGCTGCCGTGCCAGGGCGGGGCGGGGGTGATGCGGTTGCCGCCGGGGTTGTTGCCGGAGCCGTTGCCGTTGCCGCCTCCGCCGGGGGGGTTGCCGTTCCCGCCGCCGCCCCCGCCGCCCTTGGCGCCGTCGTTGTCGTGGTCGCCCTTGCGCTGCCGGGCGAACCGGTCGCGCAGCGCGTCGTCGGTGTTCTTGTGGTCGACCGAGATCTGCTTCACGGCCTTGGGCAGGGTCTGGCCGAGGTGGTCGCCCATGTTCTTCGCGGCCTTGGTCAGCGCCTCCAGGGCCTTGTCCGCGACCGGGTCGATCGCGTCCGCGATCGAGTCGCGTCCCCGCGTCCGTCCGTGCGCCGTCTTCGCCTTGGTCAGCTTGCCGGCCGTCTTGCCGTGGATCCCGGCGCTGACGGTGTTCAGCTGCGTGGAGGCGTGGGTGTGCTCGGCGTGCTCGATGTGCAGGTCCTTCAGGCCGCTGCCCTTCCCGGCACCGCCACCGCCTCCGCCTCCGCCGCCTCCGGCGGAGGCGAGGTGCATCGCCTCCTTGCCCGACTGCACGCCCTCCTTGAACCCGTCCTGGCCCGCGCCCTTCGTCTGGTCCAGGTCCACGCCGTCCTGGAGCCCGATCGCCACCGCACCGAGCTGGACGACCAGGTCCGCCGCCATGCCCTCGAGCGCGGCGACGGCGGGCTCGGTCATCGCCGCCACGACGTAACCGACGGCCTCCTCCACGCACTCCTTGATCAGCCGCTTGATCACTTCCTGCGTGGCCCGCATGGCCCCCGCGCCGATCAGCGCCGACAGGCCGCCCGTCACCGGGATCAGCGACAGCGCGATGCCCGCCTCCGCCGCCAGGTACCCCAGCTGCACCAGCGCCGCGAGCTTCATGCCCTCGATCGCGCCCGCCGCCGTGTCCAGCGCCCCCGCGATCGTCCGCGCCGCACCCGAGATGTCCTTGATGTGCTTGGTCTTGACCTTCGACCAGTGCTCGTTCAGGGCGTCCATCGACTCGCCCTGCCCCGAGGACAGCAACCGCTCGAAGTGGTTGTTCGCGAGCTGCCCGTCGTCCTCCAGATCGTCCGCGAACTCCCGCAACGCGTCCGCCATCTCGCGGTACGCGTCCTCGTCCACATTCGGCCAGGCCACACCGATCAGATCGAGAAGGGTGTCCGCCCAGTCCGGAACCGTGACCGCCACGTTCCATTCCCCCGTTGAAAAGACTGTTTGCGATGTCAAACAGTCCTACCACAGCGGGTGACGGACGATCAGCCCGGGTGCCCGGATAACCGGTGGAGGACCCGACGACGTTTCGGCAGGCTGGGGCGCATGACCGCCGCACCCCGCCCCCCGGAGGAACTCCTGCGCGCACTGCACGACTCGCTCGGGCTCAGGAAGCGTCCCGAGGACGTCGCCCAGCTGGTCCTTGACCTGTTCGCCACCCGCGGCACCGAGCCGGACCCGACGACCGCCGCCGCCCTGGAGAAGGCGGCCGCGCACTCCCTGACCCGGCTGTGGCACGGCTACACCTCGCTGCGCGAGGACTTCGCCCGGCCGGTGGGCGCGCAGCGCCAGCTGGGCCGCGCCGCCGCCCTGTTCGCGTCGGTGCCCGAACTGCCCGAAGCGGCGGGCGACGACCCCGCGGAGATCGAGGCGGTGATCCGGCGGGCCGGCGAGGAGATCCACCGGCCGTACGGCGCCGACGACTTCGGGCTCGACCGGCTGAACCGCGCCGAGCGCGCCGACGCCGGGCTCGGCGAACTCTCCAAGCGGCAGTACAACAAGCGGTTCCGGCTGCTGCGGCGGATGGAGGCCAAGCTGGCCCGGCTCCTGCACGAGCAGCGGCGCCGCGAGGTCGTCATGACGGGCAAGGGCTCACTCGCGCACACCCTGCCGTACGAGGTGTTCGCCGCCGACCCGGACACGGCGGCCTTCGTCGCGTACCTCACCGCCCGCGCGAACATGCGCAGCATCTTCACGAACGGAAAGCAGCGGCGCCCGTACGACGAGGTCGCCGACGCGCTGTTCCAGCGGCTCCGCGCGGCGCCCGAGCGCACGAACTGGTACGCGGTGGCACACGCGCATCCGGCCGCCGAGGTGCTCGGGCACCTCTCCGACGAGGAGCTGATCCGGCTCCTCGTGCGCTGGAACCGTTTCCTGCGCGAGGTCGCCGACCTCCTGGAGGACGCCTGGAACCGCTCCGGCTTCGAGCCGGCGAGCATGGTGGTGCGGCGCGGCGACGACTCCTCAACGTGGAACCAGGCGGCCCAGGCGTGGAGCACCGCGCGGGCGCACTGGTTCGCCCTGCTGACGGAACTCGGCCGGGAGGACCTCCTGGACCGCGTCTGCCCGGGCAAGGTGCCGCGGCTGATGGCGGCCGACGTGGCCTACTGGCACCACAGGAGCGGCAAGGGCCTGCACCCCGACACGTACGTGTGGGCGGAACTGCCCCGGCCGTGGGAGGTGCTGCGCGGCGAGAAGGAGTGCCCGCGCTCCCTGGTCGAGGCGGCCTGTGCCCGGCACGGCGTGGACCCGGTGGCGGGCGGCTGGACGGGGCCGCGCCCGGCGGCGCGCCCCGAGGCCTTCCGCCGTACGCCGGAACTGGTGCACGGCGTGGCCGTCGCCGATCCCCTCACGGCGAGCGCCCTGCGGTCCGCCGGGGTGTTCTCCGGGAAGGGGAAGCGGGCCGCCGCCCAGGAGTGGCTGTGAGCCACCCGAGGGGGGCGGGGCCGTCGCGGCGGCCGACACGCCGGCCTGCTTCGGTTGCTCCCGGTTAATCGGTTGCCCGGGGCAGCCGGGGCGGCGGAGGATCGCGGCGGCGGCGAGGAAGCTCTGTGGTGGAGCGCCCGGCTCGACTTCCGGGTGGACGCAGGTTCGAATCCTGTCCTCGCCGCCGTTTCCGTCCCTCCGCGTCAGCCCTCCTCGGGCTTCAGCCGCAGCGAGATCGAGTTGATGCAGTACCGCTGGTCCGTGGGGGTCGGGTAGCCCTCGCCCTCGAAGACGTGGCCCAGGTGCGAGCCGCAGCGGGCGCAGCGGACCTCGGTGCGGATCATCCCGTGGGAGGTGTCCGCGACCAGCTCGACGGCGTCGCTCTGCTTCGGGTCGTAGAACGACGGCCAGCCGCAGTGCGACTCGAACTTCTCGTTCGAGGTGAAGAGCTCGGCCCCGCAGGCGCGGCAGGAGTAGACGCCCTCGGTCTTCGTGTCCGTGTACTCACCGCGGAAGGCGGGCTCGGTGCCGGCCAGCCGGAGCACCTGGTACTCCGACGGGGTCAGCTGCGCCTGCCACTCCTCGTCCGACTTCTCGACCTCGTAGGCCATGGTTCGTCCACTCCCTCAGTTCGCCAGGCGGGCCAGGATCAGCGGACCGAGGTCCGTGACGTCGCCCGCGCCCATGGTCAGAACGAAGTCGCCGGGGCGGGCCATTCCCGCGATCACGTCGGGGACGGTCGCCTTGTCGTGGACGGGGGTGACGTCGGCGCCGGCCGCGCGGGCCGCGTCGATGATCAGCCCGCTCGTGATGCCGGGGATCGGGTCCTCGCGGGCCGGGTAGATGTCGAGGACGGCGGAGGCGTCGGCGAGCGCGAGGGCCTCGCCCATCTCCCGGCCCAGCTCCTGGGTGCGGGAGAAGAGGTGCGGCTGGAAGACGACGAGGAGCCGGGAGGCCCCGGCGGCGCCGCGCATCGCCTCCAGGTCGGCGGTCATCTCGGTGGGGTGGTGCGCGTACGAGTCGATGACCTGGACGCCCCGCGCCTCGCCCTTGAGCTGGAGGCGGCGGCCGACGCCCGTGTAGGCGGTGAGGGCCTGGGCGAGCTCGGCCGGGTCGATGCCGACGCGGGCTCCGGCGGCCAGGGCGGCGGCGGCGTTGTGGGCGTAGTGGCGGCCCGGGACCGAGACGGTGAAGGTGTGCTCGGCGCCGTCGAGGGCGACGGTCACCTCGCTCTTCATCCCGTTCGGGACGATCTTCAGGATGCGGGCGTCGGAGTCCTCGGACTCCCCGACCGTCACGATGTCCAGGCCCTCGCGGGCCGCGACCCGGCGGGCCAGCTCGCGGGCGCCCGCGTGCTCGCCGACGACCAGGGTGCCACCGGGGCGGATCTTCGCGGTGAAGGCCTCGAAGGACTCGTAGATCTCGTCCATGGAGGCGTAGTTCGCGTGGTGGTCCAGCTCGACGTTGAGGACGATCGCGACCTCGGGGTCGTATTTCTGGAAGCTGCGGTCGCTCTCGTCGGCCTCGGCGACGAAGACCTCGCCGTCGCCGTGCAGGGCGTTGGTGCCGGGGCCCGCGAGGTCGCCGCCGATGGCGTACGAGGGGTCGAGGCCCAGCTCGGTGAGGGCGACGGCCAGCATGGAGGTGGTGGTCGTCTTGCCGTGCGTGCCGGCGACGGCGATCGCGCGCAGCCCGTCCATGAGGGAGGCGAGCGCGTCGGAGCGGTGCACGACGGGGATGCCCAGCTCGGCGGCGCGGGTCAGCTCGGGGTTGTCGGCGCGGATGGCGCTGGAGACGACGACGGCGGAGGCGTCGTCGGCGAGGTGCTCGGCGGCGTGCCCGATGTGCACGGTGACGCCGAGGGCGCGCAGCGCCTCGGCGGTCGGGGACTCCTTGGCGTCGCTGCCCGCGACCTTGGCGCCCCGCTGGGCGAGGATCTTCGCGATGCCCGACATTCCGGCACCGCCGATGCCGATGAAGTGCGGCCGTTCCATCGCGGCAGGGATGGCGGGTGCCATGTGGATCTCTCCCCGGTGTGGTGGTTCTGGAGGCTCCAGCCTAGTGGCTCCCGCCGGACGCCCCGCGGCACCCGTCCGCCCGCGGTACGCCCGTGTCCGCGTCGCCCGCCTCCCCGCCGTACGCCCGTGTCCGCGCCCCCTGCACGGGGCGCGGACACGGGCGGGTGGCGACGGGCCGGTGGGTCAGTCGCTGTGGGCGAAGAGCTTGAGGACGGGGACGCCGACCTTGTGCCGGGCGCGGGAGGCCCAGTCCCGGTGGAAGAACTCCTCCACGTAGTGCGGGGCGGTGAGCACGATCACCTCGTCGGCCCCGGCCTCCTCGACCACGGCCTTCATCTTGTTCAGCGGGTGGTCCTCCACGACCTGGCCGACCGCCTCGCAGCCGGCGTCCCTCAGGGCCTGGAGGGAGAGCTCCAGGGCCTGCTCGGCGGGAAGGCGGGCCGCCCTGCCCTCCGGTTCCTCGCCCTCCCGGGCGGCTTCCTTCAGTTCGCCCATGGCGACGTCGTCGATGGCACGCAGCAGTACATCGGCCTGGTCACCCCGCGGCTGCATCAGAACGATGAAGGACACGCCCTCGTCGCCGTGCAGTGTGGTGACGAATTCCACGTCGACGGCCGTCAGGGGCTTCTCGATCATCAGAACGCTTGTGAACACCTCAGGAGCCCTTCTGCGGAAACCATCCTTCCCCGTGCCCGCACGGGGTCTGCGTGAGTAAGTGTGCCCAGCGGACGCTAAGCGGAACGGGAAATTCCGCCGATTGTCAGATCCGAAGGTAGCGGGTGAAGAGGAAGCCGTCCTGCTCCAGCACCGACGCCACGGCGAAGCGTGTCGGCACGGCGACCGACGGCCCGCCGGCGATCCGTTGCGCGTCCCCCGCGGTCATCGTCGGCGACACCGTCAGGCACAGCTCGTCGAGGACCCCGGCCGCCACGAACTGGCCCAGCAGCCGGGGTCCGCCCTCGGTGAGCTGGCGGCGCAGCCCGCGCTCCGCGAGCACCGTCACCGCCCTGGCCGGGTCCACCCCGGCGCCCTCGCCCGCGAACAGCACCTCCGCGCCCGCGGCGCGGGCCGCCGTCACCCGGTCGGCGGGAGCGGCGGCCCCGGTCAGGATCAGGGTGGGGACGAGCGGCTCGGTGAAGAGCGGAAGCGAGAAGTCGAGCGCGAGGGAGGCGCTGACCACGGCGATCACGGGCGCGGGGCCCTGCCCGGCGGCGGCCCGGCGGGCGGCGAAGGCGTCCCTGGCCCTGGCCGGGCGGTACCCCTCCAGGCGTACCGTCTCGGCGCCGACCACGACGACGTCCGCGAGGCCCCGGAGGGTGCCGAAGATCCGCATGTCCGCGTCGGAGGAGAGCGGCTGGGAGCGCCCGTCGTGCTGACCGGCGCCGTCGAGGGAGGAGACCATGTTGGCCCGCAGCCACGCGGTGTCCCCCTCGGGGTACGCGTAGGCCTCGGCCAGCTCGTCGAGGGACCACTCCGGGCCGCCGGCGGGCGGTACCGGGGCCCCGCCCGGCGTGGTCGCCGCGGGGGTGGCGGGCGTTCCGGAGACACCGACCGGGGTGGCTCCGGCCGCGGTCCCGTGGGTGGCCTCGCGGGCTGTCATGTCCGTCACAGGGAACAGGCGTCGCATCCGGGAAGTCTGACATGGCGCTTACAGTGGGGAACTGTGTCGACCCGTGCCCTTACCGAAGCCGCGAGCGCCTCAGCGGCCCCGCTCTCGCTCTGCTCGCGCGAGCCCCATGTCCCCGCCGACCGGCTCGTCGCCGAGATGGTGCCGCCGCCGCGGTTCGACTCCGTACGCTTCGACACGTACCTCCCCGACCCGAACCAGCCCAGCCAGACGGACGCCGTCAAGGTGCTCTGCTCCTTCGCCGAGGGGCTCGGCGGCGCCCACGCCAGCGGCGCCGGGAAGCGCCGCTGGTTCGCGCGGAAGCCGGCCGCCCCGACCGGGCCTCGCGGGATCTACCTCGACGGCGGGTACGGCGTCGGCAAGACCCACCTGCTCGCCTCGCTCTGGCACGCCACCCCGGCCGACCCGGCGCTCAAGGCGTTCGGCACCTTCGTCGAGCTGACGAACCTGGTCGGCGCGCTGGGCTTCCAGCAGACGGTGAAGACGCTGAGCGAGCACCGCCTCCTCTGCATCGACGAGTTCGAGCTCGACGACCCGGGCGACACCGTCCTCGTCTCCAGCCTCCTCGGCAAGCTCGTCGAGTCGGGCGTGGCACTCGCCGCGACCTCGAACACCCTGCCGGGCAAGCTCGGCGAGGGCCGGTTCGCCGCCGCCGACTTCCTCCGCGAGATCCAGGGCCTCTCCGCCCACTTCCGTCCGCTCCGCATCGACGGCGAGGACTACCGCCACCGCGGCCTGCCCGAGGCGCCGGCGCCCCACTCCGACCAGGTCGTCACGGAGACGGCGTACGCCACGCCTGGCGCGTCCCTCGACGACTTCCCGCACCTGCTCGAACACCTGGCCAAGGTGCACCCGAGCCGGTACGGAGCGCTCACCGACGACCTGACGGCGGTCTGCCTCACCGACGTCCGGCCGGTCCCGGACCAGTCGACGGCGCTGCGGCTCGTGGTCCTCGCCGACCGGCTCTACGACCGCGAGATACCGGTGCTCGCCTCCGGTCTGCCCTTCGACCGACTGTTCAGCGACGAGATGCTGAACGGCGGCTACCGCAAGAAGTACTTCCGGGCGATCTCCCGGCTCACCGCCCTCGCGCGTGACGCAAAGGGGCTTGTGGGGCAGTAGGTTGGGGGTGATACCCAAGCGAAAGGGATTCACCATGGCCACCGTGCGTCACGCCCACACCGTCTGGCAGGGCGACCTCCTCAAGGGTTCCGGTGTCGTCACCCTCGACTCGTCGGGCCTCGGCTCGTACGACGTGTCCTGGCCGGCCCGCACCGAGGAGCCGAACGGCAAGACCAGCCCCGAGGAGCTCATCGCGGCCGCGCACTCCTCCTGCTTCTCGATGGCGTTCTCGCACGCCCTGGCCGGCGCGGGCAACCCGCCCACCCGTCTGGAGACGAAGGCCGACGTGACCTTCCAGCCGGGCGAGGGCATCACCGGCATCCACCTCACCGTGCGCGGCGAGGTGCCCGGCCTCGACGAGGCGCAGTTCCAGCAGACGGCCGAGGAGGCCAAGAAGAACTGCCCGGTGAGCCAGGCCCTGACCGGCACGACGATCACGCTCACCGCCGAACTGATCTGACACTTCGCCACCTGAGGCAACGCGAGGCGCGTGCGGCCCGCATGGTTCACGTGTCACCACTGTGCGTGGTACACACATGCGGGTCACACGTCACACGTCACACATGACCGGCACGTGACACGTGACATCCGCACGCCGCACAGCACGCGCAGCACGCACACCACCGTTCCGCCTGTCCGCCAACAGGAAGTGGGTCGTTGCCTCATGTCCGCGACACGACGTCAGATCCTCGCCCGCACCGGCGCCACCGCCGCCGGGATCGCCTTCTCCGGCGCCCTCTCCGAGCTCTTCGCCGGAACCGCCCTCGCCGCCGGCGGCCACACGGGCCGGACCGGCTACGGTCCGCTCGTCCCCGACCCCCACGGCCTGCTCGACCTTCCCGAGGGCTTCTCGTACAAGGTCCTCTCCCGCCAGGGCGATCCGCTCCGCTCCGGACAGGGCCCGGTCCCCAGCAACCACGACGGCATGGGCGCCTTCGCCGGCCGCCGCGGCCGCGTCCACCTCGTGCGGAACCACGAGAACCGGGTCTCCGGGAAGATCGGCGTCCCGACCGTCCCCGGTCTGACGTACGACCCGGCCGCCAAGGGCGGGTGCACGGTCCTCGAACTCGACGGGCGCAACAACGTCCTGGGCGAGTACGTCGGGATCGCCGGCACCGCGGTCAACTGCGCGGGCGGGCCGACGCCCTGGAACACCTGGCTGACCTGCGAGGAGACCGAGGACCTGGCCGGCACCAACGGCTACACCAAGGACCACGGCTTCATCTTCGAGGTCGACGGCGCCGATCCGCGCCGCACCGGAGCCGTCCCGCTCACCGCGATGGGCCGCTTCGCGCACGAGGCGATCGCCGTCGACCCGGCGAGCGGCATCGTCTACGAGACGGAGGACGCCTTCGAGCGCCCCTTCGGCCTCTTCTACCGCTTCCTGCCCCACAAGCCGCTCGGCGGCACCGGTTCGCTGCGCGCGGGCGGCGCCCTGGAGGCCATGCGGGTCCCGGGCGTGCCGGACCTCTCCGTCGTCCAGGAGGCCGGGGCGCGCTTCGAGGGTGTCGAGTGGGTCCCCGTACCGGATCCGCAGGCCGCCACGACCCCCATCCGGTTCCAGGACTTCGGGCCGAAGGGCATCACGCACGCGCAGAAGTTGGAGGGCTGTTACTGGGGCGGGCGGGCCGTCTACTTCGTCTCGTCCTTCGCCCGGGTCTCGGACGGCTCGGGGGCCACGCACTTCGGGCAGGTCTGGAAGTACGAGCCGCACCGGCGCCGGCTGACGCTCGTCGTCGTCTTCGGCCCGGACACGGACGTCCGGCTGCCGGGCGAGACGCCCGACAACATCTGCCTCGCGCCGACCGGCGGCCTGATGGTCAGCGAGGACGGCGACGGCGCCCAGCACGTCTTCGGGGTGAGCCGCCGGGGCGAGGTGTACGCGGTGGCCCGGGGCGCGCAGAACATCGGCACGCCCGAGGCGCCGGAGTGGGGCGAGTTCGCGGGCGTCACCTTCTCCCCCGACGGCGCCACGATGTACGTCAACTGCTACACGCCGGGCACGACGTTCGCGGTGACGGGCCCCTGGTGCTGAGCTGACGCCGCCGGCCGTGCCCCCGGGCCGCCTCGCGGACCGCCCTCGTCCGGCGCAGGATCGGAGGGAGGGCCTGCGACGGCGGCGACGGAGGGCACGGGCGATGGCGGAGAAGAAGGACGCGGAGAAGAAGGACGCGGACCGGAGGGGCGGGGAGCGGAGGGGCGGGGGCGGGGAGCGCGCGGCCGGGAAGGACCGGGGCCGGACGGACGGGCGGCGGTCGTCGGACCTGCGCGAGGTGCTGCGCCTCCCGCCCGGCGAGCGCGTCGACCTCACCTCGTACGACGCCGGCGCGACCCCGGCGGGCCCCGCCGGCAAGGCGGCCGGTCTCGCCGCCACCGCCGCCCTCGCCCCGCGCCTCGCCGAGCTCCAGGAGCGGCTGTACGCGGCGAGCACGGCCGGCGACCGCCGACGGCTGCTCCTCGTCCTCCAGGGCATGGACACCAGCGGCAAGGGCGGCACGGTCAAGCACGTCATCGGCCTCTTCAACCCGTCCGGCTGCCGCATCCACGCCTTCAAGGCCCCCACCGCCGAGGAGCGGGAGCACCCCTTCCTCTGGCGGATCATGCGGGCGCTGCCCCGGGCGGGCGAGATCGGCATCTTCGACCGCTCCCACTACGAGGACGTGCTGATCGCCCGCGTCCGCGAGCTCGTTCCGCGTGCGACGGTCGACCGCCGCTACGGGCAGATCAGACGCTTCGAGAAGTCGCTCGTCGAGGACGGGGTGACGGTGGTGAAGGTCTTCCTCCACCTCTCGTACGAGGAGCAGCGCGCCCGGCTGCTCGAACGGCTGGACAACCCGGAGAAGCACTGGAAGTTCGCCGTGGGCGACATCGAGGAGCGGGCGCTGTGGCCGGCGTACCGGGAGGCGTACGAGACGGCCCTTGAGCGCTGCTCGACGGCGCGGACGCCCTGGTACCTGGTGCCGGCGGACCGGAAGTGGTACCGGAACTGGGCGATCAGCGAGCTGCTGCTCGCGCATCTGGAGGAACTGGACCCGGCCTATCCGCCGCCGGACTTCGACGTGGCGGAGTGCCGGAGGCGTCTGCTTGCCACCTGATCGACTAGCTTCCGCATGTGACCATTTCTGTACGAAACATGGCGGCGCTCGCCCTTCTGGGCTCCGTTCTCGTCGGCTGCGGCGGGGGCGCCGCCGACACCCCCCGCCCCGACGCGGGAGCCACAACCGTCGGAGCCGGGAGCGCCGGAGCCGGGAGCGCCGGAGCCGGGACCGCGAGCCCGCCGCCCCGCGCCGGGGCGGCGGCCGCCGGGCGGAAGCCGGCGGCGGCACCCGCCGCGCCGCCCACCATGGCACCGGGCCCGGGCGGCCTCGCCCCCGTCTTCACCCGACGGGCCGGCCGGGGCGCCGAGAAGGTCGTCGCGCTCACCTTCGACGCCGACATGACCGCCGACCAGGGCCCCCGGGCAGCTCGCGGCGAACGCTTCGACAACCCCGGGCTGATCGCCACCCTGCGGCGGCTCGGGGTCGACGCGACCGTCTTCATGACGGGCCGTTGGGCGGAGGAGTACCCGGACCAGGCGAAGGCGATCGGCAACGACCCCCGCTTCGAGATCGCCAACCACTCCTACAGCCACTATGCCTTCGCCTCGCCCTGCTACGGCCTGCCGACGGTCGCCGAGCCGGACATGGCCGCCGACGTGCAGCGCGCCTTCGACGCCTTCCGGGACGCCGGGGCCGTCAACGTCGTGCCGTACTTCCGCTTCCCCGGCGGCTGCTACGACGACACCGCCCTGCGCGCCCTCGGGCCCGCCGGGGTCACGGCGGTCCAGTGGGACGTGGTGAGCGGCGACGCCTTCGCCAAGGACGCGGACGCCGTCGCCGACCAGGTCCTCGACGGCGTGCGGCCGGGCTCGCTCGTGGTCCTGCACTGCACCCGCAGCGCCGCCCCCGTCACCGAGCGGGCGATCCGCCGCATCGTCCCGGAACTGCGGGCCCGCGGCTACCGCTTCGTGAAGGTCTCGGAGCTGCTGCGAGGTTAGGGGTCGCCCCGTCCGTCACTCCAGGCGGGACGTGGCCCGGCAGGCCAGGGTCGCCGCGGCCGAGGCGAGGACGAGGGCGGCCGCGCAGGCGAGCCACGGCGGGTGCGCGGTCGCCGTGCGGTCGCCGGTGATCAGCGCGGTCACCGCCTCCCGGGCGGGGGAACCCGTGGTGACCAGCGCGAGCAGCGAGCCCAGCACCAGGGCGGCCACGGACCAGCCGGCGGCCGGGACGAAGGGCCTGCTGGTGAGGGCGCCGACGGCCGCGCCCGTCAGGGCGCAGGCCAGGGCGGCGAGCAGCCCGGCGGTCGCGGCGTCGAGCGGCGCGACGCCCTTCCCGTCGCTCACGGCGGTCACGCCGAGGACGGCGGCCACCCCGATCAGGGCCGGCCATCCGGCGCCGGTGGCGAGCGCGGCGAGGTGGGCCCGGGAGCGCCCCGCGGCCGCGGCCACGACGGCCCGGGCGGCGGCCGGCTCCTGGGTGAGGCAGATCCGCACCGACCAGGCCGTCACCGGGAGCAGCGCGGCCGCCGTCACCGCGAGTCCGCCGAGCACGGGCTCGCCCGCGCGGACGAGGACGCCGACGAAGACCGCGTACAGAAGCAGGGGCGCGAGCCAGCGCTGGGAGCGCAGCAGCAGTCCGGACTGGTAGCGCAGCAGCGGCGTCATACCCGTACGCCCTTCTCGGTGCCGAGGTGGTGGATGTGCCAGGCGGCGCCGAGCAGCGCCCCGAGCAGGGCGTCGGAGTCTGCGGCGGCCACGGAGAACGCACGGGTGCCGTCCCCGTCCGGGCCCGGCGTGACGACGGGCGCGCCGGGCAGATCCCCGGGCGGCGGCAGCGGCCCGGAGCCGGAGGCGACGATCCGCACGCGCGCGCCGGGGGCGACGGGCCCGGAAGCGGCGCGCACCCGGCCGTCCTCCACCACGTGGACGGCGTCCGGCTCGCCCGCCAGGCGGCGCGGGTCGTGGTCGACGAAGACGACGGTGCCGCCCGCCGCGCGCCGCTCGCGGACCGCCTCGTCGAGCACGGTGCGCGCCTCGGCGTCGAGGCCGGTCCAGGCCTCGTCGAGGACGAGCAGGTCCGGCGCGGCCAGCAGCGCCTGGGCGACGGCGACCTTCTGGCTGGTGCCCTTGGAGAGTTCGGCGAGCGGGGTGCGGGCGTGCGCGCCCGCACCGAACCGATCCAGCCACTCCCCCGCCCGCGTGGCGGCCTCCGCCGCGCCGAGGCCGTGGATCCGGCCGAGGTGGACCAGGTAGTCGGCGGCGGTGAACGGCAGGGCGGCCGGGAAGCGTTCGGGGACGTACGCGGTACGGGCCGGGCGGCCGGTGATCCGGCCCGCGCTGGGCGCGTCGATCCCCGCGACGAGCCGCAGCAGCGTCGACTTGCCGGTGCCGTTGGTGCCGGTCACGCGGACGAGCCGGGCGCGCGGCAGGACGAGGTCGACACCGCGCAGCACCCATGGGCCGCGCGGCCGGTGCCGCCGCCCCACCCCCTCCAGCCGCACGCCGCCCTCCAGCCCCACGTCACCCTCCGGCCTCACGCCGCCCCCCGGCCCGACGTCACCCTCCGGCCTCACGCCGCCCCCCGGCCCGACGTCACCCTCCGGCCTCACGCCGCCCCCCGGCCCGACGACGCGACGATCTTCCGCTTCATGAGGGGCATCCTGGCCCGGCCGCCTCCTTCCCCACAACAAGGAGCCCCGCGGCCCGGTGGCAGACTTGCCGGGTGAGCAGCAACGACACCGATCCCCGTGATGACAAGCCGCAGTTCGTCCTGCCCCTGGTGGTGCGGATCGAGCGCGACGCGCCCCCGGCCCGTACCGACGCCCTGGAGACCGCGGCCCGCGCCGTCCTGGCGATGCTGACCGACGACCGCTCGGTCGGCGAGGGCCCCTGGGCGCGGACGATCGCCGACTGGGAGGACGCCCGGATCCGCAAGGTGGTGCGCCGGGCACGCGGCGCGGAGTGGCGCAGGGCCGCCGCGCTGCCGGGCATCACGGTGACGGGCGCGGCGGCGGAGGTGCGGGTCTTCCCGCCGGTGCCTCTGGACGGCTGGCCGAAGGAGCTGGCGAAGCTCCAGGTGTCGGGCACGGATCTGGACGACCCGGCCGCGCCCGGGCCCGTACCGGACGGGGCGGCGGTCCTCTGGCTGAACCCGGAGCTCGACATGTCGGCCGGCAAGGCGATGGCCCAGGCCGGGCACGGCGCGCAGCTGCTGTGGTGGGCCCTGTCGGAGACCGCGCGCGAGGCCTGGCGCGAGGCCGGGTTCCCGCTGGCGGTGCGCACGGCGGCGCCGGAGGAGTGGCCGGCGCTGACGTCGAGCGGGCTGCCGGTGGTGCGGGACGCGGGGTTCACGGAGATCGCGCCGGGCTCGTGCACGGTGGTGTCGGCCCGTCCGAACCTGCCCGAACCTCAAATGAAGCTCTGAACGTCCTCCCTCCGGGGTTCGAACGTCGCCGACGGGGCCATCACGTCAGCACTGAGGACCGAAGGAGGGGGACATGACGGAACTCGGCATCGGCATCGGCTGGCGCCCCGAGATCGCGGAAGCGGTGGAGGCGCTGCCCGGGGTCGACTGGGTGGAGGTCGTCGCGGAGAACATCTGCGCCGACCACCTGCCCGACTCGCTGGCCCGGCTGCGGGAGCGCGGCGTCACCGTCGTGCCGCACGGGGTCTCGCTGGGGCTCGGCGGGGCGGACCGCCCCGACCCGGAGCGGCTGGCGGCGCTGGCCGCGAAGGCGGAGCTGCTCGGGGCGCCGCTGGTCACGGAGCACATCGCGTTCGTACGGGCGGGGGGGCCGCTCACGGCGACGCCGGGTCTGGAGGCCGGGCACCTGCTGCCGGTGCCCCGCACCCGGGACGCGCTGGACGTGCTGTGCGCGAACGTGCGGATCGCGCAGGACGCGCTGCCGGTGCCGCTCGCCCTGGAGAACATCGCGGCGCTGATCGCCTGGCCCGGCGAGGAGATGACGGAGGGGCAGTTCCTGGCGGAGCTGGTGGAGCGCACGGGGGTACGGCTCCTGATCGACGTCGCCAATCTGCACACCAACCACGTCAACCGCGGTGAGGACCCGGCGCGGGCCCTCGCCGAACTGCCGGTGGAGGCCGTCGCGTACGTCCACGTGGCGGGCGGCGTCGAGCGCGACGGCATCTGGCACGACACGCACGCGCACCCGGTGCCGCGGCCGGTCCTCGACGTCCTCGGCGATCTGGCGGGGCGGGTGGCACCGCCCGGTGTCCTCCTGGAGCGGGACGACGACTTCCCGCCCGCGGCGGAGCTGGCCGGTGAGCTGGACGCGATCCGGGCCGTCGTCGCCGCGGCCCGCCGGGGAGCGGGCACGGGCGCGGGCACGGGCGGGGGCGCGCGCGGCGGGGTGGTGACCGGCCGTTCCGCCCGTGCGGCCCGGGTGCCCGCGGCCGCGGGGGGGGCCCCCCCCGTGGTGGGCGCGGGGGGGCCCGCGGGGAGCGGGCTTGTCTCG
>NZ_JBSFSA010000033.1:0-80344 GCF_053589515.1 Streptomyces sp. NPDC003327 | reverse complement strand
GCGCCGATGGTACTGCAGGGGGGACCCTGTGGGAGAGTAGGACGCCGCCGAACAATCATTGTGGGAAAGCCCCGCACCTTCTGGTGCGGGGCTTTCCTGCGTTCAGGGGCAGGCCGGGCCCGGGGACGGATGCGCTTTCCGGCCAGCTTCCGCGCGGATGGCGTGTGCGCCGTGCGCCGGGCCCCCCGGGCCCGCGTATCCTCGACTGCCGGTGAAGCAGAGCGCCGGGATGAGGATCGCGGAGGTACCAGGTGGAGTTCCGGCTGCTCGGCTCCGTGGCCGTCGTCACGGAGAACGGGGAGGTCGCTCTTGGCCCCGCCAAGCGGACCAGCCTGCTCGCGATGCTGCTGCTTCGGCCCAACACCGCGGTGAGCCTGCCCCAGTTGATGGACGCGCTGTGGGAGGAGGAGCCGCCGACCCATGCCAAGACCGTGCTCCAGGGCCATGTCTCGCGGCTCCGTGCGCTCCTCGCCGAGCACGGCGCCGAGGCGTACGGCGTCGAACTCGCCACCCAGGGCTCCGCGTACGTGCTCCGCATGCCGGAGTCGCTGGTCGACGCGCACCGCTTCGAGGAGCTCGTCGGGCTCGCCGGGGTGCAGCGCCGGCCTGTGGACACCGTACGGATGCTGCGCGAGGCGCTCTCGTACTGGCAGGGTCCCGCCCTCACCGGCACCGTGCACAGCCGCCCCCTCGAAGCGGCGGCGAGCGGTCTGGAGGAGCTGCGGCTCGCGTCGGTGGAGGCGCTCGCGGAGGCGTACGGGGAGCTGGGCGAGCACGGCAGGGCCGCCGCCGTACTCCGTACCGAGGCCGTTGCGCATCCGCTGCGCGAGTCCCTGGCGGCGGCGTTGATGCTGGCCCTGGCGCGCGCGGGGCGCCAGTCGGACGCGATGGACTGGTACCACCGGACCCGGCGACTGCTCGCCGATGAGCTGGGCGTGGACCCGGGGGTGACGCTCAGCGAGGCGTACGCGACGCTGCTGCGCTCTGCCGCGCCGACGCCCGCAGCGAAGCCAGGGACAGGGACGGGCGCCGCCGCGCGGCCCGCGCCGCCCGTCGAGGTCCTGGTGCCCGAGCTGCTGCCCCGCGCGCCGCGCGGCTTCACCGGCCGGGACGCCGAGCGGGACGCCCTCGACCGGGCGGCCGACGCGGCCGACGGGCCCGTCTGTCTGGTCACCGGGCCGGCGGGCGTCGGCAAGACCGCCTTCGCCGTCCAGTGGGCGCACCGGCGGAGCGCCGACTTCCCCGACGGGCGGCTCTTCGCGGACCTGCGCGGTTTCAGCGACACCCCGGCTCCCGAGACCACCGCCGTCCTGCGGGACTTCCTGCTCGCGCTCGGCGTCCCGCAGCAGCGCATCCCGGAGGCGGCCGACGCCCGAGGCGCCCTGTTCCGGTCCCTGACCGCGGGGCGCAGGCTGCTCGTCCTCCTCGACAACGCCCGCTCGTCGGAGCAGGTCAGGCCGTTGCTGCCGGGTGGCGGGCCCTGCGTCACCCTGGTCACCAGCCGGGACCGGCTCGGCGGCCTGATCGCCTCCGACGCCGCCCGTCCGGTGCCGCTGCGGCACCTGCCGCCCCGGGCCGCGACCGCGCTGCTCGTCTCCGTCCTCGGCGAGGAGCGCGTCGCCGCCGAACCCGAGGCCGCGGCCCGACTCGCGGGGCTCTGCGACGGGCTGCCGCTGGCGCTGCGCGTGACGGCGGCCCGGCTGGCCGAGCGCCCGCAGTGGACGCTCGACGCGATGGCCGGCGAACTCGCCGACGAGCAGCGGCGGCTGGCCCTCCTGGACGTGGAGGACGTCGGCGTCTCCGCGGCACTGCGCCTCACCGTGCAGGAACTGCCCGACTCGGCACTGCGCATGTTCCGTGCGCTGGGCCTGCACACCGGCTCGGACCTCGACCGCTTCGCGGCGAGCGCCCTGGCCGGTACGTCGCCGGCGCAGGCCTCCGCCGACCTCGACCGCCTCGCCGCAGCCCACCTGCTCGCCGAGTCGGCTCCGGGCCGCTGGACGCCGCACGACCTCGTACGCCTCTACGCCCGCCGTCTGGCCGCGGAAGGCGCCGGTAGGGACGACGCCGGGGGCGCGCCCGAGGGGCTGCGGCGGTTGCTCGATCACTACCTGTACACCGGGCTCGCGGCCGACGCCGCCGCCGAGCCCGGCTCGCAGCCGTGCTACGCGCTGCCCGTCGACCATCGTAGGCCCGCCGCGACACGGGAGTTCGAGGACCGCGCGGCGGCGCTCGACTGGTACGCGGCCGAGCGGGCCGCCCTGGAGGGGGCGGTCGCCGCGGCCGCCGCGTTCGGGCTGCACGACCGGGCGTGGCGGCTCGCCCTCGTCCAGTGGCCGTTGATGCTGATGCGGATCAGCGACGGCTGGACGCCGATCCTGGAGGCGGGGCTGGCCTCCGCCGAGCAGGAGGGCGACTTCGACGCGCAGTCGCGGACGCGGGCGCTGCTCGGCTGGATCCTGCACCGGGAGGGCCGCGACGCCGAGGCGCTCGTCCACCTGGAGAAGGCACCGGTCCTGGCCGCCCGCGCGGGTGACGCGATCAGCGAGGCCATCGCGTACGTCAACTTCGCCGCCGTCCTCGACGCGACGGGGGATCACGAGCGTGCCGGGCTCCTGATGGTCCACGCCGTCGCGCTCGCCGACCGCACGGGCCATCCCAGCACGCAGGTGCTGACGCTCCAGCACTTGGCGCGGCACTGCCTGCGGGCGGCGGAGTACGAGGCGGCGCTCGCGCACACCGTTCGCGCCGGGGAACTCGCCGCGCCCGACTCCGTCATCGTGGGGGCGGAGCTGCAGATCCTGCGGGGCGAGGCGCTGGCCGGCATCGGTCGGCTCGACGAGGCCGCCGACCAGCTGGAACGTGCCATCGAGGCGGCGGAGGCGGCCGGTTTCACGGAGGGCTCGGAGCGGGCCGCGGCACATCTGTCGAAGCTGGCGGCGGGGCGTTAGCGGTACGCAAGCGGGACGGCAGCGCGGGAGCGGAAGCTGGATACCGGGCCGGACGAGTGCCGTCCGGGCCTTACCGACGACCGCACCACCACGGGGGAGAACCATCATGCGCACCCACCACCGCAGGACCGCCGCCCTTTCCGTCGCCGCCGTCTCGCTGGGCCTGGCCCTGACCGCCTGCGGCGGCGGGGACGCCGGCACCGGCGCCAAGGACGCCGGTGGCGCCGGCACCGCCGGGGCCACGGCCTCCGCCGGCGCGACCGCTTCCGCCGCCGCTGCCTCCGCCGGCGACTCCGCGTCGACGGCGGGCGGCTCGACGGCCGGCGGCTCCACGGCCGGTGGCTCGACCGGCGCCGCGGGGACGAACGCCACGGCCTCGGGCTCCACGGGCTCGACCGGATCGACGGGCTCCTCCGGCTCCTCCGGTTCCTCCGGCTCCGGGACGTCCGACGCCGCCGTCCGCGCCTGTGCCGCCGGTGACGTGAAGATCACGGCCGCGAAGGCCGACGAGGTCCCGACCGAGCACATCGTCCTCACCGCGACCAACACGTCGGCCGCGGCCTGCCGCCTCCTGGAGTACCCGCTGATCGCCTTCGGCGAGATCCAGACGGCCAAGGACGTCCCGGCCGTCGCGAAGAGCAAGCCCGCCGCCCCCGTCGTCCTGCGCCCCGGCGCCCCGGCGTACGCGAACGTGCGGATCGCGCTCGGTGGGGTGGACGAGGAGAACAAGGTCGTGACCAGCTTCAACGTGAACCTCTTCGCCGCCGACGGCCCGGCCGAGGGCAGCGTCGTCGTCAAGGCCCCGGCCGGTGGCCTCGCGGTCAACGAGGCGGCCGCGAAGACGGGCTACTGGACGCCCGAACTCCGCAACGGCGCCGACGAGTTCTGAGCGACGGGCGACCGGCCTCCGCACCGCGCCCACCCGTCGGGGTCGCCGCGGTGGAGGCCGGTCGGCCGGTGCGCTCAGCCCGGCATGTCGGGGAGGAGTCCGAGCTGCCCGAGGAAGTCGGCCTGGTCGAAGTAGAGCCGGTAGCTGACGATCCGGCCGTCCATGACCTGGGCGAAGTCCACGCCGCGGATCCTCACCTCGCGTCCGGTCGGCGGCAGGCTGCCGCCGTCGGGGAGGTCGACGGGGCCGGTGTTCACCCCGCTGTAGAAGCCCTCGTCGATCGCGGTGTCACCGACCTCGTACGAGTGGACCGGTGTGAACGTCGCCGAGGGGATCGCCCTCTTCATCGAGCCGAAGTAGGCGACGATCGCCTCCCGGCCCTCCAGCTCCCCGCCGTCGGGAGTGACGGCGACCGCGTCCTCGGCCCAGAGGTCCGCCAGCGCCTTCTCGTCCGGGTTCGTGGTCAGCGCCTCGGTGAGGCGGTCCATGACCGCGCGTGCCTCTCCCATGATCCACCTCCTGGTCGATCCGGGGTCTGCCCTCCCATCCTCCCACCGGGGGCAGGGACCGGCCCCCGGACGGCTCGCAGGGCCGAGCGTGCGGTGGTCACCGTACGGGGCCCGTTTTCGCGCCCGCGCCGCACAGCGGTACCACCGTGTGGCCGGGGCGCGGCGGCAGGGCGCGTACGGCCGCCCAGCAGGCCGTGCCCGTGGCCTCGACGTACAGTCCGCGCCCCGCCAGGTCGCGGGCGGCGGCGCGGATCTCGTCCTCCGTCACCGTGAGGAAGGTGCCGCCGGTCGCGCGGACGGCCGCCAGGATCTGCCGGGCCCGGGGCGGGGCCGTGATGGCGATGCCCTCGGCGAGCGTCGGGTGCGCCTCGGCCGGGCCCGCGGGTTCGTCGGCGCCCGCGCGGAACGCGGTGGCCAGCGGGGAGACGGCCGCCGCCTGGACGGCGACGAGCGCGGGCCGGTGGTCGACGAGCCCGTGACCGTGGAGCTCCTCGACGGCGAGGGCCGCGCCGAGCAGCAGGGTGCCGTTGCCGACCGGGACGACGAGGGTCTCGGGGAGCCGGCCGCCGAACTCCTCCCACAGCTCGTAGACGTACGTCTTGGTGCCGTGCAGGAAGTACGGGTTGTGGACGTGCGAGGCGTAGAACGTGCCGGGCGCGTCGGCGGCCTCCCGGGCCGCGCGGGCGGTGGCCTCGCGGTCGCCGGGGACCTCGACGACCCGGGCGCCGTGGGCGCGGATCTGCTCCAGCTTCTTGGGGGACGTCCCCTCCGGCACGTACACGAGGCAGTCGAGCCCGGCGCGCGCTCCGTACGCGGCGACGGCCGTCCCGGCGTTCCCGCTGCTGTCGGCGACGACCCGCTCGACGGAGCCGGCGTGGGCGAGGCGCAGGGCGTGTGCGGCGAGCAGCACGGCGCCCCGGTCCTTGAAGGAGAGCGTCGGCATGAGGAAGTCGAGTTTGGCCGAAACCCGATCGGTGAGGGGGACGACCGGGGTGCGGCCCTCGCCGAGCGTCACGGCGGCGGCGTACGGCAGGGGCGGCAGCGCCTCCTCGTAACGCCACAGTGAATTCGTACGGGCCGCGAGCGAGGCGAGGGGGACGGGCGCGGCGGTGAAGTCGAGGTCCCAGGGGCCGCGGCAGCGGGGACAACACCAGGTGAGCGCGTCCGTGGGGGATCCGGTGCGGCAGCGGGGGCACACGTAGGCGGTCATGGGGCCAGCATGTCAGCGGCGTGACACGGGTGTTGCGGTCATGTCGGGACCCTTGTGGGATTCCTATGGATCAGTCAATCTTTCGCTCGGCAGCCGGACATGCGAACGGCGCGGACCTCTCCGCGTTGTCTTGTCATGTCCCTGCTTAAACGACGGCCGGGGATCCCCGTTCCCGGCCGCCATCCCCACCCCACGAAGCGCACCACCGACGAGGAGGACCCCCCACATGTCAGTGCGTGACTCGCGTCGCCGCATGACCACGGCCGCGGCCACAGCCGTCGCCGCCCTCGCCCTCGGCTCCCTCTCCGCGCTCCCGGCCACCGCCGCCCCGGCCGCCGCCGAAGGCGTCATCGAGAACGCCGGTGCCGCGGGCACCATCGCGGGCAGCTACATCGTCACCCTGGAGGAGTCGGCCCAGGCCGAGACCGCCCAGGGCCGCGCCGTCGCCGCCAAGTTCGGCGCCAAGATCAAGCGGACCTACACCACCGCGATCAACGGCTACGCGATCGAGCTCTCCGAGGCGCAGGCCAAGAAGCTCGCCGCCGACCCGGCGGTGAAGTCCGTCGTGCAGAACCGCGTCTTCACCATCGACGCCACCCAGCCCTCCCCGCCGTCCTGGGGCCTGGACCGGATCGACCAGAAGGCCCTGCCGCTGAACCAGAGCTACACCTACCCGGACACCGCGGGCCAGGGCGTCACGGCGTACATCATCGACACCGGTGTGCGCATCAGCCACAGCGACTTCGGCGGCAGGGCCTTCAACGGCTTCGACGCCGTCGACAACGACAACGTCGCCCAGGACGGCAACGGCCACGGCACCCACGTCGCCGGCACCGTCGCGGGGACCGCCCACGGCGTCGCCAAGAAGGCCAAGATCGTCGGCGTCCGCGTGCTCGACAACAACGGCTCCGGCACCACCGCCGGCGTCGTCGCCGGCATCGACTGGGTGACCCGGAACGCCGTCAAGCCGGCCGTCGCCAACATGAGCCTCGGCGGAGGCGTCGACTCCACCCTCGACGCGGCCGTCCGCAACTCGATCGCGTCCGGCGTCACGTACGCCGTCGCCGCCGGCAACAGCAACGCCAACGCGTCGAACTACTCCCCGGCCCGCGTGACCGAGGCGATCACGGTCGGCTCCACGACCAGCTCCGACGCCCGTTCCAGCTTCTCGAACTACGGCACCGTCCTCGACCTCTTCGCCCCGGGTTCGTCCATCACCTCGGCGTGGAACACCGGCGACAGCGCCACCAACACGATCTCCGGTACGTCGATGGCGGCCCCGCACGCCGCCGGCGCGGCCGCGCTGTACCTCGGGAACAACCCGACGGCCACCCCGGCCCAGGTGAGCACCGCGCTGGTGAACGCCGCCACGCCGAACGTGGTGACCAGCCCGGGCACCGGCTCCCCGAACCGCCTGCTGTACGTCGGTGACGGCGGCACCACCCCGCCGCCCGGCCCGAAGTTCGAGAACGCCGCGGACTACGCCATCGCCGACAACGCGACCGTCGAGTCCCCGGTCACGGTCAGCGGCGTCGCGGGCAACGCCCCCTCGGCCCTCCAGGTGCCGGTGAACATCGTCCACACCTACATCGGTGACCTCCAGGTCCAGCTCGTCGCCCCCGACGGCACGGCGTACACGCTGAAGGCCTTCGGCACCGGCGGCAGCGCGGACAACATCAACACCACGTACACGGTGAACGCCTCCGCGGAGGTCGCCAACGGCACGTGGAAGCTGCGGGTCACGGACAACGCGAACTACGACACCGGGAAGATCGACTCCTGGGCGCTGCAGTTCTGACCCGGTTCTCAAGGGACCGGCGCGTGCGCGTGAACGAAAGCGTGTGAGCAAGGAAGCGTGAGCGCGGAAGCGTGAGCGAGGGGCGGTCGCCGGCGGGCGGCCGCCCCTTCGCGGGCCTCGGCAGTGTTCCCGGACACCCCCGGATCACCCGGGTGTCGGAGCGACCGCGTACGATGCGCGCCCGTTCGTCCGTTCGCATCACGCCGCAACAGGAGCACGTACCCGTGGAGCCGAACCAGCCGCCCCAGCCGCCCCCGACACCCCAGGGGGGCCCGCAGAAGCAGGGCTGGCCCGCGCCGGGGACCGGGCCCGTGCCGGGGTCCGTCCCCGGGCCCGCGCCGGCGCCCGGTCCGTACACCTCGCCCGGCATGCCCTACGCCGCCGGGCCGTACGGGCCGCCCGGCGCCCCGGGGCCGTACGGGCAGCCGCAGCGGACCACCAACGGGCTCGCGATCGGCTCCCTCGTCACCGGCATCGTCTGCTGCCTGCCGCCGCTCGGACTCGTCCTCGGCCTCTTCGCGCTCCCGCAGATCAAGAAGCGGGGCCAGTCGGGCAAGGGCCTGGCCATATCCGGCATCGTCCTGTCGTCGCTCAGCACCCTGCTGCTCGTCGTCGGGCTCGTCACCGGCGGCATCGGCTCCGCCTGGCGCGACTTCCAGGACGGCTTCGAGGAGGCCGCCCGCCAGGAGTCCCCGATGAGCCTGCGGACCGGGCAGTGCTTCAACGACGAGGGCGACCTGGAGGAGTACACGACCGACGTGGAGATCGTGCCCTGTGCAGAGGAACACGACGGCGAGGTGACCGGCACCTTCGACGCCTCCGAGTTCGACAGCTGGCCCGGCGAGAACAAGCTCGACGAGCTGGCCGAGAAGCGCTGCGAGACCGTCAACGCCGCCTACGCGCTGGACACCTGGGCCATCCCCGAGGACGTCTGGATCTATTACTACCTGCCGAGCAAGCAGAGCTGGCGGCTCGGCGACCGGTCGGTGATCTGCGCCTTCGCCGCCGAGAAGAACCCCTTCAAGGGCTCGCTGCGGTCGGACGACGCGCTCCTCGACGCGCACCAGCTCCACTTCCTCAAGACGATGAACCCGATCGAGACCGTCGTCTACCAGGAGCCCGAGGAGGACCCGGACGAGGACTTCGAGGGCAACAGGGCCTGGTCGGGCGAGGTGCTCACCGCCCTTCACGAGGCACGCGCCGGGCTGATCGGGCACGGGTGGGACGGGGCCGCCGCGGCGCCCGTCGCGGCGCTGGTGAAGGAGCTGGACACCGCATCGAAGCAGTGGGACAAGCTGGCGAAGGCGGAGGACGCGGACGCCTACTGGGAGGCGTACGACCGGGCCTTCGAGCTGCTGCCCCAGGACCTGGGCGCGGAGGCGCGCACGGCGCTCGACCTGACGGACGAGCCGCCCTTCAGCGGCGAGGCGCCCGGGACGGGCTCGGGGACGGGTTCCGGGTCGGGGTCGGGTTCCGTCTGAGGACCGGTGCTCGGGCCGGGCCTACCGGGTGTGACCCTCGGTAGCAAGAGCTGTCATCACATCGAGTGAAACTCTGGCCCATGCTTGCGGTGCGCGACCCTCGGTTGTCAGGCTGTAGCTGTCCGTCAACCTGAGGGGAGTGTCCAGTGACGTTCGGTGAGCAGCCCGCCTATTTGCGCGTGGCGAGCGATCTGCGGGAGAAGATCGCCAACGGCTCGCTACCGCCGCATACCCGGCTCCCCTCGCAGGCACGCATCCGCGAGGAGTACGGGGTGTCGGACACCGTCGCGCTGGAAGCCCGCAAGGTGCTCATGGCCGAGGGGCTCGTCGAGGGCCGCTCCGGCTCCGGGACGTACGTGCGGGAGCGGCCGGTCCCGCGCAGGATCGCCCGCTCCGGCTACCGCCCGGCCTCCGGGGCCACCCCGTTCCGCCAGGAGCAGGCGGCCGAGGGGGCCCGCGGCACCTGGGACTCGCACAGCGAGCAGGAGCCGGCGAGTGCGGAGATCGCGGCCCGGCTCGGCATCGAGCCGGGGGAGCGGGTGATGCGCACGCGGTACGTGTACCGGGACGGCGGCGACCCCATGATGGTCTCCACCTCCTGGGAGCCCCTCGCCGTCACGGGGCGGACCCCGGTCATGCTGCCCGAGGAGGGGCCGCTGGGCGGCTGCGGAGTCGTCGAGCGGATGGCGGCGATCGACGTCGTGGTGGACAACGTCGTGGAGGAGGTCGGCGCCCGGCCCGGCCTCGCGGAGGAGCTGCTGGCCCTCGGCGGTGTGCCGGGCCATGTGGTGATGGTCGTCGAGCGCACCTACTACGCCTCCGGCCGCGCCGTGGAGACCGCGGACGTCGTCGTCCCCGCCGACCGCTACCGCATCTCCTACCACCTCCCCGTCCGCTGACCCGCGCGGGCGTCGGCCGCTGCATTCGTCCGCCGCGTCCGCCGCGTCCGCCGCGTCCACCGCGTCCACCGCGTCCGCATCGTCCGCATCACCCGTCGAGTTGACGGGTCGTCGGCCCGTCCGGCCGGCCCCGCTGCCCCCGCGCACCGTGACCGACGCCGTCTCCGGGTCTCCGGCGTCCCGGCCGTGGTGCCCGAGGTGTGCCTTCGGCCTCCCTTCGTCGGTTACCGGCCGTTCCGTGCCTCTTGGTGAAAACCCATATCCGCTGTGTGAAGGTCAGGCGTAAGCTCCGGCATATGCGGATTGCGGTTTCCCGGTGCTCGTCAGCGATGCCCGGACCGGCGAAGGGAGCAGCCTGATGCCCGACAGTGGCCCCACCCTTGCCTGGGTCGTCATACGTCAGGACGACAACGGCAACCGCTACCGCGTGGGGCAGTACGCGACGGAAGCCGAGGCCCAGAAGATCGCCGACGGCCTGGAGGCCGGCGGTCACCGCCAGCTCTACTGGGTCGAGCAGCTCGGCAGCCCCGCCCTCTGAGCCCCGCGGGTCCGGGCCCGCGCGGGCTACGCTCGCGGCCATGACCGATCTCACCCCCGACACCACCGCGCAGCAGCCGCCCCGCCGCGGTACCGGACCCGGCACGGGACACGGCACCGGACACGGCACCGGACCCGACGGCGATCCCGCCCGGGACACCGGTGCCGTGGTCGTCGTCGCCGGTGCCCTGTACGACCGGGGGCGGTTGCTCGCCGCCCGCCGCAGCGCCCCCGCCGAACTCGCCGGCCGGTGGGAGCTGCCGGGCGGCAAGCTCGAACCGGGTGAGACGCCGGAGGAGGCCCTGGTCAGGGAGTTGCGCGAGGAGCTGGGCGTGGAGACAGAGCCGGGTGAGCGGCTCCCCGGCGAGTGGCCGCTGAAGCCCGGATACGTTTTGCGGGTCTGGACCGCCCGGCTTCTCTCCGGCGAGCCCCGCCCGCTGGAGGACCACGACGAACTGCGCTGGCTCGCCCGCCACGAACTCGACTCGGTCGACTGGCTCGACCAGGACCGCCCCGCCGTCGCCGAGGCGGCGCTCCGACTTCCGGCCGCTCCCCTCGACGGGGCGCGTGACTGACCCTTTACGCCGTTCGTGCCACCGTGCGCCCAACTGCGCCCCGGGGCGGGATATCCCACACCAAATATCGGGTATGTCCTGATTGATCCCTCGGGGAAGGGTGTGGCCTTCCTGCTGACGCACGGCTGGGGAAGTGATCGGGAGTGATCGACGCCGACGGCGACTGTGCCGAGTGGACCTTCCCGGCGGAGCCCGACGCCGTGCGCACCGCCCGCCACGCCGTCCGCGAGACCCTCCGGGCCTGGCAGCTCGACGCGGCGGTCGGAGACGTCACGGTCCTGCTGGTCAGCGAGTTGGTGACCAACTCCCTGCGCTACGCCTCCGGCCCCATCGGCGTCCGGCTCGTCCGGCCCCCGCACCCCGACGGCGCCGCCCCGGCCCACCGCGCCCTGCTGGTGGAGGTTTCCGATCCGCTTCCGGATCCCCCGACCGAGCGCCCCGCGGGACCCGAGGACGAAGGAGGCCGTGGTCTGAGCCTCGTGGCCGGTGCGGCACGCCGCTGGGGGACCAGAAAGGGGAGTACGGGCAAAACCGTATGGTTCGAGCTGGCTCTCCCTGGTGAGTAAAGAGGGTGGGACAACGATCACCGGAGGACGGCTCGAAACGAACGAGACCACCCTGTGATCGTGAACGTCGTACCGCCGGAGCCTGCCGTATTGAATACTGCGGGCATGGCCGGTCCGGTGCGGTGAGCTGGAGGGGACGGTCGCGTGAGCGAGATATCCGAGACGGCGAGCGGCGTCGTGTGGCAGAGCAGCCCGCCCGGATCCATCTATGACTACATAAGGGTCGCCTCCTTCTCCATCGGCCCCGACGGACTCGTCGACCAGTGGAGCCGACGGGCCGCTGAGCTCTTCGGCGTCCCCGCCGAGGAGGCCAGGGGCAAGGACCCCGTCGATGTCTTCATGCCCGTCGACCTGCGGGAACGCGGTCACCGCCAGGTCAGGGAGATCCTCGACGGCAAGGAGTGGACGGGCCTCGTCCCCTTCCGTGTGCCGGGCGAGGACACCCCCCGAGGCATCGCCGAGGTGTACGTCATGCCGAGCGAGACCGAGACCGGCGAGCGGGCCGCGCTCTGCATCGTCGTCGACGTGCGCGCCCTCCGCCGCATCGAGACCGACCTCGCCGCTTCCGAGGCGATATTCGGCCAATCCCCCTTCGGCTTCCTGCTCTTCGGGACGGACCTCACCGTCCGGCGCGCCAACCAGCGCTTCGCCACCGTCTTCGGCGGCTCCGCCGACGACCACCGCGGCCGCAGCGTCCACGACTACCTGCCCCGCCCCGAGGCCGACCGGATGACCGACGCCCTGCGGAGCGTCCTGGAGACCGGCGACCCCGTCACCGACCTCCAGATCGTCGGCGCCGCCCCCGGCGCAAGGGACCGGCGCCACTGGTCCATCAACCTCTACCGCGTGCACAGCGGCTCCGGACGGCCCATCGGCGTCGCCGGACTCGGCATCGACGTCACCCGCCGCCAGAACGCGGCACGGGAGGCCGCCAACGCCCGCCGCAACCTCGCGCTCCTCAACGAGGCCGGCTCCCGCATCGGCAACTCCCTCGACCTGGAGGCCACCGCACGCGAACTCCTCGACGTCGCCGTCCCCGGCTTCTGCGACCTCGCCTCCGTCGACCTCTACCAGGGCCTCCTGACCGGTGACGAGGCCCCGCCCGGCCGCTGGGGCAGCTCCCACGACGTCGGCTACGGCGCGGGCAGCGCCGAACTGCGCCGGGTCGCCTCCGCCAGCGCCGTCGCCGACACGCCGCTGCGCGTCGACGAGGGCCACGGCTCCGGCGGCGGCTGTTGCGGACCCGTCCCCATCGAGGTCGGCGCCGTCCACCGTTACCCCTTCAACTCGCCCTGCGCGGGGGCCCTGCGCACCGGCCGGCTCCGGACCGTGCCCGGCGTCGAGGGCGACCTCGTCCAGTCGACCCTGGTCGTCCCGATGGTCGCCCACGACACCGTCGTCGGCCTCGTCCAGTTCTCCCGCGCCAAGGGAAGCGAACCCTTCGGCGAACGCGACCGGGCCCTCGCCGTCGAACTCGCCGCCCGCGCCGCCGTCTGCATCGACAACGCGCGCCTCTACCGCCGCGAGCACGAGCGGGCCCTGATCCTCCAGCGCAGTCTGCTCCCGCCCGGCGACCCCGAGGCCGCCGGCCTCGACATCGCCTGCCGCTACCTCCCCGGCACGACCGCCACCGAGGTCGGCGGCGACTGGTTCGACGTCATCGAACTCCCCGGCCACCGCACCGCCCTGGTCATCGGCGACGTCATGGGCCGCGGACTGCGCGCCGCCGTCGCCATGGGCGAACTCCGCACCGCCGTCCGCACCCTCGCCCAACTCGACCTGGAGCCGGCCGAGGTCCTCTCCCACCTCGACGAGATCGCCCGCGGCCTCGGGGCCCCCATCGGCGCCCAGCAGTCCCGCGCCCACAAGAACCGCGGCCCCGAACTCTCCGAGGTCTACCTCGCCACCTGCGTCTACGCCGTCTACGACGCGGTCACCCGGCGCTGCACCTTCGCCAACGCCGGCCACCTCCCGCCGGTGCTCGTCGGACCCGGCGAGGAGGCCCTCCTCCTCGACGTACCCCCGGGGATGCCGCTCGGCGTCGGCGGCGAGCCCTTCGAGGAGGTCGAGGTCGAACTGCCCGAGGGCGCCCTCCTCGCCCTCTACACCGACGGGCTCGTCGAGTCCCGGGACCATCCGCTCGACGAGGGCCTCAGGGCCTTCCGACGGGCCCTCACCGACCCCGACCGCCCCCTCGAAGACGTCTGCGACCGGGTCCTCACCTCCCTGGACACCGGCCACGGCGAGGACGACATCGCCCTCCTCATGGCCAGGATCCGGGGACTGCCCAGCGAGGCCGTCGGCGACTGGCGGCTGCCCAGGGAGCCCCGCTCCGTCGGCCGGGCCCGGGAGCTCGCGCGCACCCTGCTCACCACCTGGGACCTCGAACCGCTCGTCGACACCGTCGAACTCCTCGTCAGCGAACTCGTCACCAACGCCCTGCGCTACGGCGAGGGCGAGATCCGGCTGCGGCTGCTGCTCGACCGCACCCTCGTCTGCGAGGTCTGGGACGCCGGTCTCGTCCAGCCCCGCCGCCGGCGCGCCCGGGACACCGACGAGGGCGGCCGCGGCCTCCAGCTGGTCGGACTGCTCAGCTCCTCCTGGGGCGCGCGCCGCACGCCCCGGGGCAAGACCGTCTGGTTCGAGCTCGCCCTGCCGGACGGCGAGGACGCGGCGGAGCGCACGGTGGAACAGCTCCTCAGCATGTTCTGACACGACGGCGACCCCCGCCGACGCGCGGCCGAGCCGGTCACACGCGAAGGCCAGGAGCCGCCGGATCAGCCCTTGAGGGCCGCCAGCCGGGCCTCGATCTCCGCGCTGTCGCCCAGCGCGTCCAGCTGCTCGAACTGGGCGTCCAGGGAGGAGGCGGCCAGCTCCTGCTTGCCCGTCGCCCTCGCCTCCTCCCGGCGCACCTTGTCCTCGAAGCGGCTCAGCTCGCTCGTCGGGTCGAGGACGTCGATGCTCTTCACGGCGTCCATCATCCGGTTCTGCGCCTGGGCGGACTTCGCGCGCGCCACCAGCTCGTCGCGCTTCGCCCCCAGCTCGGAGAGCTTGGCCTTCATCTGGTCCAGCCCCGACTTCAGCTTCGCCACGACCTCGGTCTGCGCGGCGATCGTCGGCTCCGCCGTCCGCGCCTCCTTCTCCGACTGGAGCTGGCGGCCGAGCGCCACCTTCGCCAGGTTGTCGAAGCGGTCCGCCTCCGCCGTCTGCCCGCCGGCCCGCAGCTCGTCCGCCTTCCGGCTCGCGGCGAGCGCCTTCCCGCCCCACTCCTTCGCCGCGTCCACGTCCTCCTGGTGGTCCTGCTCCATCAGCCTGAGGTTGCCGATCGTCGCCGCCACGGCCTCCTCCGCCTCCGCGATGTTGGCGGAGTAGTCGCGGATCAGCTGGTCCAGCATCTTCTGCGGATCCTCCGCCTGGTCCAGCAACGCGTGGATGTTCGCCTTCGCCAGCTGGGTGACCCGGCCGAGGACGGTCTGCTTGCTCATCGTTCTTCTCCTTGAGAGGGACTGGAACAGCGGGAGAGGACGGGCCGCGCTCAGAACCGGCCGCCACCGCCCAGCCGGCCGCGCGTGCCGCTGCCGCCGAAGCTGCCCGGTCCGCCGCCGAAACCTCCGCCCCCACGACCGCCTCCGCCGAGGCCCCCGCCGAACCCTCCACCGAACCCCCCATGTCCGCCTCCCCTTCCCCCGCCGAACAGACCACCGAGGAGGATGCCGCCGAGCACGGCCCCGCCGAGCCCGCCGCCACCGCTTCCTCCCACTCCTGTTACACCGCCCAGCCCGTTCGGGTTCCCGTAGGTCCGCACGTCCTGCTCGGCCAGCTCCTGGGCCCGGCGGGCGAGACCGTCCGCCTGCTGCGCCTCCGCCAGCGCGGCCTGCGGCTGCTTCCCCTCGGCCAGCACACGCGCCTTCTCCCAGCGGCGCTGGGCCTCCGCCAGCCGCGTACGCGCCTCGCTGCCCACCGCGCCCCGGTGCGTGGCGACGAAGTCCGACGCCGCCCCGATCGCCGAACGGGCCGTCAGCATCGCCTGGTCGAGGAGCGTGCGGGCGCGCAGATCGCCCGCCTCGCGCTCCCGTGCGCCCTCCAGGGCCTCGTCGAGCGCCGCGTCCGCCTCCTCGATCCGGCGCAGGGCGTCGATCGGGTCGTACCGCCCGGCGTCCGTCCCGCGCCGCACCTCCGCGACCACGGCCTCCGCCCGGGCGATCCGCCCCTGCAGGTCCGCCGTGGACACGCCCTCGGACGTCCCCCGCAGCAGGCCGCGCGCCTCGGCCAGGTCCGCGTCGGTCTCCGCGAGCGCCCCCGGCAGCTTCCCCACCGCCTCGGCCAGCTCCAGGGCCCGCCGGTCCACCGCCTCGATCAGCCGCGCCGCCTGGGTCAGGGCGCCCTCGGCCGCCCTGATGTGCACCGCGCCCGCGCCGTTGTCCCCCTCCTCGACGAGCCGCCGCGCCTCGTCGACGTGGGTGGTCGCGAAGACCAGCCGGTCCTTCGCCTGCTCCACGTTCCCCGCGACGGGCGAGGCCGCCGACTCGGCGTACCGCTCCCGCATCGCCGTCAGGGCCGCCTCCGCCGTGCCCATCCGGCCGGTCTGCTCGCGGACCGCCGCCTCGACCGAGGCCAGCGCCTCCGGAGCCGTACGTTCCAGCGCGCGCAGCCGGTCGAAGTCCTCGGCCTCCGCGTCGAGGCGGGCGTTCGCCTCCGCGCAGCGGCGCAGGATCTCCTCCAGCATCCCGCGCCGGGTCGCGTCGTCCTCGGGAAAGGCGTCGTCGAGCTTCTGCCGCAGCCGGAAGGAGGCCGTGAGCTGCTCCTTCGCGAAGTCGACGGCCTCGGTGAACCGCCCGACCGCCTCCTCGCCGAACTGCGCGGAGGCGAAGCCCAGTTCCTCCTGGCTGGTGCGGACGGCGTCGTCGGTGTCGACCAGCGCCCGCCGGGCCTGCCCGTCGAGCTCGTCGAGCGAGGGCGGCGCGGGCTCCTTCGGCGGCCCCCAGCCCCGGTCGCCCCGCGGGGTGCTGCGGGTCTCGACCCGCTTGCGGCGCTTGCCGTACGCGTAGAGGGCCACGGCCCCCGCCCCGCCGACGACCACCAGCGGCAGGACCAGGTCGGAGGCCGAGGTGCCGTCGTCGGCCGCCGCACCGGGATCGGCGGGGCCCGGGGTGATCGCCGGGGCCGTCACGGGCCGCCCGGCGAGGACGGCGTCGTACCCGTCGGCCGCGCCGATCGCGGCCCCCGCCCAGTCGTTCTCGCGCAGCGCGGGCTCGATCGCGCCGCTCGCCACCTCGTCGAGCTGGTCCTGGGTGAGGCGGCCGTCGGGGTCCGCCGAGTAGGCGTACTGCCGGTCGTGGGTGGCGACGGCGAGCAGCACGTCGTCGTCGCCGAGGCCGTTGCGCCGGGCGGTCTCGTCGGCCCAGCTCTGGGACGAGCGGCCGGAGAAGCCCCGTACGTAGACGACGAAGAGCTGGACCCGCTGGTCGTCGTAGAGCCGGTCGAGGGCGCGGATCACCTCGGAGCGGCGGTCGCCGAGCGCTCCCGTGCGGTCGGTGACCTGGCTGTCGCGGGACAGGTCGAGGGGGTCCTCGGCGAGGGCGGCGGGTGCGGCGGGCACGGCCAGCCACCACGCCGCCACCAGGGCCGCGACAAGGGCTCGGATGGCTGTGCGCGTCACAAAGGTGAGGCTATGTGCCGGTATGTCAGCCCGCGACCGGACTCCCGCCGTCCGAAACCGTTCGACCCGGCCCGGCGTCACTGTCGGTGGCCGCCTCTACGGTGGGTCAGGTGGTTCCGGTGGCACGACGGTTCTGGGGGACTCGATGGGCGGACGACTGCGGCGCGCATGGCGACGGGGGCGCTGGTGGGCGCTCGGACTCGTCCTCCTCCTCGTCGTCCCCCCGCTCTTCGGGGCGCTCGCCCTCCGGGTGAGCTACGCGGGTGACCTCAGGGAGGACGCGCGGACCCGGGGCAAGGACGCCATCTGGCTCGGCCACGCCTGGGTCGACGGCCGCAAGGGCGACGCCGACCTCGCCGCGTTCGCCCGGCGGATCGAGGGGACCGGCATACGCGACCTGTACGTCCACGCCGGACCGCTGAACCACGACGGCACCCTGCCCGCCGCCAAGTACCCGCGGGCCGCCTGGCTGATCGACGCCGTGCACCGCGCCCTGCCCGGCGTCCGCGTCCAGGCCTGGCTCGGCGACGTGCTCGCCACCGAGGGGCCGGTCGGACTGCGTCTGGAGGACGCCCGCTCACGGGCCGCGGTGGTCGGCTCGGCCCGGCAGATCCTGGACGCCGGCTTCGACGGGGTCCACTTCGACCTGGAGCCGCTCCATTCCGACGACGCCCACTACCTCTCGCTCCTCGACGACCTCGGCGAGCTGACCCGGTCCCGGAAGGCGCCGCTCTCGGTCGCCGCCCACCAGATCGACCCCCTCCCGGGCGCCCACACCGCGCTCGGCGCCTTCGGCGACAGCGAGAAGTGGTGGTCGCAGGAGTTCTTCGGGCAGGTCGCCCGGCGCGTCGACCAGATAGCCGTCATGTCGTACGACACGTGGATGCCCCTGGAGAGCCTGTACGGCGGGTACGTCGCCCAGCAGACCAGCCTCGCCCTGGAGGTGACCCCCGAGTCGACCGACCTGCTCATGGGGCTGCCCTTCTTCCACGAGGACGACCTCGGCCACCACGAGAACGCCGAGACCGTCGAGGCGGCCGTGCGGGGCACCCGCCTGGGGCTCGGCCGGACCGATCCGGGCCGCGAGCGCTTCGGCGTCGCGCTCTACGTCGACTTCGCGGCGGAGGAGGGCGACTGGACGGCGTACCGCGAGGGCTGGCACTGAGGGGACGCCGCGCTCCCGGGCCGTAGACCCGTCGTCCGGCACCGAGGGCCCCGCCCCCGAGGCCGTGCGCAAGGCGGAGGAGGATGGGGCCGGTGGCCGCACGCGTCGCCGTACCTGAGGGGGAGTACGCCATGACCAGCCGTCTGCTGATGCCGATCCGGCCCCGTGCGACCGAGGACCTGGCGCCGTCTCCTGAGGCGGCCGGCTCCACCCGGTCCACCCCGATCCTGGACCTGGCCCACCCGTTGGTCCGCGCGCTCGTCGACCGGGTCCGCCGCGAGGGCGGCGAGCGGGGTGCGAAGGACGCCCGCGCCCTGCTCCGGGTGGCCCACGGGATCGTCGCCGCGACCGTACGACCGGTCTACTCGGTCGAGGACCGGCGCCGGGTGTCGCGGACGCTCCGGCTCGGCCGCGGCTCGTGCAGCCAGCGCATGGCGGTCCTGGAGGCGGTCGCCCGCTCGCTCGGCACGGAGACCCGGGTGCGCGGGCTCCTCGTCGACGGCACCTTCTGGTACCCGCGCTTCCCGCGGCTGCGCCCGTTCGTCCCCGCCGAGGTGCTGCTCGCCTGGCCGGAGTTCCGGCTCGACGGCGCCTGGGTGCCGATCGCGGAGCTCTTCACGGCCGCCCCGGACGCCCTCGCGCAGGATGCCCCGGCGGTCTCCGGCGCCGCCGCGCAGGGCGTCCCCGAGAGCGCGGGCTCCGGCGCCGCCGCGGCCCGCGCCTTCACCAACTCCGGCGCGGAGACCCTCTTCGAGGCCGTCGCCCGCACCACCGTCGACTGGGACGCGCCCTCGGCGTGCGGGGCGGACGCCGCCGCGTGCGACCTCTCCGCCCACCTCCGCACCGACCTCGGCCGCTTCACCTCCCGCGACGAGCTGTTCGACCGTCACGGACAGACCCTCTGCCGCCCCGCCCGCACCCTCGCCGAACCGGTCCTCGGCCGCTGGAATGCCGGAGCGGGCACCGCCGCCTGACCGTCTTCCGAGCGTCTTCCTGACTGTCTTTCCGAGCCGGGGCGGGTACAGACGGTTGGGCCGCACGAGTGGGCTTCGGCGGCTCTGCCGTCGTGTCGCCGTGGCCGGATCCGTTCAGTGCTTTTCAGTGGATGAGCAATAGGTGTGATCATCCACAAATGGAATAAGACTGGACGAAGGGGTATACATCATGTCCCAGGTCGGCGCCCCTCGCGGGAGGACATGGTCCAGGAGCCCCCGCTCCCGCACACTCCGCTCCGTCGCCACGCTCACCAGCGCGGTCCTCGCCGTCACCGTCCTCGCCGGATGCAGCTCCGACGACGACGCGGACGAGACCGGGGCCGCCGCCCAGGACCACGCCCCCGCCGACCGGGACCAGGTCGCCGACGGCGGCACCGTCCGCTGGGCCGTCGACGCCCTCCCCACCACGCTCAACGCCTTCCAGGCCGACGCGGACGCCACCACCAGCCGCATCGCCGGGGCCGTGCTCCCCGCGCTCTACACGCTCGACGAGCGCGGCAGGCCGCAGCGCAACCCCGACTACCTGGAGTCCGCGCAGGTCGTGGAGACCGAGCCCAAGCAGGTCGTCCTCTACAAGCTCAACCAGCAGGCGGTGTGGAGCGACGGGCGCGAGATCGGTGCGGCGGACTTCGTCGCCCAGTGGCGCGCGCTGAGCGGCCGCGACACCGCGTACTGGACGGCCCGGAACTCCGGCTACGAGCGGATCGAGAAGATCGAGCGGGGCAAGAACGACCTGGAGGTCCGGGTCACCTACGCCAAGCCCTACGCCGACTGGCAGTCCCTCTTCACCCCCCTCTACCCGAAGGAGGTGATGGGGTCCCCCGCCTCCTTCAACGACGGGGCGCGCACCGCGCTCAAGGCGACCGCAGGACCGTTCCTGCTCAAGCGGATCGACCGCGCGAGCGGCGACGTCACCCTCACCCGCAACCCCCGCTGGTGGGGGCAGCCCGCCAAGCTGGACAGCCTCGTCCTCAAGGCCGTCCCCCGCGCCGAGCGGGCGACGGCCCTCGCCTCCGGGAAGCTCGACCTCGCCGAGGTCGACCGGGCCACGGCCGACCGGATCGCCCTCGCCGTACGGGACGCACGCGCCGGCCGCAACGGCGCCCAGGCCGCCCTCGCCCACGGACCCGGCTCCGCGATCACCCCGTCCAAGGCGCTCAAGTCCTGGGCGCTCGCCCACGGCTCCGACGAGGAGGCGGCCGAGGAGGTGCGGGCCGCCCGCGAGAAGAACCAGAAGGCCGTCGCCCGGTACGCGGCCGAGCAGAAGGGCCTGGCCGGACTCGTCGTACGCAAGTCCCTGGAGCCCGCCTACACCCAGCTCTCCCTCAACGGCGAGTCCGGGCCGCTCTCCGACGAGCGCGTACGGCGCGCGGTGGCCCGCGCCATCGACCGCAAGGAACTGGCCGAATCCGTACTCAAGCCGCTCGGCCTCCCGGCCGAGCCGCCCGGCAGCCACCTCGCCCTCGCCGGCCAGGCCGCCTACGCCGACAGCAGCGACGCCCTCGGGGACCAGGACACCCAGGAGGCGCGGGCGCTCCTCGCCGACGCCGGCTGGGTCCCGGGCGGCGCGGCCAGGAAGCCCGCGGGCACCGAGGCGGGCAGCGAGGCAGAGAAGAAGACGGCCGAGAAGAAAACGGCCGAGAAGAAGACGGCCGAGGAGGAGACGGGCACGGAGAAGGCCGCCGAGGAGTCCGCGGAGAAGCAGGCGGCCGAGAAGGCGGGCGAGAAGGCGGGCGAGAAGGCGGCCGAGAAGGACGACGCCAAGAAGAAGGCCGAGGACACCGCGTCCGACGAGGGCCTCTACATCGTCGGCGACGACAAGCCCGGCGAGCGGCGCACGGCCCCCCTCATCGGGCCCGGCGGCCCCGAGAACGGCACCGCCGTCCTGGCGCCCGCCCCCGCCGCCGCCCGCCAGGCCGAGGCCCTCCTCGCCCGCTCCGAAGCCCTCGACACCGGCGCCCGCTCCGAAGCCCTCGACACCGGCGCCGGCGGCGGAGCCCGCGCCGCCCAGTCGGTCACCAAGCCGGACCGGGGCGTGGCCGGTGCCTACGCCCCGCGCGGCACGGCGGCCCCCGCGGCCGTACCCGGCACCGGCCAGGCGCTCGGCAAGGACGGCAAGGCGCTCAGCCTCCGCTTCGTCCTGCCGTCGGGGCCGGGCTCGGAGTCGCTGCGGGCGGTGGGCGACCGGATCGTCCGGATGCTCGACGCCGTCGGCATCCGCACCCAGGTGACCAAGGTCCCGGACGAGAGCTTCTTCAAGGACCACATCGCCTCGGGCGAGTACGACCTCGCCCTCTACTCGTGGCCGGCGTCCGCCTTCCCGGCCACCGACGCGCGGCCGATCTTCGCCAAGCCGGAGCCCGCGTCCGACGGCTCCCTGCTCGTCGAGCAGAACTACTCGCGCGTGGGCACCGACCGCATCGACCAGCTGTTCGACCAGGCGGCGGGGACCCTGGACGAGGAGGAGGCACGCGAGCTGGTGCGCCAGGCCGACGCCCGGATCTGGGCCGCGGCCGGATCCATCCCCCTCTACCAGCGGCCCCAGCTCGTCGCCGCCAAGGCCGACCTCGTGAACGCCGGGGCCTGGGGCTTCGCGGCCCCCCGCTACCAGGACATCGGCTACAAGAAGCCCGCATCCACCAAGGGATCCCCGCAGAACCGCTGAAACCCCTGAAAGAGCAGCTCACAACCTCAGATGCCGCTCAAGTTCCTTGCCCGCCGGCGAACCCGGCGGGCAGGATCACGTCGGACCCTTGACCCGGTCGTGCGACATCCCCCACACCCTTGAAATCCCCCAGTAGACCCTTTCGGACTGCGGGCGGGGAAGCCCCTTGCGCGGCAGCCCCGTACCATAGGACATAGCCGTGGCGCGTCCGCCCGGCGGGCGTAAGAGGAACTGACGCCGATTCCCACGATCCGAGAGAAGCGCAAGCCACCCATGCCCACGCGCCACGACATCCGTAACGTCGCCATCGTCGCCCACGTCGACCACGGCAAGACGACCATCGTCGACGCCATGCTCAAGCAGGCCGGTGCCTTCGCCGCCCACCAGCAGCTCGACGACCGCATGATGGACTCGAACGACCTGGAGCGTGAGAAGGGCATCACGATCCTCGCCAAGAACACGGCGGTGAAGTACCACCCCAAGGACGGCGGGGCCCCGATCACGATCAACATCATCGACACCCCCGGCCACGCCGACTTCGGTGGCGAGGTCGAGCGTGGTCTGTCGATGGTCGACGCCGTCGTCCTCCTGGTGGACGCCTCCGAGGGTCCGCTCCCGCAGACCCGCTTCGTGCTGCGCAAGGCCCTCCAGCAGCGCAAGCCCGTCATCCTCTGCATCAACAAGACGGACCGCCCGGACTCCCGGATCGACGAGGTCGTCAACGAGACCTACGACCTCTTCCTCGACCTGGACGCGGACGAGGACCAGATCGAGTTCCCGATCGTCTACGCCTGCGGCCGTGACGGCATCGCCTCGCTGACCAAGCCGGAGGACGGCACGGTCCCGGCGGACTCCACCAACCTGGAGCCGTTCTTCTCCACGATCCTGGAGCACGTCCCCGCCCCGACGTACGAGGAGGACGCGCCGCTCCAGGCCCACGTCACCAACCTCGACGCCGACAACTTCCTCGGCCGCATCGCGCTGCTCCGCGTCGAGCAGGGCGAGCTCCGCAAGGGCCAGACGGTCGCGTGGATCAAGCGCGACGGCACGGTCTCGAACGTCCGCATCACCGAGCTGATGATGACCGAGGCGCTCACCCGCAAGCCGGCCGAGGTCGCCGGCCCCGGTGACATCTGCGCCGTCGCCGGCATCCCGGACATCATGATCGGCGAGACCCTGGCCGACCCGGAGAACCCGGTCGCGCTGCCGCTGATCACGGTCGACCAGCCGGCCATCTCCATGACCATCGGTACGAACACCTCGCCGCTCGTCGGCCGCGGCGGCACCGGCAAGGGCGCGGACGCCAAGGCCGCGGTCAAGGACCGCAAGGTCACGGCCCGTCAGGTGAAGGACCGTCTGGACCGCGAGCTCATCGGCAACGTCTCGCTCCGCGTCCTCGACACCGACCGCCCCGACGCCTGGGAGGTCCAGGGCCGCGGTGAGCTCGCGCTCGCCATCCTGGTCGAGCAGATGCGCCGCGAGGGCTTCGAGCTCACCATCGGCAAGCCGCAGGTCGTCACCAAGGAGGTCGACGGCAAGATCCACGAGCCGGTCGAGCGCCTGACGGTCGACGTCCCCGAGGAGCACATGGGTGCGGTCACGCAGCTCATGGGCGTCCGCAAGGGCCGCATGGACAACATGTCCAACCACGGTTCCGGCTGGGTCCGCATGGAGTTCGTCGTCCCGTCCCGCGGCCTCATCGGCTTCCGTACGGAGTTCCTGACCCAGACCCGCGGCACGGGCATCGCCCACTCGATCCACGAGGGCCACGAGCCGTGGTTCGGCCAGCTGGTCACCCGTAACAACGGCTCGCTGGTCGCCGACCGCGCGGGCGCGGTCACCGGCTTCGCGATGACCAACCTCCAGGAGCGCGGCGTCCTCTTCGTGGAGCCCGGCACCGAGGTGTACGAGGGCATGATCGTCGGTGAGAACTCCCGCTCCGACGACATGGACGTGAACATCACCAAGGAGAAGAAGCTCACCAACATGCGCTCCTCCTCCGCCGACTCCTTCGAGGCGATCGTCCCGCCGCGGAAGCTCTCCCTGGAGCAGTCCCTGGAGTTCTGCCGCGACGACGAGTGCGTCGAGGTGACCCCGGAGGCCGTGCGCATCCGCAAGGTCGTCCTGGACCAGAAGGAGCGCGGCCGCTCCGCCTCGCGCGCCAAGAACAGCTGACGCCCGCCCGACGAGGTCTCGTCCCTCCCAAGAGGTCTCGTCGAGGCCGCATACGGCGACGAGCGGCGGGGTAGGACTGGGCCTGGTCCCGGACCTGTGATCTTCGCCGCTCACGGCTGACACGACGTCAGCAGAAGGGCCCGGATCCCCACGGAAACGTGTGGGGATCCGGGCCTTTCGTCAAATCCCGTCAACTCCATTTCACGGTCGCGGCGTCCGCATATCGACCATCGCTCTCCGGTACGTGTGTTAACGGTCCGTTTCGGGGGTGTCTGTCTGTGATCAGTTTGTCCGGATTTCGGTCATCAGGGGCTGGGCGATGTTGTCAAACCGAGACCACTTAAGTGTGGTTTACGGCCCGGACGTACTTAATAGTTGGCTCCATTGAGCTCGGGTCAATGGGTCACGCACTGTGGGGAGTGCCGACTCACGAGCACACTCGGGGTACGCGAGTGCAACGCCGTCAGGGGTGTCGGCGGACTCGAAGTGCCCCTCTTGTAGTGACAAAAGTGGACTCATGAGGAGGAACCCATGCGTGGTGCCAAGAGCGCCAAGTGGGTAGCGGGCGCGATCGTCGTCGCCCTGGCTGCGACCGCCTGTGGCGGGGGTAAGGGCGGCAGCGGAAGCGACGCCAAGGGCGAAGTCGACCCGAACGGAATCTTCTCCGTCGAGCTGGGCGAGCCGGAGAAGCCCCTGCTCACCGGTGACACGATGGAGTCCAACGGCTCCGCCGTCATGGCCGGCCTGTTCTCGACCCTGGTCGACTACAAGGCCGACGGCTCCCTGGAGATGATCAACGCCGAGTCGGTCACCACGACCGACTCGAAGACGTGGACCGTCAAGCTCAAGCCGGGCTGGACCTTCCACGACGGCACCCCGGTGACCTCCAAGTCCTTCGTGGACGCCTGGAACTGGAACGCCCAGCTCAAGAACGCCCAGGGTCTGGCCTCTTGGTTCGCCGACATCAAGGGCTTCGAGAAGGTCCACCCGGAGGAGGAGGGCGCCAAGGCGACCGCCGACAAGCTGGATGGCCTGAAGGTCGTCGACGAGAACACCTTCACGATCGAGCTCTCGAAGCCGGTCCCGTACTTCGCGCACAAGCTGGCGTACATCGTCTTCGCCCCGCTGCCGGAGTCCTTCTACAAGCTCTCCGAGAAGGAGCGCGGCCAGGCTCCCGTCGGCAACGGTCCCTACAAGTTCAAGAGCTGGGACCACAAGAAGCAGATCGAGATCGTCCGTTACGACGACTACAAGGGTCCGAACAAGGCGCAGAACGGTGGTGTGCTCTTCAAGAACTACACCACCCTCGAGGCCGCCTATGAGGACCTGAAGTCGGGCAACGTCGACGTCCTGCGCCAGATCGCCCCGAAGGACCTCCCGGTCTACCGTCAGGACCTCGGCGACCGCGCCGTGGACCAGGCGTACTCCGCGATCCAGACCATCGCCGTCGCCTTCTACGCCGACCAGTGGAAGAAGCCGAAGCAGGTCGACCCGCGCGTCATCCAGGGTCTGTCCATGGCGATCGACCGCGCCACCATCACCAAGACGGTGCTCCAGGGCACCCGCGAGCCCGCCACCGGCTGGGTCGCCAAGGGTGTGCTCGGCTACCAGCCGAACGCGGTCGAGATCACCAAGTTCGACCCGAAGAAGGCCCAGGAGCTCATCAAGGCCGGCGGTGGCGTCCCGAACAACGCCATCTCCATCCAGTTCAACGCCGACGGTGGCCACAAGGAGTGGGTGGACGCGGTCTGCAACTCCATCACCCAGAACACCGGCGTCAAGTGCGTCGGCGACGGCAAGCCGGACTTCCAGGCCGACCTCCAGGCCCGTAAGACCAAGCAGGTCAAGTCCCTGTACCGCTCCGGCTGGGTGCTCGACTACCCGGTGAACGCCAACTTCATCTCGGACCTGTTCCGCACGGGTGCGGGCGGCAACCAGGGTGACTTCTCCAACAAGGAGCTCGACGCCAAGATCGCCGACGCGGACTCCGCTCCGACGCTCGACGAGTCGGTGAAGAAGTACCAGGCCATCGAGAAGGACCTGGTCAACTACATGCCGTCGATCCCGCTCTGGTACTACAAGGTCAACGCGGGCTTCTCCGAGAAGGTCTCGGGTGTGGCGTACGGCCAGGACGGCGACCCGATCCTGACCGGCGTCAAGGTCTCGAAGTAATCACCCAAGCGTAGTCCGCAAGCCGTCACGGGACTGACGGATCGTCAGTCCCGTCTCGGCGCCTTACGCAGTGGCTGGGGGGCCCTTCCACGACATCGCCGTGCCCGGATCGGGGCACGGCCTGTCGCGGGAGGGCCCGTCGGCTGCGGCCGTCACATCTCAACGGAGGCATGATGGGGCGCTATGTCGCACGACGACTGCTCCAGATGATCCCGGTCTTTTTCGGGACAACCCTGCTGATCTTCCTCATGGTCTACAGCCTGCCCGGCGACCCCGTGGCCGGTCTGTTCGGTGACAAGGGAGCATCTCCCTCGACCATCGCGGAGATCAGACACAAGCTCGGTCTCGACCAGCCGCTGATCAAGCAGTACTGGGACTACATCAGCGGGATCATCTTCCACTTCGACTTCGGGACGCAGCTGCGCAACGACCGTCCCGTGACCGAAGTGGTGGGCGACGCGTTCCCCGTCACCATTCAGCTGGCGGCCCTCGCCTTCGCCTTCGAGCTGATCTTCGGCATCGGCCTCGGCATCATCGCCGGCCTCCGCGCCGGCCGCCTGGCGGACAACGCCATCCTGATCTTCACCCTGCTGATCATCTCGATCCCGGTCTTCGTCCTGGGCTTCTTCATCAAGATGATCTTCGCGGACAACCTGGGCTGGATCGCGCCGAACGTCAGCAACGACCAGCTGCTCTCCGAGATGATCGCTCCGGCCATCGTCCTCGGTGGTCTCTCGCTTGCCTATGTGGCGCGGCTCACGCGCACCTCGATGGCCGAGAACCTGCGCGCCGACTACATGCGCACGGCCGTCGCCAAGGGCCTGCCGAAGCGCCGCGTCATCGGTGTCCACCTCATGCGCAACTCGATGATCCCGGTCGTCACCTTCCTCGGCACCGACATCGGCGCCCTGATGGGCGGCGCGATCGTCACCGAGCGCATCTTCAACGTGAAGGGCGTCGGCGGCCTGATCGCCGAGTCGATCACCCGGCGCGAGGGCACCACCCTCGTCGGCCTCGTGACCATCCTGGTCCTTGTCTACCTCGTGACCAGCCTCCTCATCGACCTGCTGTACGCGGTCCTGGACCCGAGGATCCGGTATGCCTGACGTGACCAAGACCGCCACCTCCACCGCAGCCGAGGACGCCGTCGCCACCCCCCCGGTGGACGTGGCCCCGGCCGCCAAGCCGGAGAAGGCGCGCAGCCTGTGGGGCGACGCCTGGCGCGACCTGCGCCGGAATCCGTACTTCATCGTCTCGTCGGTGCTGATCGCGTTCCTGCTGCTGATCGCCGCCTTCCCGACCCTCTTCACCAGCGCGTCCCCGACCGCCGGTGACCTGGTGAAGCACTACCTCGGCAAGCCCGAGCTGGGCAGCATCGGCTCCGAGGGCTGGTTCGGCTACGACCAGCAGGGCCGCTCCGTCTACTCCCGTCTGATCTACGGCACCCGCGCCTCGATCATCGTCGGCATCTGCGTCACCCTCATCGTCACCGTCGTCGGCGGCCTGATGGGCATGCTCGCCGGCTACTTCGGCGGCTGGATCGACGCGCTCCTCTCCCGGGTCACCGACATCTTCTTCGGCATCCCGTTCCTGCTCGGCGCCATGGTCGTCCTGCAGTCCTTCACCGACCGGACCGTCTGGGTCGTCGTCTTCGCCCTCGCCTTCCTCGGCTGGACGCAGATGGCGCGCGTCATGCGCGGCGCCGTGATCACCGTGAAGCAGGCCGACTACGTCCACGCCGCCAAGGCCCTCGGCGCCGGCACGTCCCGGATCCTCTTCCGGCACATCCTGCCGAACGCCATGGCCCCGGTGATCGTCGTCGCGACCATCGCGCTCGGCGGCTACATCTCGGCCGAGGCCACCCTGTCCTACCTGGGTCTGGGCCTCGCCGCCCCGACCGTCTCGTGGGGTGTCGACGTCTCCACCGCCGTCGACCAGATCCGCGTTGCCCCGCATGTCCTGCTCTGGCCGTCGATCATGCTGAGCATCACCGTCCTGGCGTTCATCATGCTCGGCGAAGCCGTCCGCAACGCCCTCGACCCCAAGCTGCGCTGAGGAGGGCGTAAAAGATGAGCATCATCGACAAGACCGCGGCCGTCCCCGCGCCGCGCGACGGAGCCGAGCACAACGGCCCGCTGCTCGAAGTCAAGGACCTGCACGTCGAGTTCCACACCCGCGACGGTGTGGCCAAGGCGGTCAACGGCGTCAACTACTCGGTGAACGCCGGTGAGACGCTCGCCGTGCTCGGCGAGTCCGGCTCCGGCAAGTCCGTCACCGCGCAGGCCATCATGGGCATCCTCGACATGCCGCCCGGCAAGATCCCGCAGGGCGAGATCCTGTTCCGCGGCGAGGACATGCTCAAGATGTCCTACGAGGAGCGCCGGAAGATCCGCGGCCGGAAGATCGCCATGATCTTCCAGGACGCGCTGTCCTCCCTGAACCCGGTCCTCACCGTCGGCTACCAGCTCGGCGAGATGTTCCGGGTCCACCACGGCCTGTCCAAGAAGGACGCCAAGGCCAGGGCCATCGAGCTGATGGACAAGGTCAAGATCCCCGCCGCCGCGGCCCGGGTCTCCGACTACCCCCACCAGTTCTCCGGCGGCATGCGCCAGCGCATCATGATCGCCATGGCGCTGGCCCTCGAGCCCGACCTGATCATCGCCGACGAGCCCACCACGGCCCTCGACGTGACGGTCCAGGCCCAGGTCATGGACCTCCTCGCGGAGCTCCAGCGCGAGTACAACATGGGCCTGATCCTGATCACCCACGACCTCGGAGTCGTCGCCGACGTCGCGGACAAGATCGCCGTGATGTACGCGGGCCGGATCGTCGAGCAGGCGCCCGTGCACGAGCTGTACGCGCGCCCCGCCCACCCGTACACCCGGGGCCTCCTGGACTCGATCCCGCGCCTGGACCAGAAGGGCCAGGAGCTGTACGCGATCAAGGGCCTGCCGCCCAACCTGCTCCGGGTGCCCGCCGGCTGCGCCTTCAACCCGCGCTGCCCCAAGGCCACCGACCTCTGCCGCACGGAGATCCCGGCCCTGGTGCCGGTCACCGAGCAGGACGGTGCGGACCTGCCGGGCCGCAAGAGCGCCTGCCACTTCTGGAAGGAGACGATCCATGGCTGACCTCAGCAAGAACGACGAGGCCGTGGCCGCCGCGCTCGACGCCCCCGTCGAGCGGGGGGAGCCGATCCTCCAGGTGCGCAACCTGCAGAAGCACTTCCCGCTGACGCAGGGCATCCTCTTCAAGAAGCGGGTCGGCGCGGTCAAGGCCGTGGACGGGGTCTCCTTCGACCTCTTCCAGGGCGAGACCCTCGGCATCGTGGGCGAGTCCGGCTGTGGCAAGTCCACCGTCGCCAAGCTCCTGATGAACCTGGAGCGGGCCACCGCCGGCGAGGTCTTCTACAAGGGCCAGGACATCACCAGGCTGTCCGGCCGCGCCCTGAAGGCCGTCCGCCGCAACATCCAGATGGTGTTCCAGGACCCGTACACCTCGCTGAACCCGCGCATGACGGTCGGCGACATCATCGGCGAGCCCTTCGACATCCACCCCGAGGTGGCCCCGAAGGGCGACCGGCGCCGCAAGGTGCAGGAGCTGCTCGACGTCGTCGGTCTGAACCCCGAGTACATCAACCGCTACCCGCACCAGTTCTCCGGCGGTCAGCGCCAGCGCATCGGCATCGCCCGCGGCCTCGCGCTCAACCCGGAGATCATCATCTGCGACGAGCCGGTCTCCGCCCTGGACGTCTCCGTCCAGGCGCAGGTCATCAACCTGATGGAGAAGCTGCAGGACGAGTTCAACCTCTCCTACATCTTCATCGCGCACGACCTGTCGATCGTCCGGCACATCTCGGACCGCGTGGGCGTGATGTACCTCGGCAAGATGGCCGAGATCGGTACGGACGAGCAGATCTACGAGCACCCGACGCACCCGTACACGCAGGCGCTGCTCTCCGCGGTGCCCGTGCCGGACCCGGAGGCCCGCGCCCACCGCGACCGGATCATCCTCACCGGTGACGTCCCCTCACCGGCGAACCCGCCGTCGGGCTGCCGCTTCCGCACCCGTTGCTGGAAGGCGCAGGAGAAGTGCTCCACCGAGGTCCCGCTCCTCGCGATCCCGGAGCGCTTCCAGGGCCAGGACACCCTGGCCGCGCACGAGTCGGCCTGCCACTTCGCCGAGGAGCGGACGGTCCTCCCCGTCTGATCCGGCTGATCCGGCTGATCCGTTCGATCTGCTGATCCGCACGCGTCGAACGCACCGGGCGCCCCGGTTCCGTACCCACGGAACCGGGGCGCCCTTCGTCGTCCGCGCGCCCCGCGCCCGCCGCCCGGACGGGTGCGACCGAGATGCGCGCATGTCCCTTACGCGGTGATATGGGGGCCTAAGTCTCGGCAAGGATCTTCGGGAGGCATGTCATGCGCGGAGCCACGCACGCGAAGTGGGCCGCACTGGCCACCGCGGTCGCCCTCGCGGCGACCGCCTGTGGCGGCGGTGACGACAGCGGCGGTGGCGGAGGGGCCGACGGCATCGTGTCCTCCTCGTGGGGCGACCCGCAGAACCCGTTGGAGCCGGCCAACACCAACGAGGTCCAGGGCGGCAAGGTCCTCGACATGATCTTCCGCGGTCTCAAGCGGTACGACCCGAAGACCGGCGAGGCCAAGGACATGCTCGCCGAGAAGATCGAGACCACCGACTCCACCAACTTCACCGTCACGGTCAAGGACGGCTGGACCTTCTCCAACGGCGAGAAGGTCACCGCCCAGTCCTTCGTCGACGCCTGGAACTACGGCGCCAACCTGAAGAACAACCAGAAGAACGCCTACTTCTTCGGCTACATCGAGGGGTACGACAAGGTCCACCCCGACAAGGGCGAGCCCACCGCCGACACCCTCTCCGGCCTCAAGGTCACCGGGCCCCTGACCTTCACGGTCAAGCTCACCCAGAAGTTCTCGACCTTCCCCGACACCCTCGGCTACGCGGCCTTCGCCCCGCTGCCCAAGGCCTTCTTCAACGACCGCGCCGGGTGGCTCTCGAAGCCCGTCGGCAACGGCCCGTACACCGTCGACTCGTACACCAAGGGCTCCCAGATGGCCCTCAAGCGGTGGGACAGCTACCCCGGCGACGACAAGGCCCAGAACGGCGGCGTCACCCTGAAGGTCTACACCGACAACAACACCGCCTACACCGACCTCATCGCCGGCAACCTCGACCTCGTCGACGACGTCCCCGCCTCCCAGCTCAAGAACGTCGAGGCCGACCTCGGCGACCGGTACATCAACACCCCCGCCGGCATCATCCAGACCCTGTCGATCCCCTTCTACGACCCGGCCTGGAACAAGCCCGGCCAGGAGAAGCTCCGCACGGGCCTCTCCATGGCGATCAACCGCGAGCAGATCACCGAGACGATCTTCCAGAAGACCCGCACCCCCGCCAAGGACTGGACCTCCCCGGTCCTCGGCGAGGAGGGCGGCTTCAAGGACGTCTGCGGCGACTCCTGCGCGTACAACCCCACCGAGGCGAAGAAGCTCGTCGCCGAGGGCGGCGGCATCCCCGGCGGCACGATGAAGATCTCGTACAACGCCGACACCGGCTCCCACAAGGAGTGGGTGGACGCGGTCTGCAACTCCATCAACCGCGCCCTCGGCAACGACCGGGCCTGCGTCGGCAACCCCGTCGGCACCTTCGCCGACTACCGCAACCAGGTCACCACCCAGAAGCTCAACGGGCCCTTCCGGGCCGGCTGGCAGATGGACTACCCGCTCATCCAGAACTTCCTCCAGCCGATGTACTACACCAACGCCTCGTCCAACGACGGCAAGTACACGAGCGCCGAGTTCGACAAGCTCGTCGACCAGGCCAACGCCGAGACCGACACCGCCAAGGCCGTCGGACTCTTCCAGCAGGCCGAGGAAGTCCTCCGCGACGACATGGGGGCCATCCCGCTCTGGTACCAGAACGGCAGCGCCGGCTACTCGGAGCGCATCTCGAACGTGGCGCTGAACCCCTTCAGCGTCCCCGTCTACAACGAGATCAAGGTCAACTGACGCCGTAGCAGGTCGGTGGCGTACGGCCCGGCCCCGCGGACCCCCGCGCCCGGGCCGTACGCCTTCCCCACACCCCCCGGAGCCCCCCATGGGTCGTTATGTGATCCGGCGACTGCTGCAGATGATCCCGGTCTTCTTCGGCGCCACGCTGCTGATCTTCCTGATGGTGAACGTGATGGGCGACCCCGTCGCCGGACTGTGCGGCGACCGCCAGTGCGACCCGGCGACCGCGGCCCAGCTCAAGAAGGAGTTCGGCCTCGACAAGCCGGTCTGGCAGCAATACCTGACCTACATGGGCAACGTCTTCACCGGCGACTTCGGCACGGCCTTCAACGGCCAGGAGGTCACCGAGCTGATGGCCAGCGCCTTCCCGGTCACCATCCGCCTCACCATCGTGGCCATCCTCTTCGAGATCGTCATCGGCATCAGCCTCGGCGTCCTCACCGGCCTGCGCCGCGGCCGCCCCGTCGACACGACGGTGCTGCTGCTGACCCTGGTCGTCATCTCCGTCCCGACCTTCGTCACCGGCCTGCTGGTCCAGCTGCTCCTCGGCGTCAAGTGGAAGTGGATCGACCCCTCCGTCTCCTCCGAGGCCACCTTCGCCGAACTCCTCGTCCCCGGCCTGGTCCTCGCCTCCGTCTCCCTCGCGTACGTCACCCGGCTCACCCGCACCTCGATCGCCGAGAACAAGCGCGCCGACTACGTCCGCACCGCCGTCGCCAAGGGCCTGCCCCGCCGCCGCGTCATCACCCGCCACCTGCTGCGCAACAGCCTCATCCCCGTCGTGACCTTCATCGGCACCGACATCGGCGCCCTCATGGGCGGCGCCATCGTCACCGAGCGGATCTTCAACATCCACGGCGTGGGCTACCAGCTCTACCAGGGCATCCTGCGCCAGAACACCCAGACCGTCGTCGGCTTCGTGACCGTCCTCGTCCTGGTCTTCCTGGTGGCGAACCTGCTCGTCGACCTCCTGTACGCCGTCCTTGACCCGAGGATCCGCTATGCCTGACCAGCCCGAGCAGCCGTACGACGGCCAGGCCATCGCCCCCACCGGAGGCGGCGGCGCCTACGACCTCGCGATGGCCGAGGCCGAGACCCTGGAGAAGACACCGGGCGGCCCCGAGGGCACCGGCCCCGACAAGAAGCCCCGCTCGCTCTGGTCCGACGCCTGGCACGACCTGCGCCGCAACCCCGTCTTCATCATCTCCGGCCTGATCATCGTCTTCCTCGTGGTCATCGCCATCTGGCCGCAGCTCATCGCCAGCGGCAACCCCCTCGACTGCGACCTCTCCAAGGCCCAGGAGGGCTCCCAGCCCGGCCACCCCTTCGGCTTCAACGGCCAGGGCTGCGACGTCTACACCCGTACCGTCTACGGCGCCAGGGCCTCCGTCCAGGTCGGCCTCTTCGCCACCCTCGGCGTCACGATCCTCGGCTCCGTCCTCGGCGGCCTCGCCGGCTTCTTCGGCGGCGCCTGGGACGGCTTCCTCTCCCGGGTCACCGACATCTTCTTCGCCATCCCCGTCGTCCTCGGCGGCCTCGTCCTCCTCTCCGTCGTCAGCAACAACACCGTCTGGCCCGTCATCGGCTTCATGGTGCTGCTCGGCTGGCCCCAGATCTCCCGCATCGCCCGCGGCTCGGTCATCACCGTCAAGCAGAACGACTACGTGCAGGCCGCCCGCGCCCTCGGCGCCTCCAACTCCCGCATGCTGCTGCGCCACATCACGCCCAACGCCCTGGCCCCGGTCATCGTCGTCGCCACCATCGCCCTCGGCACGTACATCGCCCTGGAGGCGACGCTGTCCTTCCTCGGCGTCGGCCTCAAGCCCCCGACGGTCTCCTGGGGCATCGACATCTCCTCGGCCTCGCCGTACATCCGCAACGCGCCGCACATGCTGCTCTGGCCCTCCGGCGCCCTCGCCGTCACCGTGCTCGCCTTCATCATGCTCGGCGACGCCGTCCGCGACGCCCTCGACCCCAAGCTGAGGTAGGAACCCATGCTGCTCGAAGTGCGCGACCTGCACGTGGAGTTCCACACCCGCGACGGGGTGGCCAAGGCGGTCAACGGCGTCGACTACTCCGTCGACGCGGGGGAGACCCTCGCCGTCCTCGGCGAGTCCGGCTCCGGCAAGTCGGTCACCGCCCAGGCCGTCATGGGCATCCTCGACATCCCCCCGGGCAGGATCACCGGCGGCGAGATCCTCTTCCAGGGCCAGGACCTCCTCACGCTCAAGGAGGAGGAGCGGCGGCAGATCCGCGGCGCCAAGATGGCGATGATCTTCCAGGACGCGCTCTCCTCCCTCAACCCCGTCCTCACCGTCGGCGAGCAGCTCGGCGAGATGTTCCGGGTGCACCGCGGCATGTCGAAGAAGGACGCCCGCGCCAAGGCCGTCGAACTCATGGACCGGGTCCGCATCCCCGCCGCCAGGGAACGCGTCGGCCAGTACCCCCACCAGTTCTCCGGCGGCATGCGCCAGCGCATCATGATCGCGATGGCGCTCGCCCTCGAACCCGAGCTGATCATCGCCGACGAGCCCACCACCGCCCTCGACGTCACCGTCCAGGCCCAGGTCATGGACCTCCTCGCCGAGCTCCAGCGCGAACTCAACATGGGCCTCATCCTCATCACCCACGACCTCGGCGTCGTCGCCGACGTCGCCGACAAGATCGCCGTGATGTACGCCGGCCGGATCGTCGAGCAGGCCCCCGTCCACGAGATCTACAAGAGCCCCGCCCACCCCTACACCAAGGGCCTGCTCGAATCGATCCCGCGCCTCGACCAGAAGGGCCACGAGCTCTTCGCCATCAAGGGCCTCCCGCCCAACCTCCTGAACATCCCGCCCGGCTGCGCCTTCAACCCCCGCTGTCCGCTGGCCCGGGACCGCTGCCGCACCGACGTGCCCCCGCTGTACGACGTCACCGAGTCGCCCGTCCCGCGAACGAGCGCCTGCCACTTCTGGAAGGAGTGCCTCCATGGCTGAGGCGATTCTCGAAGTCCGGGACCTCCACAAGCACTACCCGCTCACCCAGGGCATCCTCTTCAAGAAGCAGGTCGGCGCCGTCCGGGCCGTGGACGGCGTCGACTTCGACCTCGCCGCAGGCGAGACCCTCGGCATCGTCGGCGAGTCCGGCTGCGGCAAGTCCACCGTCGCCCGCATGCTCGTCAACCTGGAGCGCCCGACCTCCGGCTCCATCCGCTACAAGGGCGAGGACCTCGCCAAGCTCTCCCCGAGGGCCCTCAAGGCCGTCCGCCGCAACATCCAGATGGTGTTCCAGGACCCGTACACCTCGCTCAACCCCCGCATGACCGTCGGCGACATCATCGGAGAGCCGTACGAGATCCACCCCGAGGTCGCGCCCAAGGGCGACCGGCGCCGCAAGGTGCAGGACCTCCTCGACGTCGTCGGCCTCAACCCCGAGTACATCAACCGCTATCCCCACCAGTTCTCCGGCGGCCAGCGCCAGCGCATCGGCATCGCCCGCGGCCTCGCCCTCCAGCCCGAGATCATCGTCGCCGACGAGCCGGTCTCCGCCCTCGACGTCTCCGTCCAGGCCCAGGTCGTCAACCTCCTGGAGAACCTCCAGACCGAGTTCTCCCTGAGTTACGTCTTCATCGCCCACGACCTGTCGATCGTGCGGCACATCTCCGACCGCGTCGGCGTCATGTACCTCGGCCGGATCGTCGAGATCGGCACCGACGCCGAGATCTACGACCACCCCACCCACCCCTACACGCAGGCGCTGCTCTCCGCCGTGCCCGTCCCCGACCCGGAGGCCCGCGCCCACCGCGAGCGCATCATCCTCTCCGGCGACGTCCCCTCCCCGGCCAACATCCCCTCGGGCTGCCGCTTCCGCACCCGCTGCTGGAAGGCCCGGGAGCGCTGCGCCCTGGAGGTCCCGCTGCTCGCCGTCCCCGCCGCGTTCCGCCTCGTCGACACCCCGGCCCGGCACGACTCCGCCTGCCACTTCGCCGAGGAGAAGCAGGTCGTCCCGCCGGAGGAACCCGACACCCCCCGGCCGCCGGCCCCGGGCCCGCCGGGCGCGTGACGTCCGGGCGGGTGGCCGGACCCGGCCCGGGCCCGCCGGGCGCGTAACGTCCGGGCAACGCACCCGAAGCGGCTCCGATATACGGACGCGGCAGGCTCGACGGCGTACGGCCGTGCGGGTGCCGTAGGCCGGCCGGGGCGACGGTTGTCCCCCGGCCGGCCGCAGGGGCGGGCCGCGACCGGAACCGCTTGTTTCGGTCGCCCATGACGGTCAGTATCGGCCCCGTGACTGTGACTCGACCGGCACGTCTCATCGGCGCCGCGCTCTGCGGAGCCCTCGGCCTCGTCTGCGCCGTCTGGATCCTCAGGGACCTCGCGGCCCTCGGCTCGCCCACCGGCCTCTTCCACCACTGGATCGGCGACCACGCCCTCCTGATCCGCCTCCGGGCCGCCACCTCCCTCGTCGACCCCGTGCTGCTCCTGGTCACGACGGCCACCGCCGTCGCCGCCCTCCGCTCCCGGCACGCCGCCTCCGCGCTCGCCGCCACCGGCGCCGTCACCCTCGCCCTGCGCCTCCCCGGCCTCTGGGCGCCCGGCACCGGCGCCCTCGTCACCGGCCTCCTCGACGTCGCCCTCGCCGCCGGACTCCTCGTCACCGCCGCCGCCGGCCGCCGCCCGGCCGCCTCCGCCCACGACCGGCCGCCCACCCGGCCCCGGACCGCCGCCGCCGTCGCCGCCGCGGTGCTGCTGGCGCTCGCCGCCCTCGTCGTCCTCTCCTGGGAGGTCCACCGGGCCGGGCAACTGCCCGCGGAGATCACCGTCGACCGCTTCCTCGGCGGCCGTTACCTCGGCGGCCCCGACCTCGGCGTCCCGCCCGGCTGGCTGGCCGTGGTCCTGGTCGTCCTCTGCTGCACCGCCGCCGGCTCCGCCGTCGCCCGAGCCCGCCACACGCGGGCCTTCGGGCTGCTCGCCGGGGCGTTCCTCGGCGCGGAGGGCCTCGCCGACACGGCCGGGTTCCTGCGGAGCGGGGTCCTTCCGCACCTCGCGGAGCTCACGGGAGCCAACCAACTGAGCGTCCTCAGTGCCCTGTACGGGCTCCTGGCCGGAGCCGCCGTCCTCGCGCTCCTCGCCGGACCGGGCGCCCCCGCGCCGCCCACCGCCCCGTACCCCCCGGCCGCCCTGCTCCCCCCGCCCCCGCCGCACCCCCGCCCGCCCGGCTGGTGAACGCTCGTCCGGAACCCCAGCCTCCCCCGAGCTAATGATTCCGGCCAATCCATGCGGCACATGCCAGGCTCCCGGAATCACCACTTCCGCACCCGGCCGCCCACCCCGCCAGGGCAAGCGGAAACCGGCGGCGCGGGAGCTCCCGGGCGCCGCGACCTGTGTGCGGCCGAAAACCGCGCTGTGCGCCCCCTCCGTGCCTCCGTCCGCCGACCAATGCGAGGGAACGGATAGTTATGATCCGTAGCGCTAGGTGGGTATGCATCACGACGGCACCCGCTCCGGCACGTACACGCTGACCGAACCGCTCGAACATCCGACCGAAGGTGGAGGTGAACCGCCGTGGCACTCTCGATCTCCGTGGTGGTGCTGCTGGCGATCGTCGTCTTCCTGCTGATCCGGAAATCCGGGCTGAAGGCTGGACATGCGGCGGTCTGCGCGCTCCTGGGGTTCTACCTGGCGAGCTCCTCCATCGCCCCCTCCATCAGCACCCTCACCACCAACGTCGCCGGCATGATCGGCGGCCTCAAGTTCTGACCCGGCGTCCCTGCCGGAGGGTCGGCGGCCCCGCCTCGTAGGCTGGGGCCATGACCGAGCTTCCCGCCCGTCGGCTGCTCCTCGTGCACGCGCACCCGGACGACGAGTCGATCAACAACGGCGCCACCATGGCCAGGTACGCGGCCGAAGGCGCCCTCGTCACCCTGGTCACCTGCACCCTGGGCGAGGAGGGCGAGGTCATTCCGCCCGAACTCGCCCATCTCGCCCCGGACCGCGAGGACCGCCTCGGCGCCCACCGCGTCGGCGAACTCGCCGCCGCCATGGCCGAGCTCGGCGTCACCGACCACCGCTTCCTCGGCGGTCCCGGCCGCTTCCGCGACTCCGGCATGATGGGCGTCCCCCAGAACGAGCGCCCCGGCGCCTTCTGGAACACCGACGTCGACACCGCCGCGCCCCACCTCGTCGCGATCGTCCGCGAGACCCGCCCCCAGGTCCTCGTCACCTACGACCCCGACGGCGGCTACGGCCACCCCGACCACATCCAGGCCCACCGGGTCGCCATGCGCGCCGCCGACCTCGCCGCCGACCCGGACTACCGCCCCGACCTCGGCCCGGCCCACGCGATCGCCAAGATCTACTGGAACCGCGTGCCGCGCCCCGTCGTCGAGTCCGGCTTCGCCCGCCTCCGTGCCGAGGGCTCCGTCTTCCCCGGCGTCGCCGCCGTCGACGACGTGCCCGGTGTGGTCGACGAGGACCGCGTCACCACCGTGATCGAGGCGGAACCCGAGCACGCCGCCCGCAAGACCGCCGCCATGGCCGCGCACGCCACCCAAGTCGCCGTCGACGGCCCCTTCTTCGCCCTCTCCAACGACCTCGCGCAGCCGATCCTCACCACCGAGTACTACGAGTTGGTCCGGGGAGACTCCGGAGCCCCCGCCGGGGAACGCGAGACGGACCTCTTCGCGGGGGTGACCGCCCGATGAACACGCCCCTCGCGCGCGGCGTCTCGTACGTCGTCCTCCTCGTCCTCGGCGCCCTCGTCGGCACCGCCGGAACCCTCGTCCAAGCCGCCTGGCTCCCGGCCGGGTTGTTCCTCGCCCTCCTCGCCACCGCCGGCCTCTTCTACGGGGGCCTGCGCGCCACCGGCAGACAGCTCGGCATCGCCGCCGCGGGCGGCGGCTGGCTCCTCGCCGTCATCGTCCTCAGCCTCGGACGGCCCGAGGGCGACGGCCTGTTCGGCGGCGGTGTCGGCGAGCTGCTCTTCCTCTTCGGAGGCATGGCGATCGCTGTGATGTGCGCCACTCTCGGCAAGCTGCCGCGACCGGCCGCGTGAGCAGGCCGACTTGAGACCGGGGTCGCCCTGACTTCGGCCGGATTGCCCGTCGTCATCCGCCGACGGGTCGGGTACGAGACGGCGGCGGCCAGTATGGTGGTGCGCGCCGCCGAACCGCCCGGGTCAGAACGAGCATCAGCAAGAGCGGGCGGCGGAGCCAACCGGGAGATCCTGCTTTGAGTCGTGAAACTGGTCGAGAGACTGACAGTCCGTCCTCCGGCGCCCAGGGGCGCGGTGGAGCCGCTTACCCGTCGGGGACCCCGCCGTACGGATCCCGCCAGTATCCGTCGCTCCACCCCACGCAGGACGCGCCGGAGGAGACCCCCGCCGCGGCCGCGCCGCCGGAGGAGCCCAAGACCGAGACCACGCTGACGACCCGGATCCGGATCAACATCCCGGGTTCGCGGCCGATCCCGCCCGTCGTGGTCCGCAAGACCGTCGCCGACGGCCCGGCCGCCGAGGCCGAGCCGGAGCCCGCGCCCGTCGCGGAACCGGAGCCCGAGCCCGCCGCCGCGCCCGAGCCGCCGCGGGCCGCGGAGGCCCCGGCGCCCAAGGCGACCAGCGACTGGTTCGCCCCGCGCAAGGCCGCACCGGGCCCGGTGCCCCAGGCCCCCGCGCCCGCTCCGGCCGCCCAGACCCCCGCGCCGCACGCCCCGGCCCCGCAGGCCCCGGCGCCGAAGCCCGCGCCCGGCCCCGGCCGCGAGACCCCCGGCACCGGCTTCGCCGGCTCGGCCACCTCCGGCGTCCCGACCGTCGGCACGACCCCGTCGAGCCGCCCGGTCAGCGCCCCGCCCGCCCCCGGTAACCCGCTCTACGAGACCGGCACCCCGGCCGGCGGGACGCCGCTGTACGACGGGACGCCCGCGGGCGGGACGCCGGCTTACGACGGCACCCCGGCCGGTGGCACCCCCGCCTACCGGCCCACCCCGCCCGGCGGCACCCCGATGTACGACGGGACGCCCGCCGCCGGAACCCCCGCCCACCAGGGCCCCGCCGCCCCGCCGGCCGGTCCCACCACCGGCCCGGTCACCGGCAACGCCTCCCTCGGCGGCGGCGCGCCGTTCCGCGGCCCCGCGGGTCCCGGCGGCCCGGCCGGACGCGGGCCCGTCGGTCCCGGTGGCCCGGCCGGACGCGGCCCCGTTCAGTCGGCCGGCGCCCCCCGTCTGTCCGACGACACCGCGGTCCTGACCCCCCAGCAGCCCGCGCCCCCGCGCGGCGAGGGCGGCGGCGGTCACGTCTCCGGCGACACCCTCACGAGCGGCATCCCGGTCGTCCCGCCGAACGCGGCGCGCCCGCACCCCGCTCCCCGTACCCCGGACGCGCAGGCCCCGGCGCCCGCCCCGGCCCCCGCGCCCAAGCCCGCCCCGCGCGCGGCCGCCCCGGCGAAGAAGGGCCGCTCCAAGCTGGTCCTCCTCGCCGCCGGGCTCGTCGGCCTCGCCGGGGTCGCCTACGGCGGCGGACTCCTCCTCAACCACTCCGACGTCCCCAAGGGCACCACGGTGCTCGGCGTGGACATCGGCGGTGGCACGAAGGAGGAGGCCGTCAACAAGCTGGACGCGGCCCTCGGCAAGCGCGCCGCCGCACCGCTCCAGCTCAGCGTCGGCGGCAAGAAGGTCCAGCTCCCGCCGGACAAGGCGGGCCTCTCCCTGGACAGCCAGGAGACCGTCCGCGCCGCCGCGGGCAGCGACTACAACCCGGTCTCCGTCATCGGCTCCCTCTTCGGCGGCGAGCGGATCGCCAAGCCCGTCTTCCCGGTCGACGAGGAGAAGCTCGCCGTCGCCCTCCGCGACCTGGCCGGCTCCTCCGCCTCCGCCACCGAGGGCACGATCCTCTTCGCCCCGAACAAGGTCACCCCGGTGGAGGGCAAGCCCGGCCAGGGCCTGGACGTGCAGCGCTCGATGATCTCCGTCCGGGACGCCTTCCGCGCCCAGGTCGAGACGGGCCGCGCGAACGTCGTCGAACTGCCCGTCACCACGCTCCGGCCCACCGTCACCAAGGCCGAGCTGGACCGGGCCATGCGCGAGTTCGCCACCCCCGCCATGTCCGACCTGATCACCATCAAGGCAGGCGGCAGGTCGATCGACTTCGGCCCGGCGCGGTCGCTGCCGCAGATCCTCTCCATGAAGGCGGTCAACGGCCGGCTGATCGAGGTCTACGACAAGAAGGCCATCGAGCGGCTCCTCGACGGCGCCTTCGACGGCGTGATGATCACCAAGGGCGACGGCACCAAGCACGAGGTCTCCGCGGACGACGTCGCCTTCGTGATGCGCGACGCCCTGCGCGGCAAGACCAGGGCGGAGCGCACGAAGACGATCGACCTCAGCGGCGAGGGCTGAGCACTCCCGCCGCTTGGGCTCCGAGCCCCCGTCCCCACCCCGGGACGGGGGCTCGCCCGCGTCCCGGGCGGTCACCACGCGCCGCTGATCCGGCCTGATCCGAAGGAAACGGTCTAGTTCAGGCGGGCCCGCGCCGCCTGGGCCCGGCGGCGGATCGCCAGTGCCGCGTCCGGATCGACGGCGTCCATCACCTGCGCGTACGCCTCCATCTCCGCCGCCCCGGTGAGGAACTCGCCCCGCTGCACGAGCAGTTCGGCCCGTTCGTAGCGCAGCTTCGCCGGGTGGGACGGCAGCAGCAGCGAGAGCTCCACCGCCCACAGCGCCACGTCGGAGCGCTCGGGCCGGGGCGCCGCCCAGGCGCGGATGTTGTTGAGGATGCGCAGCACGATCGCGCCCGGCTCGGCGGGCCGCAGCATCGAGCGGTCGAGCGCCTCGCCCGTCGCGCTCGCCACCAGCAGCTCGGCGTCCGCGCCCGTCATGGCGCGGCCGCCCGCGAACGGGTCCGCGAGGTTCAGCTCGTCCGGGTCGCCGAAGCCCACGACGAAGTGGCCGGGCAGCCCGAGCCCGTACACGGGCGCGCCCGCCCGGCGGGCCACCTCCATCCACACCACGGAGAGCAGGATCGGCAGTCCGCGGCGCCGCCGGAGCACCTCGTGGAGGAGCGAGGACTCCAGGCGCTGGTAGTCGGCGGGGACCCCCTCGAAGCCCTCGCGGACGCCGAGCAGCGCGGCGAGTTCGGCGGCCCAGTCGCCGGTGATCCGGGTGGCGTACGGCACGAGGCCGGCGAGGCGGTCGAGCTCGATCTCGGCCTCCGCGAGGTCCGCCTCGGTGACGGAGGGGTCGGCGACGGCGCCGATCAGCAGGCAGAGCCTGGCCAGGTCGGGGCGCTCGGCCCGGGCCTCCTCCGCGAACTCCCGCCGCCGGTCGGGGCTTCCCGCGGCCGGCCCGCCCTCGGTCACTCCTCGGTCCATCGGTAGTGGTGGTAGTGGTGGTGCACCGCGAAGCCCATCCCGTCGTACAGCGCCCGCGCGCCGTCGTTGTCCGTCTCCACCTGGAGCCAGGCGGCCGACGCGCCCTCGTCGAGCGCCCGCCGGGCGAGCGCCGTCATGACCGCGGTGGCCAGGCCCCGGCGCCGCTGTCCGGGGTCGACCTCGACCGTCATGAACCCGGCCCAGCGTCCGTCGACGACACAGCGCCCGATCGCCGCGGGTACCTCTTCGGTGCCCTCCACGGACGCGAACCACACACGCGGCCCGGAGGAGAGGACGGAGAGCGCCGCGGGGCTCGCCGAACCGGACCCGCGGTACCGGCGCAGCCACCGCTCGTCGCACGTCCGCGAGAGGCGTACGGCTCCGGTGTCGGCGTCCTGGTCGCCGATCCGCGCCAGGGCCGCGATCCGCACCTCGGCCGAGACCTCGCGCCGCCAGCCGTGCCGGTCGAGGGCGGCGCAGAGCAGCTCCTGGGTGCCCTCGGCGCCGGTGGCGGCCTGGACGTACGGGGGCAGCCCCCGGGCCGCGTACCACTCCCGTACGGCCGTCAGGGCCCCGGCGAGCGGCATCCCCGGATCTCCGAGCGGCAGCGCGGAGTTGGCCCGCCGGGTGAAGCCGGCCCGGCGGCCGGCGGCCGCCCCGCCGGGGCCGTCCTCCGGCTCCTCCAGGACCGCCGCCCGCAGGGTCCACTCGCCGAGCGCCTCGCTCTCGACCGGCTGCCAGGCACGTGCGGTGGCCCGCGCGAGCTCGGGGAAGGTCGCCGCGGGACCCCGTCGGCGGGCCGGTGCGGCGGGCACGGTCTTGCCGGCGACCAGGGAGGCTTCCGCGATGCGGACGGCCTCGCCGCTCTTTCGTGTGATCAGCAGCACACCGGAGTCCCATGATGTGAGAACTCCGACCGCGTCGGTGAACTTCTCACCCGCCGCGCCCGAGTCCGTCACGTACCGAACGGAGACACGTTTTCCCACGTCAGCGCTGGTGATTCGGACCTCAAGGCGCCCTCCGCCGATGAATTCCACAGGTTCTCCGCCCCTCCTGTTCGGATCGCCCCCAAGAACGGAGATACTAGGTGCGGGCATCGACGACGCCGCGCTCCCGCGCAGACCAGCCCTATCGAGGAGGAACGACAGCGTGACCTACGTCATCGCGCAGCCTTGTGTCGACGTCAAGGACAAGGCGTGCATCGAGGAGTGCCCCGTCGACTGCATCTACGAGGGCAAGCGCTCCTTGTACATCCACCCGGACGAATGCGTCGACTGCGGGGCCTGTGAGCCGGTCTGCCCGGTCGAGGCGATCTTCTACGAGGACGACACCCCGGAGGAGTGGAAGGAGTACTACAAGGCGAACGTCGAGTTCTTCGACGAGCTCGGTTCGCCCGGTGGTGCCTCCAAGCTCGGCGAGATCGAGCGCGACCACCCCTTCATCGCCGCCCTGCCGCCGCAGAACGGCTGATCGACCGCATCCGGTCCCGCACGGCGCCGTCCGTCGTGCGGGACCGAGGCGTTTCCCGACGCCTCTCCCGTGTACGTACGAGGAAGTGAGAGCCACCCGTGAGCGCAGTCTCTTCGCGCCTGCCCGTCTTCCCCTGGGACAAGCTGGAGCCGTACAAGAAGACGGCCCTGGCGCACCCGGACGGAATCGTGGACCTCTCGGTCGGCACGCCCGTCGACCCGGTCCCCGCGCTGATCCAGGAGGCCCTGGTCGCGGCGGCGGACTCGCCGGGCTATCCCACGGTGTGGGGGACGAAGGAACTGCGCGACGCCCTGACCGACTGGTGCGGGCGACGGCTCGGCGCGACCGGCTTCGCGCACGAGAACGTGCTGCCGGTGGTCGGCTCCAAGGAGCTGGTGGCCTGGCTGCCGACGCAGCTGGGGCTCGGCGCCGGTGACGTCGTCGCCTACCCGCGGCTCGCCTACCCGACGTACGAGGTCGGGGCGCGGCTCTGCGGCGCGACCCCCGTCGTGTACGACGACCCGGTCGCCGACCTCGACCCGGCGGCGGTCCGGCTGCTCTGGCTCAACTCGCCGTCCAACCCCACCGGCAGGGTCCTCGCCAAGGAGGAGCTGACCCGGATCGTGGCCTGGGCGCGCGAGCACGGCGTGCTGGTCTTCTCCGACGAGTGCTACCTGGAGCTGGGCTGGGAGGCCGACCCGGTCTCCGTCCTCCACCCGGACGTCTGCGGCGGCTCGTACGAGGGGATCGTCGCCGTCCACTCGCTCTCCAAGCGCTCCAACCTGGCCGGCTACCGGGCCGCGTTCGTCGCGGGCGACGCGGCCGTCCTCGGCGAGCTGCTCCAGATCCGCAAGCACGGCGGCATGATGACCGCCGCCCCGGTCCAGGCGGCGACGGTCGCCGCGCTCGGCGACGACGCGCACGTGGCGGAGCAGCGCGAGCGGTACGCGGCCCGGCGCGCGGCCCTGCGGGCGGCCCTGGAGGCGCACGGCTTCCGGATCGAGCACTCCGAGGCGAGCCTCTACCTGTGGGCGACCCGCGACGAGCCGTGCTGGGACACGGTGGCGTACCTCGCGGAGAAGGGCGTCCTCGTGGCCCCGGGCGACTTCTACGGCGAGGCCGGGGAGCGTTTCGTCCGGGTGGCGTTCACGGCGACGGACGAGCGCGTCGAGGCGGCGGTGAAGCGGCTCGGCTAGGCCCCTACAGGTCGGGCGCCGGACACGGGAAGGGCCCGAGGAGCTCGTGCTCCTCGGGCCCTTCCCGTGGGGGCGCGGGGGTCAGCCGCCGACGGGCAGGCCGCCGATCAGGCCACCGGCGGCCGGGGCGCCGCCGCCGACCGGGAGGGAGCCGAGGGCGCCGGCGGCCGGGGCCTCGGTGCTCTCGGTGGCGGCGCCGGCCGTCTGGCCGACGACCTCGCCCGCGCTGCCGGCCGTGTCGCCCGCGACCTTCTGGGCGGCCGGGGTGGCGGTCTTGCCCGCCGCGCCGACGGCCTTCCCGGCGGCCGGGACGGCGGTGCCGACGGCCTCGCTGCCGGTCGCGCCGACGACTCCGGTCGTGGTCTGCGAGGCGCTGTCGACGGCGGAGCCCGCGCCCGCGGCATCCAGGGCGGTCACGCCGCCGAGGGCGCCGGTGGGCGCGAGGCCGTGGTCCAGGGCGCTCGCGGAGCCGGCCGCACCGACCACGGGGGCTGCGCCGGCCGCGACGAGGAGGGCGGCGCGGGCGATCCGACGGGTCAGGGGGAGGGACATGGTGCTCCTTCGACGGAGAGGACGATGACGCCCTGATCAACCGGCCCCGGGGCGGGTGAGGTTGCGGCGGCCGAAGGTAAAGAGTTGGTAATGCGTCGTATTGTCGGGTGGGGAGGAAAACGGACGAACGTGTCCATGCCTGACGGGCTGCCGAACCGTCACTTCCCTTGCCTCGCAAGGGAATTGGGGGTCCCGGACCCACCGGTGAAAAGGAGCGGAAAAACCCGCCGAATTCCCGGAGGGGCGGGCGGCACCGTGCCACGCCCGAGTGAAGAACCGTACGCGTGAGCGCTATCGCGCGAGCCGCAGCCGGACCGTTCCGGCACCGTCCCGGCCGCCGCCGGAGCCGTCCACGCGCTCCTCGCCGCCCTCGCCGTCCGCCGCCGGGGCCTCCTCCCAGCCCCCGCCCGAGTCGCTCGCGCGCCAGACCTTCCCGCCGTACGCGACCTCCGCGACGCGCAGGTCGTCCGCCCGCGCCACCGCCCACTGCGCCAGCTCCCAACCCCGCCGCTCCTCGGCCGCCCTGCCCGACCCCGCCGCGACCCGCACCGGCACCACCAGCACCGGCGGCCCCGCCGCCGACCTGCCCGCACCCGCGCCGCCCGCACCCGCGCCGCCCGTGACGGCCCGCGGCGCCGCACCCTCGCCGAAGTCCCGCACCAGCTCCGCGCGCACCCGCGCCGGATCGCCCGGCCTGCCCTCCGTCACGCTCGCCGTGCAGGACAGCGCCGCCGGCGCCCGGCCCGTCAGCGCCGCCGACAGCAGCGCCGCGTCCGGCTCGTGCTTCGCGTACGCCTGCGGGAAGCCGCTCCGCTGCACCTTCTGCGCCGCCACCGTCAGCGGCAGCCGCGAATACCCCGGGACCTCCTCCAGGCCCTCGTAGAACTTCGTCGCCGAGTACACCGGGTCCATGATCTGCCGGGGCGTCCCCCACCCCTGGGACGGCCGCTGCTGGAAGAGGCCGAGCGAGTCCCGGTCGCCGTGCTCGATGTTCCGCAGCGCCGACTCCTGCAGCGCCGTCGCCAGCGCGATCGTCACCGCCCGCTCCGGCAGCCCCCGGCTGGTGCCCACCGCGGAGATCGTCGCCGCGTTCGACGCCTGCTCCGGGGTGAACTCGTACCGGTTCTCACCGCTGCCCACGCTGCACCTCGGCGCGCCTTTGCTCCCCGTCATCTGGTGGACGGCGACGTACCCGGCGAGGGCGGACAGCACGACGAGGGCGGCCGCCGAACGGGCGAGGCGGCCACGGCGGGCGGGGCGGGTGGGCTCGGACACGGGGCCCACCGTACTGGAGGCCGGGTTAGGGTCGGGATATGGCTGACATCACCCCGCTCGACAGTGCGCTGGACCTCTCCCGGGACGGCGCCGCGCTCACGGCCGCCCTCGTCGACTTCCCGTCCGTCAGCGGGACCGAGCAGCCGCTCGCCGACGCGATCGAGCGGGCCCTGCGCGCCCTCCCGCACCTCACCGTCGACCGCCACGGCAACAACGTCGTCGCCCGGACGCACCTCGGCCGCGCCGAGCGCGTCGTCCTCGCCGGCCACATCGACACCGTGCCGATCGCCGACAACGTGCCCTCGCGCCTCGACGAGAACGGCGTCCTGTGGGGCTGCGGCACCTCCGACATGAAGTCCGGCGTCGCCGTCCAGCTCCGCATCGCCGCCACCGTGCCCGAGCCCAACCGCGACCTCACCTTCGTCTTCTACGACAACGAGGAGGTCGCCGCCGACCTCAACGGCCTCGGCAAGATCGCCGCCGCCCACCCGGACTGGCTCGCGGGCGACTTCGCCGTCCTCCTCGAACCCTCCGACGCCCAGGTCGAGGGCGGCTGCCAGGGCACCCTGCGCGTCATCCTGCACACCGGGGGCGAGCGGGCCCACTCCGCGCGCTCCTGGATGGGCTCCAACGCCATCCACGCCGCCGCCCCGATCCTCGCCCGCCTCGCCGCCTACGAGCCGCGCAAGCCGGTCATCGACGGCCTGGAGTACCACGAGGGCCTCAACGCCGTACGGATCGAGGGCGGCGTCGCCACCAACGTCATCCCCGACGCCTGCGCCGTCACCGTCAACTACCGGTACGCCCCCGACCGCTCCCCGGCCGAGGCCCTCGCCCACGTCCACGAGGTCTTCGCCGACTGCGGCGTCACCGAGTTCGTCGTGGACGACGAGAGCCCCGGCGCCCTGCCCGGCCTCTCCCACCCGGCGGCCGAGGCCTTCATGAAGGCCGTCGGCGGCAGCGCCCAGCCCAAGTTCGGCTGGACCGACGTCTCCCGCTTCAGCGCCCTCGGCGTGCCCGCCGTCAACTACGGTCCCGGCGACGCCCTCTACGCGCACAAGCGGGACGAGCACGTCGTCGTCGACCGCATCCACCACTGCGAGGCGCGACTCCGCGACTGGCTCACCGCCTGACTTCCGTCATTTCCCACTTCGTCACCTCCGTCGTCCTACCCTGACCGGACCAGAAGATCGTCGGATCGACGGAGGGAGCAGACCATGGGTGTCCCCGAAGAGACGAAGCCGGAGGAGCAGCGGCTCGGACCGGTACTGAGGCGGAGGGACCAGGTCCAGCCCGGCACCACGGACCAGCGGCTGCTCGACACCGAGGGCGACTCGGAGTGGGTGCACACCGACCCCTGGCGGGTCATGCGCATCCAGTCCGAGTTCGTCGAGGGCTTCGGCGCGCTCGCCGAACTGCCGAGCGCCATCAGCGTCTTCGGCTCTGCCCGCACCAAGCCGGACTCGCCGGAGTACGAGGCGGGCGTACGGATCGGCCGGGCGCTCGCCGAGGCCGGGTTCGCGGTCATCACCGGCGGCGGCCCCGGCGCCATGGAGGCGGCCAACAAGGGGGCCAGGGAGGCCGCGGGTGTCTCGGTCGGCCTCGGCATCGAGCTGCCCTTCGAGCAGGGCCTCAACCCGCACGTCGACATCGGCGTGAACTTCCGCTACTTCTTCGTCCGCAAGACGATGTTCGTGAAGTACGCGCAGGGCTTCGTCGTCCTGCCCGGCGGCCTCGGCACCCTCGACGAGCTCTTCGAGGCCCTCACCCTGGTCCAGACCCGCAAGGTGACCCGCTTCCCGATCGTCCTGTTCGGCACGGAGTACTGGAAGGGCCTCGTCGACTGGCTCCGCGACTCGGTCGTCGCGGGCGGCAAGGCCTCCGAGCGCGACCTGCTGCTCTTCCACGTCACGGACGACGTGGACGAGACGGTCGCGCTGGTCACCAAGGAGGTCGGCCGCTGACGCGCGGCCCGGCGGGGTGCCGGCCGGTCGGGCCGGCCCCCGCCGGGCCACGGTCGGGCCAGTCCCCGCCGGGCACGGTCAGGCCAGCCCCCGCCGGGCCACGGCCGGGGGCCGGTGGCCCGCGATGGACGCCACCATGTCGAGCACCTGACGGGTCTCCGCCACCTCGTGCACCCGGTACACCCGCGCGCCCAGCCACGCCGACACCGCCGTCGTCGCCAGGGTGCCGAGGACCCGCTCCTTGACCGGCCGGTCCAGGGTCTCGCCGACGAAGTCCTTGTTGGAGAGGGAGACGAGCACCGGCCACCCCGTCGCCGTCATCTCGTCGAGCCGCCGCGTCGCCTCCAGGCTGTGCCGGGTGTTCTTCCCGAAGTCGTGCCCCGGGTCGATCATGATCCCGTCCCGGCGCACGCCCAGCGCCACCGCCCGCTCGGCGAGGCCGACCGTCACCTCCAGGATGTCGGCCATCACGTCCTCGTACGCGACCCGGTGCGGCCGGGTGCGCGGCTCGGCGCCGCCCGCGTGCGTGCAGACGAGACCGGCGCCGTACCTGGCCGCCACCTCCGCGAGCCGCGGGTCGACCCCGCCCCAGGCGTCGTTGAGGACGTCGGCCCCGGCCTCGCAGACCGCCTCGCCGACGTCCGCCCGCCAGGTGTCCACGCTGATCACCACGTCGGGGTGGCGGCGCCGGACCTCGGCGACGAAGCCGACCGTGCGGCGCGCCTCCTCCTCGGCGGTGACCTCCTCGCCGGGGCCCGCCTTCACGCCGCCGATGTCGACGATCGCGGCGCCCTCGGCAACGGCCTGCTCGACCCGGGCGAGCGCCGGCTCGTCGCGGAAGGTCGCGCCCTGGTCGTAGAAGGAGTCCGGCGTCCGGTTCACGATCGCCATGATCACCGGCTCGTGCGGCCCGAATTCACGCCGTCCCAAGCGCAGCATCCCTTTTGTCCTCCCTCGCGTCCGTTCGCCTGCGACCCTAACCGTCAGTGGCGCATGGCACGATCGGCACGGGACGAATTCCACTCCGGGAGAGGCGCGCAGTGTTCTGGTTTCTGCTCATCACGATGGTCGTGGTCGTGGCCGCCGTGACCCTTGCCGTGGTCGGCGGCGGCGACAGCGAGGTGCTGCCCGAGGCGGCTCCCCAGCAACTCGTCGACCCCCTGCCCGCGAACCGGCCGGTCGACCGGGTCGACGTCGAGGCGGTCCGCCTCCCCGTGGCCGTGCGCGGCTACCGCATGGAGGACGTCGACGACGTCCTCGTACGGCTCGGCGCGGAGCTCGCGGAGCGGGACGCCCGCATCGCCGAACTGGAGGAGGCCCTCGCGGGCGCCACCGCGCGACCCGGCAGGGCCGAGGACACCGGAGAGGACGAGCGGGCGTGAGCGTGGGCGGAGCGGTCCCGGGACCCGACGGGCGGCTGCGCTGCCCCTGGGGCCTGTCGACCGAGGACTACGTCGCCTACCACGACGAGGAATGGGGCAGCCCGGTCCACGGCGACGACGCCCTCTTCGAGCGGCTCTGCCTGGAGGCCTTCCAGTCCGGCCTCTCCTGGATCACCATCCTGCGCCGCCGCGAGGGCTTCCGGCGGGCCTTCGCCGGCTTCGAGATCGCCTCCGTGGCCCGCTTCGGCGAGGCCGACCGCGAGCGCCTCCTCGCCGACGAGGGCATCATCCGCAACCGCGCCAAGGTCGACGCCACCCTGGCGAACGCCAGGGTCCTGGCGGACTGGGCCCCCGGCGAGCTGGACGCGCTGATCTGGTCGTACGCCCCCGACCCGGCGGACCGGCCCGCGCCCCGCACGGTCCTGGACGTCCCGGCGGTCACGGACGAGTCGACGGCCCTCGCCAAGGCCCTGAAGAAGCGCGGACTGCGCTTCATCGGTCCGACCACCGCCTACGCGCTGATGCAGGCCTGCGGGCTGGTCGACGACCACCTCGAGCAGTGCGTGGCCCGGGGCGGCGGCCGGACGCTCCCGCCGACCGCCCCGGTGGGATGATCAGCGGCCGAGGTACTGCGGCTTCTCCTTGGCGATGAAGGCGCGGACCGCGATCGAGTGGTCCTCCGAGCCGCCCGCGAGCGTCTGCAGCTCGTCCTCCTTCTCCAGGGCCTCGGCGAGCGAGTGGTCCGCGCCGTACGCGAGGGACTCCTTCAGCGCCGCGTACGCGACGGTCGGGCCCTCGGCCAGGGTGCGGGCCACCTTCTCCGCCTCGGCGGCCAGGTCCGCCGCCGGGACCAGCCGGTTCACGATGCCGAGCTCGTACGCCTCCCGGGCGCCGATCGAGCGCGGGAACAGCAGCAGGTCGGCGGCGCGGCTCGCGCCGATCAGCCGGGGGAGCGTCCAGGACACGCCCGAGTCGGCGGTGAGCGCCACGCCCGCGAACGAGGTGTTGAAGGACGCGGTGTCCGCCACGACCCGGTAGTCCGCCGCGAGGGCGAAGCCGAAGCCCGCGCCGGCCGCGACGCCGTTCACCCCCGCCACCACCGGCTTCCTCATGCCGGCGAGCGCCCGCACGATCGGGTTGTAGTGCTCGCGGACCGTGGTCATGGTCTCCCGGCTCCCGGACTCCTGGTCCTGGAGCAGCAGGCCCACGTGCTCCTTGAGGTCCTGGCCCACGCAGAACGCCCGGTCGCCGGCCGCCGTGAGCAGCACCGCGCGGACGGCGGGGTCGGCGGCGGCCGCCTCCGCCGCGTCCCGGAGGCCGACCTTCGCCGCCACGTTCAGCGCGTTCATGGCCTCGGGCCGGTTGAGCGTGATGGTGGCGAGCCCGTCGCTCACCTCGTACAGGACCGTGTCCGCCATCGGGACCCCTTCGCCTCGTTGCGACGCTTCGTCGCGTCGTTGATCAGCCCAGCATGGCGGAGATCACCCCCGGCGCACATGTGAGCTGCGTCAAAGAAACCGGCCGGGCGTCCGGACGGGCGGCGGCGAAGTATCGCAGGCCGATCGCCGAAATGAGGGGTTTTGCGGAAGCGCGTTGCGGAAGCGATGCCGATCGATGTTGGTCATCGGGTCCTGCGATGCGGGATAATGACCTGGAAGCAATGTGTTCGAAGCCGGTGACGCGTGCTCCACACCTTGGAGCTGCCCGGCTGACAATGAGCTGGTTTCAGGAAGGGGAACGAGCATGGCGGCCATGAAGCCGCGGACGGGTGACGGCCCGCTCGAGGTGACCAAGGAGGGGCGGGGCATCGTCATGCGCGTTCCGCTCGAAGGCGGCGGTCGGCTCGTCGTCGAGCTGACCCCGGACGAGGCCGAGGCGCTGGGCGACGCCCTGAAGCAGGTCGTCGGCTGACGGACTCCCACGATTCCTCACCGCTGCCCCGGACGGTTCCGACCGTACCGGGGCAGTGGTGTGTCCGGGGTACGGGGGCGGGGCAGGGCTCCGGGGTGGGGGTCGCCGTGGGGCGGGCCCCCGGCCGGGGCGCGGGACGCCGGTCAGCCGCGGCGCACGGCGCAGAGCAGGCCGTCGCCCACCGGCAGCAGCGTGGGCAGCAGCTCCTGGCTCTCCCGCACCGCGCGCAGCAGCTCCCGCACCCGCTGCACCTCGGCGGGCTGGGCCGACGAGTCGACCGTGCGGCCGTCCGCGAAGACGCCCTCGAAGCAGACCACACCGCCCGGTCGCAGCAGGCGCAACGATTCAGCGAGGTAGTCCAGGTACTCCAGCCGGTCGCCGTCGCAGAACACGAGGTCGTACCCGCCGTCGGCCAGCCGGGGCAGCACGTCCAGGGCCCGTCCCGGGATGAACCGTGCCCGGTTCCCGGCGAAGCCCGCCGCCCGGAACGCCGTCTTCGCGACCTGCTGCCGCTCCGGCTGGAGGTCCACCGTCGTCAGGACCCCGTCCGGCCGCATCCCGAGCAGCAGGTAGATCCCCGACACGCCCGTGCCCGTACCGATCTCGGCGACCGCCTTCGCGTCCGCGGACGCGGCCAGCAGACGCAGGGCGGCACCGGTACCCGGCGACACCGAGGGCAGCCCCGTCTCGCGGGCCCGCTCCCGGGCCCAGCGCAGAGCTTCGTCCTCGGCGACATAGGCGTCGGCGAACGCCCAGCTCGTCTGCCGGTTGGCGGTAATGGCCCTCTCCTGTCCCCGTAGTTGACGCAACGGTGACTGTATCCGCTGCGGGCGGGAACCCGCAGATGGGACCGGGCGTTCACCAGGGGTAGGGCACGCGTCGAAGGGGCCGGGCGAGCCGGTTCCAAATTCGCGTAAAGATTCTTATCCGGAACTAACGGGCGGGGTGGCTATGGTAGGGGCTCCACTGGACACCACCAGAGCCGACAGGGGAGGTGCGGCTGCGCCTGTGGATCGGGGAGGAGTGCTTCGGCGTCTTCTCAGGTCGGCGGGTGAGCCGAAATCCGTGACCGACACCGCTGACCGAATCCGCACCACCGACTCCGCACCCACCACCGCGACCTTCGCATCGGATGCGGAATCGCAGGCGTGGACTCCGCCCACCTGGGAGGAGATCGTCAGCACGCACAGTGGCCGGGTCTACCGCCTCGCCTACCGCCTGACGGGTAACCAGCACGACGCCGAGGACCTGACGCAGGAGGTCTTCGTCCGCGTCTTCCGCTCCCTGTCGACGTACACGCCGGGCACCTTCGAGGGCTGGCTGCACCGCATCACCACCAACCTCTTCCTCGACATGGTCCGCCGGAAGCAGCGCATCCGCTTCGACGCGCTCGCCGACGACGCCGCCGAGCGGCTCCCCAGCCGTGAGCCCTCCCCGCAGCAGGCCTTCAACGACACGCACTTCGACGCCGACGTGCAGCAGGCCCTCGACACCCTCGCGCCCGAGTTCCGCGCGGCCGTCGTCCTCTGCGACATCGAGGGCCTCTCGTACGAGGAGATCGCCGCGACCCTCGGCGTGAAGCTCGGCACCGTGCGCAGCCGCATCCACCGCGGCCGCTCCCACCTGCGGAAGGCGCTCAAGCACCGCTCGCCAGAGGCCAGGGCGGAGCGTGCCCTCGCCGCCGTCGGATGGGAGGCGGGGACAGCGTGAGCGGCACCCGCCCCTCCTCGCCGACCCCCGCGGAGCACCACCTCGGGGACCGGCTCGCCGCACTCGTCGACGGCGAGCTCGGCCACGACGCCCGCGAGCGGGTCCTCGCCCACCTCGCGACCTGCGCCCGCTGCAAGGCCGAGGCCGACGCGCAGCGCACGCTGAAGAGCGTCTTCGCCTCCAGTGCGCCCCCCGCGCCCTCCGAGGGCTTCCTGGCACGGCTCCAGGGCCTGCCCGGCGGGCCGCCCGGTGATCCGGGGGCGCCCAGGGGGCCGCTCGAAGAGTTCCTCGACGCGAGCGGAGTGAAGTCCGACGGCTTCGCCACGGCGACCGCTGTCACCCCGCACTCCGGCACCGGCTTCCGCATCCACGACGTCGGCGACCGGCCGTCCGGGACGCCCGGACGCGGCCGTCGCTTCGCCTTCGCCGCGGCCGGCGCCGTCTCCTTCGCGGCCATCGCCCTCGGCGGCTCCCTGCCGCTGGAGACCTCGGTGAACGCGAGCGGACGCACGGGCCAGGGCACCGGCAGCGCCGTCGCCCCGCTCCGCGCCACCACCGCCTCCGGGGGCGCGGGACCGGCCGTGTCGCGCGCCAACCGCTCCGGGGGCGCCCAGTCGATCGGCACCGCCCCCTCCGGCGCGGTCCCGCCGGACGCGGTGCGCTCCGGACGGCTCCCGTACCTCGGTACGCAGTCGGTGTTCGCGCTCTCGCCGTTCATACGGCCCTCGGGCCCGGCCCTCCACCTGGCCTTCGCGCCCGGCCCCGGCCCGGCCCCCAGTCCGACGACCCTGCCGCTCGGCTCCCACCGCTGACCCGCGACCTGGTTGAATCCAGGGGGCAGGGGCCCCGACTCAGGGGCGCGGACGGGTCAGCGGGGTGCGGGGAGATCATGAACGACGGGAAGCCGAACTGGTGGAGCCGGCCTGCGACGACCCCGGAGGCGTCCCGCATACCCCCGCCGCCCCCGTCCACGCCGGAGGACTTCCCCCTCCAGGCCCCGCAGCCCCCGGTCGACCTGACGAAGCCGGCCCCGGCCCCCGCCGGGGAGGGTGAGCCCCAGGCGCCCGTGGCGCCGCAGCCGGACGCACCGCACGTGCCCGAGCCACACGCCGCCCGCGGCGCGACGGCCGACGAACTCGCGCCCGAGCCGGAGCCGGTCCCGGCTCCGGCGGCCGCCGCGGACGTCCCGCACGTGCCCGAGCCGCAGGCCGCCCCCGTCGCGGAGGCCACCGCGGACGCGCCGCACGTCGCGGAGGCGCCGCCCGCCGCGCCACAGCCGTTGCACGCGCCCGACGAGTACCGGACGCCGCCCTACGGGGAGCCCGGCCCCTGGGCGCCCGCGCCGCCCGTGCAGCGGCCGGCCGTGCCCCAGCCGCCCCCGCACCCGCAGCAGCCGCACCCCCATCCCCAGCCGCACCCGCAGCCGCAGGTCGTGGCGCCCGCGCCCTGGGTGCAGTACGACCCGTGGGGCGGCGGCGCGGCCGCGCCCCTGGCGTCGGCCCCCGTCCGGCGGAAGAAGTCCCGCAAGGGCCTCGCCCTGGTCGGCGCGCTGCTCCTGGCGCTCGTGACCGGCGTCATCGGCGGCGGCGTCGGCGCCTACGTCGAGCGGAACGGCGGGATCAATCCCGTCCAGCTGCCGCAGGCCGAGGCGGGGGAGACCGGCCGCGCCCCCGACAGCGTCGCCGGGATCGCGGCCAGCGCCCTGCCCGGCGTCGTCACCCTCCACGTGAGCGGCGGCGGCTCCGCCGGCACCGGCACCGGCTTCGTGCTCGACACCAGGGGCCACATCCTCACCAACAACCACGTCGTCGACGGCGCCGGATCCTCCGGCGACATCACCGTCACGTTCTCCAGCGGCGAGACCGCCGAGGCCGAACTGGTCGGCAAGGACACCGGCTACGACCTGGCCGTCGTCAAGGTCAGCGGCGTCTCCGGCCTCAAGGCGCTGCCGCTCGGCAACTCCGACAACGTCCGCGTCGGCGACCCCGTCGTCGCCATCGGCGCGCCCTTCGACCTCTCCAACACCGTGACCTCGGGCATCATCAGCGCCAAGGAGCGCCCGATCACCGCGGGCGGCGAGAAGGGCGACGGCAGCGACATCAGCTACGTCGACGCCCTCCAGACCGACGCCCCGATCAACCCGGGCAACTCCGGCGGCCCGCTGCTCGACTCCAAGGCCCGGGTCATCGGCATCAACAGCGCGATCCGCGCCGCCGGCGGCTCCGGCGACGGGGAGGGCGACGGCGCGAGCCAGCCCGGCTCCATCGGCCTCGGCTTCGCCATACCGATCAACCAGGGCAAGCGGGTCGCCGAGGAGCTGATCAACACCGGCAAGGCCACCCACCCGGTCATCGGTGTGAGCCTCGACATGCAGTTCAACGGCGACGGGGCCCGGGTCGGCGACAAGGGCAAGGACGGCACCGCGGCCGTCACCCCGGGCGGTCCGGCCGCCCTGGCGGGCCTGCGCCCCGGTGACGTCATCACCCGGGTCGACGGCCAGCGGGTCCACAACGGCGAGGAGTTGATCGTGAAGATCCGCGCCCACCGCCCCGGCGACCGCCTCGAACTCACCCTGAGCCGCGACGGCAAGCAGCTGACCAAGACGTTGACGCTCGGTTCCTCACAGGGCACCTGAGCGGCATGTGACGGACACCGCGAGGTACCCGTCCGGCAGTTTCGGCGGGTACCGTGGACACGGCCCTTGACCGGCATGAAGGAGCTACAGGTGTTCAGCGACATAGGCGCACTCGAGCTGGTGACGCTCGTCGTCCTCGCCGTGCTCGTCTTCGGGCCGGACAAGCTGCCCAAGGTCGTCCAGGACGTGTCCCGGTTCATCCGGAAGATCCGGGAGTTCTCGGACAGCGCCAAGGAGGACATCCGCAGCGAGCTGGGGCCGGACTTCAAGGACTTCGAGTTCGAGGACCTCAACCCGAAGACCTTCATCCGCAAGCAGCTCGACACCAACGAGGAACTCAAGGAGCTCAAGGAGCTCCGCACCTCCTTCGACCTCAAGAAGGAGATGACCGAGGTCGCGGACGCCGTCCACGGCCGCGAGCCGCAGACCACGGCGGTCAACGGCTCGGTCAACGGATCGGCGAGCGGCTCGGTCAACGGCTCGCCCGACCTCACGAAGAAGCAGGACAAGCCGGACACCGGCGAGCGTCCTCCGTACGACTCCGACGCGACCTGACCGCGGCCAGTCCCCGCCCCGGGACGTCCCGGTGGCTATCCTCCCTCTGTTGACGGAACGAGGAGGCGGCCGAGATGGAGACGACGAGTCGGGCGGAGGGCGTGCCCACGGCCCGGCGCACCGCCGAGGGCTATCTGCGCGCGCCCTTCGCCTGGTACGGCCTGGACGAGGCCTTCACGGGGCCGCGCTGGCTCATGCAGGTCGGTACGGCGGCGGACGGCAGCGTGCAGCACGGTTCGACCGGCCACGGTGACGAGCCGTCGATAAAGTCCGACGCGAGCGGCGCCGAGAAGGAGCGCTTCGCCGTGGTCGTGACGGTCGCCGCGAGCCCCGTCCGGCGGACCGGCGACGGCACGGGCGTCCTCGACGCCACCACGGTCTCCTCGGCCGCCTGGCTCGCCGGTTCGGGGCTCCTCGCCCACACCTGGCCGGCCTCGCTCGACCACGCGCTGCGCGACCACTGGCTCGACCAGCAGACGGAGACCGCCTTCGAGCTCGCCGACGACCTCGACGGGCCCGCCTGGACCACCCTGTCGCTGCCCGTGGACGGCGTCCCGGTGCCGTTCCACTACCGCGAGACCGAGTTCGGCTGGGTCCTCGCCGGGTCCGCGACGGACGTCCACATCGGCGCGTACGGGCGGGGGATGAGCGCGTACGGGCTCGGCTTCTCCCAGATCGCGGACCTCGGCGCGTACGCCTGAGGGACACCGGCGCGCACACCTGACGGGCGCCGAGCCGGTACGACGGAGGGCGCCCCCCACCAAAGGGGGGGCGCCCTCCGTCGTACCGCCGGTGTCCGGGGGTCAGAACTTGTTGCGCGGGGTGATGCCCAGGCTCATGCCGGACAGGCCGCGCTGACGGCCGCCCAGCTTGCCCGCGATGGCGCGGAGCGCCGCGCCCGCGGGGGAGTCCGGGTCGGCCAGGACGACCGGCTTGCCCTCGTCGCCGCCCTCGCGCAGCCGCACGTCGATCGGGATCGAGCCGAGGACCGGCACCGTCGCGCCCGTGGTCCGCGTCAGGCCGTCCGCGACCTTCTGGCCGCCGCCCGTGCCGAACACGTCCACCATCTCGTCGCAGTGCGGGCAGGGCAGGCCCGCCATGTTCTCCACGACGCCGACGATCTTCTGGTGCGTCTGCACCGCGATCGAACCGGCCCGCTCCGCGACCTCGGCCGCCGCCTGCTGCGGGGTCGTGACGACCAGGATCTCGGCGTTCGGGACGAGCTGCGCGACGGAGATCGCGATGTCGCCCGTGCCCGGCGGCAGGTCGAGGAGGAGGACGTCCAGGTCGCCCCAGTACACGTCCGCGAGGAACTGCTGGAGCGCGCGGTGCAGCATCGGGCCGCGCCACACGACCGGCTCGTTGCCCGGCGTGAACATGCCGATCGAGATGACCTTCACGCCGTTCGCCGACGGCGGCATGATCATGTTCTCGACCTGGGTCGGACGACCGTCCGCGCCCAGCATGCGCGGCACGCTGTGGCCGTAGATGTCGGCGTCGACGACGCCGACCTTCAGACCGTCGGCGGCCATCGCCGCCGCCAGGTTCACGGTCACGGAGGACTTGCCCACGCCGCCCTTGCCGGAGGCCACCGCGTACACGCGGGTCAGCGAGCCCGGCTTCGCGAACGGCACCTCGCGCTCCGCCGTCGTGCCGCGCAGCGCGGCCGCCAGCTCCTTGCGCTGCTCGTCGCTCATCACGTCCAGCGTGACCTCCACGCCGGTGACGCCCTCGACCCCGGAGACGGCCTCGGTCACGCGCTGCGTGATGGTGTCGCGCATCGGGCAGCCGGACACCGTCAGGTAGACCGTGACGGCCACCTTCCCGTCCGGGCCGATCTCCACCGACTTGACCATGCCGAGCTCAGTGATCGGTCTGTTGATCTCGGGGTCGTTCACCGTCGCCAGTGCTTCGAACACCGCGTCTTCCGTAGCCATACGACAGATGGTACGGCGACGACCACCGGCCTACGAAAGTCCTGTCAACGGTCGGGTACGTCACTCCGCCGACCGTCGGCGGGCGGGAATAGATCGCGCCTCGGCTCGGCGCGCTCCTCCATCTCCTTCAGCAGGTCCTGCAGCTCGGAGCGGATCCAGTCCCGGGTGGCCACCTCGCCCAGCCCCATGCGCAGCGCCGCGATCTCCCGCGTCAGGTACTCGGTGTCCGCGATCGACCGCTCGTTCTGCTTCCGGTCCTGCTCCAGGTTGACCCGGTCGCGGTCGTCCTGCCGGTTCTGGGCGAGGAGGATCAGCGGAGCCGCGTACGACGCCTGGAGGGACAGCGCCAGGGTCAGGAAGATGAACGGGTACTCGTCGAACTTCAGCGACGGCGGAGCGAAGACGTTCCACAGCACCCAGCAGATGATCGTCAGGGTCATCCAGACCAGGAACCGCCCGGTCCCCAGGAAACGGGCGATCCGCTCCGAGAGCCTGCCGAAGGCCTCCGGGTCGTACTGCGGCAGCAGCCTGGCCCGCCGCTCGCGCGGCACGTCGAGCCGGATGCGGGGCAGCTGCCGCTCCCGCTCCCTGTCCCGCTCCCGCTCGCGGTCCTGCGTCCGCTCAGCCGCCATGCCCGGCCCCCTCCTGGTGGAACTCGGTCTCGCGCCAGTCCTCCGGCAGCAGATGGTCGAGGACGTCGTCCACCGTCACCGCGCCCAGCAGCGAGCCGCTCTCGTCCACCACCGGCGCCGCCACCATGTTGTACGCGGCGAGATAGCTGGTGACGGCGGGCAGCGGGGTGTCCGGGCCGAGCGGCGGCAGGTCGCTGTCCACCAGCGAGCTGACCAGCGTGAACGGCGGGTCCCGCAGCAGCCGCTGGAAGTGGACCATCCCCAGGTACTTGCCGGTCGGCGTCTCGTCCGGCGGCCGGCACACGTACACCTGCGCGGCCAGCGCGGGCGACAGGTCCTGCTGGCGCACCCGGGCCAGCGCGTCCGCCACCGTGGCGTCCGGCCGCAGCACGATCGGCTCGGTCGTCATCAGACCGCCCGCGGTCCGCTCCTCGTACGCCATGAGCCGCCGCACGTCCGCCGCGTCGTCCGGCCGCATCAGCGTCAGGAGCCGCTCCTTGTCCTCCTCCGGCAGCTCGGACAGCAGGTCGGCGGCGTCGTCCGGGTCCATCGCCTCCAGGACGTCCGCGGCCCGCTCCTCCTTCAGCTTCCCGAGGATCTCCACCTGGTCGTCCTCCGGCAGCTCCTCCAGGACGTCCGCGAGCCGGTCGTCGTCGAGCGCCGCCGCCACCTCCGCGCGCCGCTTGGGGGAGAGGTGGTGCAGGACGTTGGCGAGGTCGGCGGGGCGCAGCTTCTCGAAGGTGGCGACGAGGTTCTCCGCGCCCTGCCCGTGCTCCTCCAGGGAGAAGCCGGTGACGGCCGACCACTCCACCGTCAGGGTCTCGCCCTTGCGGCGCAGCGCCCCGCCCTTGCCGCGCCGCACGAAGACCTTGTCGATCTCCCAGTCGCGGCGGGCGGGCAGCTGCTGGATCGCCACGTCGAGGACGGTGACCTCCTCGTCGTTCTCGACCAGCCGGACCCGCCGGTCCAGCAGCTCGCCGAGGACCAGCCGCTCGGTGGGGCGCTGCTCGAAGCGGCGCATGTTCACCACGCCCGTGGTGATGACCTGCCCGGACTCCACACCGGTGATCCGGGTCATCGGGACGAAGACCCGCCGCCGGCTGAGCACCTCGACGACCATGCCGAGCAGCCGGGGCGGCCTGCGGCCGACGCGCAGCATGGCCACCAGGTCGCTGACCCGGCCGACCTGGTCGCCGACGGGGTCGAACACGGGGACCCCGGCCAGGTGCGAGACGAAGATCCGGGGGGCGCCTGCCGCCATGTCACGCGCCTCCTCGGTGCCGCACGATTCGAGTCGTCGGTTCGACCCGCCGCTCCGGGTCGTCGGGTGTCCTTGCTCAGCCCTTGCCCGGCTTTGCCTGGTTCAGGCTAGCCCGTGCCGTTCCGGCCCGCTCCGGCAGCGCCTCCGTACGGCTGCCGGTCGGCCCGCCGTCCGTGCCGGGTACGCTGCGGTCTGCCGTCCCCCACCGGCAGCGGCCCCGCGCGGGCCGGACCCGGCCGTCCGCCGGGACCTCGAAAGCCGACGCCGGGCCCCGTCCCACGGACCAGGGCCCGCCCGGCCGTCCCGTACGGCCCGGGCCGCGCGCATCCCCCCATCGACACGAGAGGCAGCGCAGATGACCGTACGTACCCCGTCATCGCGTACCCGGTCCCCGCGCGTCCCGGCGGCGCGCCTGCGCAGAGCCGTCGCACCGCTGGCGCTCTGCGCCGGGCTCACCGTGGGGCTCACCGCCTGCGGGGCCGACCCGGACGAGGGGACGAACGGCGTCGGTAAGCTCTCCGCGCCCGAGATCGAGCAGAAGGCGCAGTCGGCCGCCGACACGGCGCGGGCCGTGCGCCTCGCGGGCACGCTCGTCAGCAAGGGCGGCACCTACAAGCTCAACATGCGGCTCAAGCAGGACGGCGCGACGGGCTCGGTGACGACGAAGAACAGCACCTTCGAGCTGCTGCGGGTCGGCGACGCGCTCTACATGAAGGCCGACGCGGGCTTCTGGAGCCACGACGACAAGAACGGCGGCGAGCCCACCGAGGCCGACACGGAGGCCGCCGACAAGCTCGACGACATGTACGTGAAGGTGCCGCGGGACGACCCCTCGTACAAGCAGCTGCGCGGCTTCACCGACATGGACCTGCTGCTCGACGGGCTGATCAGCCTCCACGGCGAGGCCGTCAAGGGCGACCGCGACCAGATCGGCGGCATCCGTACGGTCAAGGTCAAGGGCGGCGCGGACGGCGCGGGCGGCACGCTCGACGTGGCCCTGGAGGGCTCTCCGTACCCGCTCCAGCTGAAGCGCGGCGGCGACGCGGGCGTCGTGGTGCTCTCCGAGTGGAACAAGGACTTCCCGCTCGCCGAGCCGTCGAAGGACGAGACCCTCGACTACGGCCGCCAGCTGCCCCGCACCTGAGTCCGCCGCCCCGCCCCGTTCCGGGCGCCTCAGCCCTTCCCGGCCCGCTTCCTGCCGAAGAGCAGCTTCGGGAGGGCGGCCGGGACCGGCCGGCGGGTCGTCGCCTCCGACGGCAGCGGTACGGCGGCCAGCGAGCCGTCCGGCAGCGCCGTCGTCGCGGACCGGGGGTCGAGGCGCAGCACCCGGCACTCGCGCGCCCAGCGCTCGGGCATCGCCTCGCCGTCGGGCGCGTTCAGCCGCTTGCCCTTCAGCTCGGCCACGGCCGCGTCCCACTCCTCCGTGCCGGGCGGGACCTCGCGCACCCCGGCCGTCCACGCGACGAGCCGTCCGCCCTTGTCCTTGCTGCGGACGGTCACCTCGGCCGTACCGCCGTCGACGAGACCGGGCAGCGGCTGCTCGCCCGGGCCGTCGCCGACGACGTGCGCGGCGCCGTCGTGCCAGACGTGCCACAGCGCCCGGGCGGGGCCGGTGCCCCGGACCCAGACGAGGCCGGACTTCTTGGTGGCCTCCTCGACGAGGAACAGCTCTTCGGTCATGGCCCGAAGCCTAGCGGCCGGCCTCCGCGGCCCCGCCCCTACAGCCAGCCGTTCCGCTTCAGCGTGCGGTGGATGGTGAAGCAGACGACGATGATGCCGGTCAGCACCATCGGGTAGCCGTACTTCCAGTGCAGCTCCGGCATGTGGTCGAAGTTCATGCCGTACACGCCGCAGACCGCCGTCGGGACGGCCACGATCGCCGCCCACGAGGTGATCTTGCGCATGTCCTCGTTCTGCGCGACCGTCGCCTGCGCCAGGTTGGCCTGGAGGATCGAGTTGAGCAGCTCGTCGAAGCCGACGACCTGCTCCTGAACGCGGGCGAGGTGGTCGGCGACGTCCCGGAAGTACTTCTGGATGTCCGGGTCGACGAGCCGCATGGGCCGCTCGCTGAGCAGCTGCATCGGCCGGAGCAGCGGCGTCACGGCCCGCTTGAACTCCAGCACCTCGCGCTTGAGCTGGTAGATCCGGCCCGTGTCCGTACCCCGCGTGGAGCCCTTGGTGGCCGGCGAGAAGACGTCGATCTCCAGCTGGTCGATGTCCAGCTCGACGGCGTCCGCGACCGCGATGTACCCGTCGACGACGTGGTCGGCGATGGCGTGCAGCACGGCCGAGGGCCCCTTGGCGAGCAACTCGGGCTCGCCCTGGAGGCGGTGGCGGAGGTTGCGCAGCGAGCCCTGCCCGCCGTGCCGGACGGTGATGACGAAGTCGGGCCCGGTGAAGCACATGACCTCACCGGTCTCCACCACCTCGCTGGTGGCGGTGAGTTCGGTGTGCTCGACGTAGTGGATCGTCTTGAAGACGGTGAAGAGGGTGTCGTCGTACCGCTCCAGCTTGGGCCGCTGGTGGGCGTGGACGGCGTCCTCCACCGCGAGCGGGTGCAGCCCGAACTCGGCCGCGATACCCGCGAATTCGGCCTCGGTCGGCTCGTGCAGACCGATCCACGCGAAGCCGCCGCTCTCCCGTACCTGGCGCATCGCGCCCCGCGGGGTGAGGCACGCGCTGTCGTCGACCCGGCTCCCGTCGCGGTAGACGGCACAGTCCACGACGGCGCTGGAGGCGGAGGGGTCACGGGTGGGGTCGTACGCGGTGTACGTGGTCGGGGTCTTGCGCAGGGAGTGGCGCAGGCTCGGCCGGACGGCCGCGCGCAGGTCACGGATCATCGACATGGGCATGCTCCTTCACGGAGAGGCCGTCGGCGCGATGCGTGGCACAGCCCGGAATGAGGACGTGGAGCTACGTCGTCCACAAAGCGGGCGGTACCGGAGAAGCGCGGTGACGGCGTTCGCTACAGACAGGCAAAGGCGAAAGTGCTCTTCCGTCGTGCGAGATGCCGGGAGGGGCGGGTCCGTGCCGGACCCGGACGTCACCGGAGGGGAGAGCGCACCGGGCGGGGGTGCGGAGCGGCGGAAGAGCGGCTGGTACTGCCCGACCGACTTCGGTCCATCGCAGTCCCACCTCCTCCGGCCGGTCCCTGGTGAGGGATGACGTGTGACGAGCAGTCGGGAATCCCGACCAGTGGCCAACACTATCAGCCGACAGAGGGTCAATCCCTGATTTTGCCCGCTCCGTACGCGATCTATGCTCCCCGCATGGGAGAAGTTCTTGCACTGGTCGAGGCCCGGCTGCGCACGGCGCTCGGCGAACCGGACGCGCGGGCCGCGGTGACGTTCCTGGGGACGGACCGGATCGAGGTGCTGCGCTTCGTCGACGGCGACCTCGTGCGGTACGCCACCCTCGGCATGTCGGCCCAGCCCATGGCCGACCCGACAGCCGCCCTCGCCGACCCCGTCAAGGGCCCGCGCGCCGAACTCGTCCTCACGGTGCGCGCCGGACGCGCCGACACCGACAAGGTGCTGCGCCCGCTCGCGGTCCTCGCCGCCACCCCGCAGGTCGAGGGCCTGGTCGTCGCCCCCGGCGCCTCCCTCGACCTCGGCGAGCCGCTCTGGCCGGGCGCCGTCTTCAGCTCCGTCCTCGTGACCGCTCCCGGCGGCCTGGTCGAGGACCTCGAACTGGACGCCCCGATGGACCCGGTCCGCTTCCTCCCCCTGCTGCCGATGACCTCCAACGAGGCCGCCTGGAAGCGCGTGCACGGCGCCCAGGCGCTGGAGGAGCGCTGGCTGGCCCGGGGGACCGACCTGCGCGATCCCCTGCGCAGGTCCGTGAACCTCGACTGAGCCGCCCCGGTCGCACCGGGTGAAGGCGCCGGGCCGGACGGGTGATCGCTCCGCAGGCGTCCTTGACGCGGGGCTGTGGGGGTAGGACCGTTGAGCCCTATGAGGGGCGAACCCAGTTGTCCGAAGTGCGGTGGCCGGGTCAGGGCGCCCGGTCTCTTCGCCGACTCCTGGCAGTGCGACGTGCACGGCTCGGTGCACCCGCTCCAGCCCGTCATCCCACCCAGCGTGGAAGGCCTCGGCGTCGTCGTGCACCGCTCCCACGTGCCGGTCTGGATGCCGTGGCCCCTGCCCGTCGGCTGGCTCTTCACCGGGGTCGCGTACGCCGGTGACGACCGCAGCGGCGGGCGCGCGACCGCCGTCGCCTGCTCCGGCCCCGGCCCACTCGGCGGGATCGGCGAGCTGCTCCTCGTCGCGGAGGAGCTGGGCGTCGGACTCGGCGCGCGGTACGCGGGCATCGACGGCCTCGACCCGGGCTCCGGCATGGCCATCGACAAGCCGCCCCAGGCCAAGGTCCTCGCCGCCGGCCGCCCCACCCCGCTCTGGCACGTCGCCGGCGCCCCGCACGACCGCGCCGTCTTCGCCGGCGAGGCGCGCGGCCTCTGGCTGTGGGCGATCGTCTGGCCCGAGCAGTCGGGGCTGCTCATGTACGACGAGCTGGTCCTGACGGACCTGCGGGAGGCGGGCGCCGAGGTCGAGCTGCTGCCCTGCGGCGCGCTCACCCCGCGCCTGCTCGCCTGACGGGCGCGAGGGCGCCGCGGTGCTCGTGGCGTCGGTGCGTACGTAACGGGCCTACGTAACGGGCGCCGGGCGCCCCGGCTCCGTACACAAGGGGTCGATTCGCCCGCTATGCTGAAGCGTCCCCCTTCCGTGCCGAGCCCCTGGAGCAACGCGTCGTGCGCATCGATCTGCACACCCACTCCACGGCCTCCGACGGCACGGACACCCCGGCGCAGCTCGTGCGGAACGCGACCGCGGCCGGCCTCGACGTCGTCGCGCTGACGGACCACGACACGACCCGCGGGTACGCGGAGGCCATCGCCGCCCTGCCGGAGGGGCTGACCCTCGTCACCGGCGCCGAGCTGTCCTGCCGCCTCGACGGCGTCGGCCTGCACATGCTCGCCTACCTCTTCGACCCGGAGGAGCCCGCGCTCCTCGCCGAGCGCGAACTCGTCCGCGACGACCGCGTGCCACGCGCCCGCGCCATGGTCGACAAGCTCCGGCTGCTCGGCGTCCCGGTGACCTGGGAGCAGGTCGCCCGGATCGCCGGGGACGGCTCCGTGGGCCGCCCGCACGTGGCCGAGGCGCTCGTCGAACTGGGGGTCGTGCCGGACGTGTCCGGGGCCTTCACGCCCGAGTGGCTCGCCGACGGCGGCCGGGCGTACGTCGGGAAGCACGAGCTCGACCCGGTCGAGGCGATCCGGCTGGTCAAGGCCGCCGGTGGCGTCACCGTCTTCGCGCACCCGCTCGCCGTCAAGCGCGGCGAGGTCGTGCCGGAGTCCGCGATAGCCCTCCTGGCGGAGGCGGGCCTCGACGGCATCGAGGTCGACCACATGGACCACGACGAGGCGACGCGGGCGCGGCTGCGCGGGCTCGCGAAGGAGCTGGGGCTGCTCGTCACCGGCTCCAGCGACTACCACGGCAGCCGCAAGACCTGTCGCCTCGGCGAGTACACGACGGACCCCGAGATCTACGGCGAGATCACCCGCCGCGCCGCCGGCGCCTTCCCGGTGCCGGGCGCCGGGGGAACCTCCTGACCCCGGCTCCCGGCCCCCTTTCCGCTCCGCGGTCCTGACGGCCCGGGACGTGACGGCCCGGACCCGCCCGTCCTGACGGACCTCCCTGGTGTTCCCGAGGGGCGCGGCCGGACGGTTCGCTCCGGCGGCCGACCCCGTCCCCGCCGCCGCGGCCGGCGCACCGCCGCCGTCGGCCGGGCCCGAGGGGCGCCCACCCCGCGTACGTCCGCGCACCGCTCCGTACGGCCCCGTGCCGTACCGCGGTGGTGCGCTTCCGCTGCCCCGCTGCCGGAATCCCGCGTTCCGGCGGCGGCTCGCAGGCCCCCACCCCCTGCTCGACCTACACCCCGCAAGGCACCCCACCGTGTTCGACGTCGCCGTCTTCGGCTCGCTGTTCCTGACCCTCTTCGTCATCATGGATCCCCCCGGGATCACCCCGATCTTCCTCGCCCTCACCTCCGGCCGCGCGACCAAGGTGCAGCGCCGGATGGCCTGGCAGGCCGTCGCCGTCGCCTTCGGCGTCATCACCGTCTTCGGCATCCTCGGGCAGCAGATCCTCGACTACCTGCACGTCTCCGTGCCCGCCCTGATGATCGCGGGCGGCCTGCTCCTCCTGCTGATCGCGCTCGACCTGCTCACCGGCAAGACCGACGAGCCCAAGCAGACGAAGGACGTCAACGTCGCGCTCGTGCCGCTCGGCATGCCGCTGCTCGCCGGGCCCGGCGCCATCGTGTCCGTGATCCTGGCCGTGCAGAACGCCGACGGCGCCGCCGCGCAGGTCTCCGTCTGGGCCGCGATCGTCGCCATGCACGTCGTGCTCTGGCTGACCATGCGCTACTCGCTCGTGATCATCCGCGTCATCAAGGACGGCGGCGTCGTGCTCGTGACGCGGCTCGCGGGCATGATGCTGTCGGCCATCGCCGTCCAGCAGATCATCAACGGCGTCACCCAGGTCATCCAGGGAGCCTGAGCGGGCCCGGGCAGCCCGATCGGACCCGGGCAGTTTGATCCGGCCCGGGCCACCACGCCACTGCGCCCCCGTGCGGATTCCGCGAGAGCGGAGTCCACGCGGGGGCGCGGTGTGTCTGGTGGACCGTGACCGTTACGAGGCCGAGGTCTCTGCGGGGCGGATCCAGATGCGCTGGCCGATCGAGGCGGCCTGCTGCACGATCCGGTTGACGGAGGCGGCGTCCACGACGGTCCGGTCGACGGGCGTGCCGTCGATGTCGTCGAGTCGCAGGATTTCGAAGCGCATGGGCTTCTCCCTTCGTCTGAGGTGTTCCTCCTGGTGGAGAACTGCGGTACGTACGGGTACAACGGTATGGCGTCTGCAAACATTCCGTACGCTAAAGAAAATTTTCGGCTGTCTAAATACTGGCGGGTAAGGGGCCGGTTACCGACCGGGCACGGCGGGTGTGAGGACCGCACCCCGACGGGTGTGGCGACAGCACCCGGCGCGGCGGACAATGAGCCGCGTATGAACGACGCAGAGACCACCCAGGTGCCCGACCCGACCACCGCCCGCCTCCGCGAGCTCGACGCCCGCCTGGAGCGCACCAACGAGCTCCTCCAGCGGATGCTGGCCGAGGTCGCCAAGACCCCTTCCACCCACGCCATCTTCGTCGACGCAGGTTACGTCCATGCTGCGGCCGGGTTGCTGGTGACGGGAACCGAGGACCGCCGCTCCTTCGACCTCGACGCCGAGGGGCTCATCGACGCCTTCATCGACAAGGCCCGGACGATCTTCGCCGACAGCCGGCTGCTCCGCGTCTACTGGTACGACGGTGCCCGCCGCCGCATCCACACCCCGGAGCAGCAGGCCATCGCCGAACTGCCCGACGTGAAGGTCCGCCTCGGGAACCTCAACGCCAACAACCAGCAGAAGGGCGTCGACTCCCTCATCAGGACCGACCTGGAGTCCCTCGCCCGCCACCGCGCCATCAGCGACGCCGCCCTCGTCGGCGGCGACGAGGACCTCGTCTCGGCCGTCGAGGCCGCCCAGGGCTACGGCGCCCGCGTCCACCTCTGGGGCATCGAGGCCGCCGAGGGCCGCAACCAGGCCGAGGCGCTGCTCTGGGAGGTCGACAGCCAGCGCACCTTCGACCTCGACTTCTGCCGGCCGTACGTCACGCGCCGCCCCGTCACCACGTACGAGAACGAGAGCGAGCCGCCGCCCTCACGCGAGGAGGTCCGGTTCGTGGGTGCGCAGATCGCCGCCACCTGGCTCGGCGAACGCGGCCGCGACCAGCTCGCCGAGCTCCTGCCCGGCGCCCCCTACCTGCCGGGCCCCGTCGACCAGGACCTCCTCGTGGAGGCGGAGCGGCTCCTCAGCCGCTCCCTGCGCGGCCACGCCGCCCTGCGGCGCTCTCTGCGGGACGGCTTCTGGCAGCACCTCAGGGCGCAGTACTGACGTTCTCCCGGACGGACCGTTCTCCCGGACCGTCGTTCTACCGGGGGCAGCGGCTCAGAGCGCGGTGCCGACGGGAGCGGGCGCGTCGACCCGCGCCCAGAAGGCGGCGAGCCGCGCGGCCAGCTCCTCCGGGTGCGACACGTTGGGGGAGTGGCCGGCGCCCACCAGCACCGTGTGGTGCGCGCCCGTGGCCTCCGCCGCGGCCGCCAGCTCCGCCGTCGGCCAGACCGTCTCGTCGGAGCCGTACGCGAGGTGCAGCGGCAGCCGGGGGGCCAGCGTCCGCAGTTCGGCGGTGCCGTCCGGCGCGCTCAGGAGCAGCCGCCCCGCCCCCGTGAGCTGGGCGATCCGCGTCCGCATCCAGCGCTGCCGCAGGAAGCCCGCGATCTCCGGGCCCTCGGGCGCGCCCGGCTCCTCGCCCCGGCTGTCCAGCCGGCGCACCGCCCGCCACACCCGCTCCTTCGGCAGCAGCGCGAGGGCGGCGCGCAGCGCCCGTACCCGCGTCCGCTGCGGGGGCGCGACCCGGCCGGGGCCCGAGGAGAGCAGCGTCAGCGACCGGAACGCGCCGGGCGCGAGGACCGCCGCGGCGCGGGCGACCAGGCCGCCGAAGGAGTGGCCGAGCAGATGGACCGGCCCGTCGCCGAGCGCGGCGGCCTGGGCCACCGCGTCGAGTGCGAGGGCCTTGCGCCGGTAGGCGGCCCGGCCCCGGGGCCCGGGCGTCTCGTGCTGGCCGCGGCCGTCCACGGCGACCGCGCGGTAGCCGGCCTCGCTCAGCGGCCCGAGGAGCCCGAGGAAGTCCTCCTTGCTGCCGGTGTACCCCGGCAGCAGCAGGACCGTCCCGCGCCGCTCGGCCGCCGGAGCCGTGTCGAGCACGGCGAAGTCGCCGCGCGCGGTGACGAGCCGGCGGGCACGGGTGCGGGGCGGCAGCGCGAGGGAACGGGGCTTGCTCATATCTGGACTGTAGCGGTGGCGGGGGAGCGGGGCCCGGGGACGGCGGCCGGGAAACGACCGTGCGGCCCGGCCCCGGGAATCCCGGGGCCGGGCCGCACGTCGAGCGCCTGGAAGGTCAGCTCTCGGGCTGGGCCGCGGCCGCCTTCTTCGTGGTCCGGCGGCGCGGGGCCTTCGGGGCCTCCTCGGCCGCGGGGGCCTCGGTCACCTCGGCGGCGGCCGCCTTCTTCGTCGTACGACGACGGGTCGCCGTCTTCGGCTCGGAAGCGTCGGGCGCCTCGGCGGCGACGGCCTTCTTGGTCGCCCGGCGGCGCGGGGCCTTCGGGGCTTCCTCGGCGACGGGGGCCTCGGTGACCTCGGCGACCGGCTCGGCGACGGCCTTCTTCGTCGTACGCCGACGGGGGGCCTTCGGGGCTTCCTCGGCGACGGGGACCTCGGTGGCCTCGGCGACCGGCTCGGCGACGGCCTTCTTCGTCGTGCGGCGGCGCGGGGCCTTGGGGGCTTCCTCGGCCGCGGGGGCCTCGGTGACCTCGGCGACCGGCTCGGCGACGGCCTTCCTGGTCGTACGGCGACGGGGTGCGGGCACCTCGGCGACGGGGGCCTCGGTGACGACGGCCGCCTCGGCCACCGGCTGCTCGGCGACCGGCTCGGCGACGGCCTTCTTGGCCGACCGGCGACGCGGCGCCTTCTTCGGCTCCTCGGCCACCGGAGCGGCTTCGGCGACGGGGGCGGGCGCCGCAACGGCCTCGGCGCGCAGCGCGGCGGCGGCCGTCTCGACCGTCTGGAAGGAGACGGTGTCCTCGGCCGGGCGCACCACACGGGCGCGGCGACGGCGCGGGGCCGGGGTCTCGGCGACGGGCGCGGCGGCGACCGGCTCGGCCGGGGCCTTGCGGGCCGTCCGGGCGCGGGGCGCGGCCTTGGGCTCCGCGGTCTTCACAGCCTTCGGCTCCGCGGCCTTCGGGGCCTCGGTCACGGCGGCGACGGGCGCCGGGGCCTCGACGACCGGTGCCTCGACGGCCTGCGCGGTCGCGGGCGCGTTCACGGCCGGGATGCCGGCGCCGCCCGTACGGGTACGGCGACGGCGGCGCGGGGTGCGCGGACCGGCGGTCGCGGCCTCCTCGGCGGCGGGAGCGGCGGTCACCGCTGCCGCGGGCGTCTCGACGCCCTCGACGGTGCCGCCGCCGCGCGTACGGCGACGCTGACGCGGGGTCCGCGTACGGGCCGGGCGCTCCTCGGTCTTCGCCTCGCGGCCGTCACGACCGTCACGACCGTCCCGGCCACCGCGGCCACGGCGACCGCCGGGCTCGCCCAGGTCCTCCAGCTCCTCCGCGGCCAGACCGGCACGGGTCCGCTCGGCGCGGGGCAGGATGCCCTTGGTGCCCTCGGGGATGTCCAGCTCGGCGTAGAGGTGCGGGGAGGTCGAGTACGTCTCGACCGGGTCGTTGAAGTCCAGCTCCAGCGCCTTGTTGATCAGCTGCCAGCGCGGGATGTCGTCCCAGTCGACCAGCGTGATCGCCGTACCGCTGGCGCCCGCGCGGCCGGTGCGGCCGATGCGGTGCAGGTACGTCTTCTCGTCCTCGGGCGTCTGGTAGTTGATGACGTGGGTGACGCCCTCGACGTCGATGCCGCGCGCGGCGACGTCGGTGGCGACGAGCACGTCGACCTTGCCGTTGCGGAAGGCGCGCAGCGCCTGCTCGCGGGCGCCCTGGCCGAGGTCGCCGTGGACGGCGCCCGAGGCGAAGCCGCGCCGCTCCAGCTGCTCGGCGATGTCGGCCGCCGTGCGCTTCGTACGGCAGAAGATCATCGCGAGTCCGCGGCCGTTGGCCTGGAGGATCCGGGAGACCATCTCCGGCTTGTCCATCGAGTGCGCGCGGTAAACGTGCTGCTTGATGTTGGCGACGGTCGCGCCCTCGCCGTCGGGCGAGGTCGCGCGGATGTGCGTCGGCTGCGTCATGTAGCGACGGGCCAGGCCGATGACCGCGCCCGGCATGGTCGCCGAGAACAGCATGGTCTGGCGCTTCGCCGGAAGCATGTTGATGATCTTCTCGACGTCGGGCAGGAAGCCCAGGTCGAGCATCTCGTCGGCCTCGTCGAGGACCAGGGTCTTGATGTGCGACAGGTCCAGCTTGCGCTGACCCGCCAGGTCGAGCAGGCGGCCCGGGGTGCCGACGACGACGTCGACGCCCTTCTGGAGCGCCTCGACCTGCGGCTCGTACGCCCGGCCGCCGTAGATGGCGAGCACGCGGACGTTGCGGACCTTGCCGGCGGTCAGCAGGTCGTTGGTGACCTGCTGGCACAGCTCGCGGGTGGGAACGACGATCAGGGCCTGCGGGGCGTCGGTCAGCTGCTCGGGCTTGGCGCGCCCGGCCTCGACGTCCAGGGGGACGGTGACGCGCTCCAGGATGGGGAGGCCGAAACCGAGGGTCTTGCCCGTGCCGGTCTTGGCCTGGCCGATGACGTCGGTGCCGGTGAGGGCGACCGGAAGGGTCATCTCCTGGATGGGGAAGGGGTTGACGATGCCGACGGCCTCAAGGGCCTCGGCCGTCTCGGGAAGGATTCCGAGCTCTCGGAAAGTCGTAGTCAGGGTGCTGCCTCTTCTGTGAGACGCGGCGTGAGGCGAACGAAGGGGGTCGTACCGTGCCGGGACACTTCGGAGGGGATCCGGAAGATCTCCGCCGGGTGGCACGGGACCACTGCCGTCGCTCGAGCGTCGTACCGCTGAGGGTGACCCTTCCGCGGGTCCGCCGGAAGGGCTGTCGGGCCGGAGCCGATCGGGCCACCGACCGGGCATCCTCATTCATGAGTCGGCCCACCGTGTACGTCCGAACGTGCGAAAGCATGTCCGCATACTCAGCAGGCGCTTTATCACTGTACCCCGGATTCGCGCATGTGTGTTGGGAGAAAACGGGATGAGGGCACGGTCACAGTGACTGACCAGGACCTTCGGGCAGCCCCCGGGCGGGCTATTGTGCGCTGCATGGAGACGCCTGACAACGCCACACCCACCGGGATCGCCGCCAAGGACTGGGCCACGGCATCCGCCGAGCCGCAGTACCGCGCCGCCGTGATCGACCTCCTCGGCGCCCTCGCCTACGGAGAGCTGGCGGCCTTCGAGCGGCTCGCCGAGGACGCCAAGCTGGCGCCGACCCTCGCGGACAAGGCGGAGCTGGCGAAGATGGCCTCCGCCGAGTTCCACCACTTCGAGCAGCTCCGCGACCGGCTCGCCGCCGTCGACGCCGAGCCCACCACCGCGATGGAGCCCTTCGCCAGGGCGCTCGACGACTTCCACCGCCAGACCGCTCCGTCGGACTGGCTGGAGGGCCTGGTCAAGGCCTACGTCGGCGACTCGATCGCCAGCGACTTCTACCGGGAGGTCGCGGTCCGGCTGGACTCCGACACCCGCGCGCTGGTGCTGTCCGTGCTCGACGACACCGGCCACGGCAACTTCGCCGTGGAGAAGGTCCGCGCGGCGATCGACGCCGACCCGCGCGTCGGCGGCCGGCTCGCGCTCTGGGCGCGCCGGCTGATGGGCGAGGCGCTCTCGCAGGCCCAGCGCGTGGTCGCCGAGCGCGACGCGCTGTCGACGATGCTGGTCGGCGGGGTGGCGGACGGCTTCGACCTCGCGGAGGTCGGCCGGATGTTCTCCCGCATCACCGAGGCGCACACCAAGCGGATGGCCGCCCTGGGCCTCGCCGCCTGAGTCGTTTCTTCCGGGTCTCTCGGGGCGGGCCGGGTTGCCGGTCGTACGGGAGGGGTGGGGGCGCGGGTCACGCCGCGGCTGATCGGCGCAGTCGGCGGCGCGAGGCGGGGCGGACCAGCAGCGAGAGCAGCACCGCGGCGACGGCGACGCCACCGACGACGGTGGCGACGAAGTGACCGGGCCCCAGGGCCCCGTGGGTCACCAGGGCGCCGAAGACCCCGCCGAGCGCGCCCGCGACGAGGACGGTCCCCCGGACGGGGAGGCGGTCGGGCAGGCGGTGCGAGGCCGCCCAGGCCAGGGCGAGGCCGAGCAACGCGGAACCGAGGGCTTCCAGGAACACGGTGGATCACCTCGCGTGTGGTGCGGGGCGGGTGGTGCGGTCACCGGCAGTCCTACCCGTCGCTTCCGGAGGGCAATCCTCCCGTACCCCCTGACGTGGTCGAACGCGGCATACGGAGGACACGGGGGACAGAGGGGACGGCGGCGGACAGCCCGGACACGCCGTCGCGGGACGCGCGGGATGAGACGGAAGGCCCGGTGGACACGGAGTCCACCGGGCCTTTCCGTACGGATCGGGTCCTCAGAGCGCGCCGAAGCCCACCCGGCGCACGGCGGGCTCGCCGAGTTCCACGTACGCGATCTTCTCGGCCGGGATCAGGACCTTGCGGCCCTTCTCGTCCGAAAGGCTGAGCAGCTGCGCCTTGCCGGCCAGCGCGTCGGCCACCGCGCGCTCGACCTCCTCGGCGGACTGCCCGCTCTCCAGAACGATCTCCCGGGGTGCGTGCTGCACGCCGATCTTGACCTCCACGGCTATGTCCCTCCGAACGGTCAGCGTTGCGCGATCAGTCGCGCCCTACGCTGCACACATTAGCCCGGTGAGGGGACGGGAACGGCTCAGCCGCCGCACGCCAGGAGCGAACAGCCCGCCCAGGACCGCCGGCCGGCCCGCGTCGCTCAGTGGCCCTCGGCGCTCAGCTGGCCGTCCGCCGGGTGCAGCGGGAAGCCGGCGATGCCGCGCCAGGCGAGCGAGGTCAGCAGGCCGACGGCCTTGTCGCGGGGGATCGGCGACTCGCTCGACAGCCAGTAGCGGGCGACGACCTGCGAGACGCCGCCGAGGCCCACGGCGAGCAGCATCGACTCGTCCTTGGACAGGCCGGTGTCCTCGGCGATGACGTCCGAGATGGCCTCGGCGCACTGGAGGCTGACCCGGTCCACGCGCTCCCGGACGGCCGGCTCGTTGGTCAGGTCGGACTCGAAGACGAGCCGGAAGGCGCCGCCCTCGTCCTCCACGTACGCGAAGTAGGCGTCCATGGTGGCCGCGACGCGCAGCTTGTTGTCCGTGGTGGAGGCCAGAGCGGTGCGCACCGCCTGGAGGAGGGCCTCGCAGTGCTGGTCGAGCAGGGCCAGGTACAGCTCCAGCTTCCCGGGGAAGTGCTGGTAGAGGACCGGCTTGCTGACGCCCGCGCGCTCGGCGATGTCGTCCATCGCGGCGGAGTGGTACCCCTGGGCGACGAAGACCTCCTGGGCCGCGCCGAGGAGCTGGTTCCGTCGGGCACGTCGCGGCAGGCGCGTGCCCCGAGGGCGTGCTGCCTCTGTCTGCTCGATGGCGCTCACGCGGCCTCCAAAAATTCGATCCATGCGCGCTGTAGCGACGCGCCGCCATCGTACTTTTGGGTAACCCGGCTGTGCGCGGTGCGAACGCAGAATTTCACGGACCGGACGCCCTGGTCGACAGTCGATTCAAGATTAAACCGAACAAGGCCGACCCCGGGTCAGCGGTAGTCGTCCTCGTCGAGGGCGACCACCCGGGCCTGCTCCGTGGCGTCCGCCTCGTTCGCCGCGTCCTGCTCGACGTGGGTGAGCGGCTCGTCCTCCAGCGGCTGGACCTCGGTGTGCTGTTCCGCGGCGTCCGCCTCGGGGATCTCCTGATCGAGCACGGCTTCCTCTTCCTGGGTGAACGAGTCCGGCTCGGTCGGATCGACCGTCATGCGACTCCTTCCGGCGCGGGGCTTGGGGGGCCGCTGCCACGGCCTCCTCTTCGAGCCTAGGAGCACACGCGCCCCGCCGCACACGCACCTGTGACCGCACCCACACGCGCCGCCGCGTGATCGTCTCGTAATATTGCGGCCATGTCCTCGACCGAGCTGCCGGAAACCCGGACCGCCGACGCGGCACCGCAGGCGCAGCGGACCCGCGCCGTACGGGTCGCCGACGGCGAAGAGCTCCGCTCCGTCACGCTCCCCGGGCTCACCCTCACGGTCCGCGCCCGGCCCGGCACCCGACCCGGGCTGCCCCCCGCCCTGTACGTCCACGGCCTCGGCGGTTCCTCGCAGAACTGGTCGGCCCTGATGCCGCTGCTCGCGGACGTGGTCGACGGCGAGGCCGTCGACCTGCCCGGCTTCGGCGCCTCCCCGCCGCCCGAGGACGCCAACTACTCGGTCACCGGCCACGCCCGCGCCGTGATCCGCCTCCTCGACGCCGGAGGACGCGGCCCCGTCCACCTCTTCGGCAACTCGCTGGGCGGCGCCGTCGCCACCCGGGTCGCCGCCGTCCGGCCCGACCTGGTCCGCACGCTCACCCTGATCTCGCCGGCCCTGCCCGAGCTGCGCGCCCAGCGCACCGCCTGGCCGACCGCGCTGCTCGCCCTGCCGGGGATCGCCCCGCTCTTCTCGAAGCTCACCAAGGACTGGACGGCCGAACAGCGCGTGCGCGGCGTTCTCGCCCTCTGTTACGGGGACCCCGGCCAGGTCACGGACGAGGGCCTGCGGCACGCCGTCGAGGAGATGGAGCGCCGCCTGGAGCTTCCCCACTTCTGGGACGCCATGGCCCGCTCCTCGCGCGGCATCGTCGACGCCTACACGCTCGGCGGCCAGCACGGACTGTGGCGGCAGGCGGAGCGGGTGCTCGCCCCGACGCTGCTCGTGTACGGCGCGCGCGACCGGCTCGTCTCGTACCGGATGGCCCGGAAGGCGGCCGTCGCCTTCCGCGGCTCGCGCCTCCTCACCCTGCCGGACGCGGGGCACGTGGCGATGATGGAGTACCCGGAGACGGTCGCACAGGCCGCCCGGGAACTGATCGCCGAAGACGGCGGGAGCTGATCCGGGGCGTGGGACGACACAGCCGCAAGGGCCCCGTGCCCTCGCCCTCGGACACCGGGCGGACGCCCGTCGTGGAGACGGGCACCGGGACGGGCCGACGGAGGAAGACCCCGGGCGGCGGCCCGCCCCTCGGCACCCCGCCGCACGGCACACCCGCGTACGGAACCCCGGCGGACGGCACGCCCCGCTACGGGACCCCGGCGTACGGGTCCCCGGCTCAGGGCACGCCCGCGCACGGGACTCCCGCTCACGGGACCCCGTCGTTCGGGACCCCGGCTCATGGGGCTCCCACTCATGGGACCCCCGCTCACGGCGCCCCCGTACGGGGCGGGCATCCGCAGCACGACGAGGGCGGTGCGCCGCCGCCCCGGCTGCGCACCGGCCCCCGCACCGGCCCGCGTACCGCCCCCGAGCCCGAACCCGAGGCGCCCTTCATCCCCGGTCCCCGGCGCGAGGAGCCGCCCGTCGAGGCGGAGGCGCCGCGCGCCGGGAAGGGCCGCAACCGCGCCCTGACCGGAATCGCGGCAGCCGCGGTGGTCACCGTCCTCGCGGTCGTCGTCGCCGGCCAGGTCGCCGACCGGGCCCGGACGCCCGTCACCGCGCGGGCCGTCGAGGCGCCCGCGGACCGGGCCCCCGACCACACCTCCGCCTCCCGCTCCGACGAGCGGGCCGCGCCGCCGACCTCGGCGCCCCTCACGAGACCGCCGGCGCCCACGTACGAGCAGCTGATGACCCGGCAGTACCCGATCGACCCCGAGCTGAAGGGCTCCGGGGAGTTCGAGGCCGTGCCGGGCGTGCAGAAGGCCCCCGGCAAGGGGCGCCTGGTCCGCTACCGCGTCGACGTCGAGAAGGGGATCGGGCTCGACCCCGGCCTCTTCGCCGACGCCGTCCACAAGACCCTGAACGACGCCCGGAGTTGGGCCGGCCGGGGTGCGATGACCTTCGAGCGGATCTCCACCGGGGAGCCCGAGTTCGTGATCAGCCTCGCCAGCCCCGGCACCACGGCCGCCTGGTGCGCGAAGTCCGGGCTCGACACGACCGTCGACAACGTCTCCTGCGACTCGGCCTCCACGCAGCGCGTGATGATCAACGCCTTCCGCTGGGCCCAGGGTGCGGAGACGTTCGGCCCGAAGGCCATGTACGCCTACCGCCAGATGCTCATCAACCACGAGGTGGGCCACCGGCTCGGCCACGGTCACGTGTCCTGCCGCACGCCGGGCGCCCTCGCCCCCGTGATGCAGCAGCAGACGAAGTCCCTGGAGATCGACGGAATCAAGTGCCGCCCCAACCCCTGGGTCTATCCCGGGAGTTGATGCGCCCCTCGGGCTCTCGCGACGCGATTCCGCTGCCGCCCGGCGCGGCGGGCGGGCCCGCCGGGAACTGGCCGTCGCCTGACCCTCCGTGACGTTGCGGGTGCGTACCGCGACAGAACGCGACCGGTCCGCGAAAGTCACGCGCATTCACCCCTTCCGGTGGTGCGACGGACAACCGTCCGTCGTGCCACCGGTTTCTCCGCTTACGTTCTTCCCGCTGCGGGTCAGCCGCGCCCCACCCGGCCAGCGGGGGGCGCCGACGAGGGAGATCGGGGGTGTGCTCGTGCGGATCGGACTGCTCACGGAGGGTGGCGCGCCGTACGCCGCCGGTGACGCCGGACGCTGGTGCGAGCGCCTCGTCCGCGGCCTCGGACACCACCAGTTCGACCTCTACTCCCTCGGCACCGCCCCGCAGGCGCCCCTCCCGCCGAACACCCGGGTCGTACGCGCCGCGCCGCCCGGCTCGCCCGCCACCGCGAACCTCCTCGAACGGGCCGCCTTCGGCGCCGACCGCCACTTCCGCCGCTCCTACGGCCGTCGGGACCGCCGCCGCTTCGCCGAGGCCTTCGCGGTCCTCGCCGCAAGCCTCTGCACCGAGGCCGACGAGGGCCAGGACCTCTTCGCCACCGGGCTGCACGCCCTCGCCGACCTCGCCCACGACCGCGGCGGCCTCCCCGGCGCCCTCCGCTCCGACGACGCCGTCCGCCTCCTCGAATCCGCCGGGCGCGCCCGGGGCGCACGCCGGGGCGCCGCCGCGGCGGGCCTCCCCGACCACCTCGCCTTCGCCGAGCAACTGGAGCGCACCCTCCGGCCCCTCTCCCTCGACTGGTACGGCGAGGACGCCCTCGGCGCCGCCGACCTCTGCCACGCCGCGGCGGGAGGCGGCGTGGCCCTCCCCGGCCTCGTGGCCAAACGCTTCTTCGGCACCCCGCTGCTCGTCACCGAGTACGGCGTCCAGCTCCGCGCCCACTACCTCGCACCCGACGGCGCCGACCGCTCGGCCCCCCTGCGCACCCTCCTCGCCGCACTCCACGGCCGCCTCACCACCGAGATCTACCGCCAGGCCGCGCTCCTGACCCCCGGCAACGCCCACACCCGCCGCTGGCAGGAGAAGTGCGGCGCCGACCGGGCCCGCATCCGCACCGTCCACCCGGGCATGCCCGCCGAGCGCTTCGCCGAGGTCGGCGAGGACGAGGAGAGCGGCGACCCCACCACGCTGGTCTGGGTCGGCCGCGTCGAACCCGCCAAGGACCTCGTCGCCCTGCTCCACGCCTTCGCCGAGATCCGTTCCCGCCGGCCCGACGCCCGGCTCCGGATCGTCGCCGCACCCCTCCGGGAGCCGGACGCCGACGCGTACCTCCTGCACTGCCGACAACTCGCCGCCCAGCTCTTCCCCGACGAGGCCCCCGGCGCTCACGCCGTCGGCGAGAACCCCGTCTCCTTCGAGGAGCTCGGCGGGCCCGAGGCGCCCACCCTGGAGGACGTCTACGCCTCCGGCGCGGTCGTCGTCCTCTCCAGCGTCGTCGAGGGCTTCCCCACCGGCCTCGTCGAGGCCATGTTCTGCGCCCGCGCCACCGTCTCCACCGACGTCGGCGCCGTCGTCGAGGTCATCGGCGGCACCGGACTCGTCGTCCCCCCGCGCAATCCGCGCGCCCTCGCCGACGCCTGCCTGGCCCTGCTCCGTGACCCGCCGCGCCGCCACCGCCTGGGCGCGGCGGCCCGCGCCCGCGCCCTCGAACTCTTCACCGTCGACCAGAACCTCGCCGCCTTCCGCGGCATCTACCTCGAACTCCTCTCCCACGCGCCCGTGCGCCACCGCGCCGGAACCGACGTGCCCTTCGGCCACCCGGCCGAGGCCCACGTCCCCGGCAGCTGGGCGGCGAACACCGTGACCGCGGGCTCAGGAGCCCCCGATGCCTGAAGGAGGCACCCCGATGCGCGGCCCCGCCGCCCCCACGAGCCCCGGTGCCTGGGACGCCCGGTCCGAGGCTCTCCTCGGCGCTCCCGCCCTGACCCCGCCGGGCCCCGGGGCGCCGCACGGCGACCCGGACGCGCCACCCCCCGGGATAGCCCCGGCGCGCCGCCGCCCTCACCGTCCCCGGCGACCTGGCCGCGCCCCCGCCCCGCACCCGCGCCGACCGCCTCGCCGCGCTCGACGCGGACGCCTGGGGGA
>NZ_JBSFSA010000032.1:0-80559 GCF_053589515.1 Streptomyces sp. NPDC003327 | reverse complement strand
CCCTCTTTTAAATGATCCCCCCCCCCCCTATAAAAACACCCCCCAAAACACACTCTTCCCCTCCCACCCTCTCCCTCACCCCCGCTCCCCCCCAACCCCCCGCCGGTGGACCACGTCGAGGCCGCGGGGCCCGGCGACCGCTCCCTCCTGGACGGCGCGGCGCCGCGCGTGCACGAGTACGAGGAGCTGATCGCCGGCCGCCCGACCACGTACGACTGGCCGGAGCTCGACGAGCGCACGGCCGCCGCCATGTGCTACACCTCCGGCACCACCGGCGACCCGAAGGGCGTCGTCTACTCCCACCGGTCGATCTACCTGCACTCCATGCAGGTGAACATGGCCGAGTCGATGAGCCTCACCGACAAGGACACGACCCTGGTCGTCGTCCCGCAGTTCCACGTCAACGCCTGGGGCCTGCCCCACGCCACGTACATGACCGGCATCAACATGCTCATGCCGGACCGTTTCCTCCAGCCGGCGCCGCTCGCCGAGATGATCGAGCGCGAGAAGCCGAGCCACGCCGCCGCCGTCCCCACCATCTGGCAGGGCCTGCTCGCCGAGGTCACCGCCCGCCCCCGCGACCTCTCCTCCATGAAGCAGGTCACCATCGGCGGCGCGGCCTGCCCGCCCTCCCTCATGGAGGCGTACGACCGCCTCGGCGTCCGCCTCTGCCACGCCTGGGGCATGACCGAGACCTCCCCCCTGGGCACGATGGCCCACCCGCCGGCCGGGCTCGGCCCCGAGGAGGAGTGGCCGTACCGCGTCACGCAGGGCCGCTTCCCCGCCGGCGTCGAGGCCCGGCTCGTCGGCCCCGGCGGCGAGCACCTGCCCTGGGACGGCGCGTCGGCCGGTGAGCTGGAGGTCCGCGGCACCTGGATCGCCGGCTCGTACTTCGGCGGCGTCGACGGCGAACCGCTGCGCCCCGACGACAAGTTCAGCGAGGACGGCTGGCTCAAGACCGGCGACGTCGGCGTGATCAGCCCCGACGGCTACCTGACCCTCACCGACCGCGCCAAGGACGTCATCAAGTCCGGTGGCGAGTGGATCTCCAGTGTCGACCTGGAGAACGCGATCATGGCGCACCCGGAGGTCGCGGAGGCGGCGGTCGTCGCCGTACCGGACGAGAAGTGGGGCGAGCGCCCGCTCGCGACCGTCGTCCTCAAGGAGGGCGCGACGGCCGACTACGAGACGCTGAGGGCCTTCCTCGCCGACGAGGGCGGCATCGCCAAGTGGCAGCTGCCCGAGCGCTGGGCGATCGTGCCGGCGGTGCCGAAGACCAGCGTCGGCAAGTTCGACAAGAAGGTGATCCGCCGGCAGTACGCGGAGGGCGGGCTGGACGTGACCCAGCTCTGAAACAGAGAGAAGGGGAGGGCGCCCGCCCTCCCCTTCTCCGTGTGCACGTGCGGCCGCGGTGCCTAGGGGGTGTCTTGTCGATCAGGCCGGATCAGGGAGCGTGCGTGCCAGCCGCCGCGAGCCCGGCATGATCGGCGAGACACCCCCCTAGTTCGTGCCGATCTTCGCGAGCAGGTCGACGATCCGGGCCTGGACCTCCGCGCTGGTCGACCGCTCGGCCAGGAAGAGGACGTTCTCGCCGGAGGAGAGCTTCGGCAGCTCGTCCTCGTCGAGGTCGGCGGAGGTGTACACGACGAGCGGGGTGCGGTTGAGCTGGCCGTTCGCCCGGAGCCAGTCGATGATCCCGGCCCGGCGGCGGCGCACCTGCATGAGGTCCATGACCACCAGGTTCGGCCGGATCTCCGTCGCCAGGGTGACGGCCTCGGTGTCCGTGGCCGCCCGCACCACCTGCATCCCGCGCCGCTCCAGGGTGGCGGCGAGCGCCTGCGCGATGTCGTCGTGCTCCTCGATCACCAGCACCCGGGACGGATGCTGCTCGCTGTCGCGGGGCGCCAGCGCCTTGAGGAGTACGGCGGGATCGGCGCCGTACGCGGCCTCCCGGGTCGCCTGGCCGAGCCCGGCCGCGAGCAGCACGGGCACCTCGGCGGCGACGGCGGCCTGGCGCAGCGACTGGAGCGCGGTACGGGTGATGGGCCCGGTCAGCGGGTCGACGAAGAGCGCGGCCGGGAAGGCGGCGATCTGCGCGTCGACCTCCTCGCGGGAGTGCACGATCACGGGCCGGTAGCCGCGGTCGCTCAGCGCCTGCTGGGTGGCCACGTCCGGCGCAGGCCAGACGAGCAGCCGGCGCGGGTTGTCGAGCGGCTCCGGCGGCAGTTCGTCGTCGACGGGCAGCGGGGCGGGCCGGTTGGCGACCTCGACCGCGCCGCCGGGGCCGTCGAGCGGCTCGGGCCCCTCGGCGGAGCCCGCGGCCGGGGCCCCTATGGCGTAGGCACGGCCCCGGCCCTCGGAGGGCGCGGGCGCGGACACGAGCCCGAGCTGCGGTACGGCCTGCTCGGTCTCGGTCGCCGCGGGAGGTGCGGCCGGTGCGGGGGCGGTCGTGGGCGGGGTGGCCGGGACCGGCGGGTCGACCTCCGGCGGGGTGGCGAGCTTGCGCCGCCGCCCGGAGCCGTTGGAGGGAGCGGGAGCAGGCGCGGGTGAGGGTGCGGGTGCGGGGCCGGTGGCGCCCGGCGGCACGAAGGGGACGCCCTGACCGAGGGTCCGCACGCTGAAGGCCCGCCCCTGGGTCGAGTCCTTCGGCATGGGCAGCTCGGGCGGCAGCGGTACGGAACCGGTGCCGGTCCCGGTTCCGGTGCCGTTCGCGGCCCCGGACGCGGTCCCGGCGCCCGTCCCGGTGCCGTTGGCGGCCGTCGTGGCGCCGGCGGCCTGCTGCGGCAGGGGCTGCGGCAGCGGCTGCCCGGGCGCGGGCGGCGCGGGCACGGGAAGCGGGTGGGGCTGCGGCGGCGTGTGGTCGGCGCCCGGCAGGCTGCGGGCCGTCTCGTGCCGCGGCTCGTCGGCGGCGTCCGGCGTCCGGTCGGCCTCGGCCGGCGGCAGCGCGAACGGTGTGCGGGGCCCGGCCTCGGCGGCTGCCGCCCGCTCCTGGGCGGCGGCCAGCGCCCTGCGGCGCCGCCCGGTCGGCCGGCCTTCCTCGCCGGAGGCGGTCGCGGGCAGGGCGGCGACGGCCGGGGAGGGGGCCCCCGCCGGGTCGGCGACGACCCCCTGCGGCGGCACGGCGGCACCGAGCGCGGCCCGTCCCTGGGCGCCCTCGGCCGCGGTCACCACGGAGCCCTCGGCGGGCCGCCCACGGCGCCGCCCGGTCGGCTCGACGGCCCCGTGCGCGGCACCGTGCGCGGTGGCCCCGGTGACGGACCCGTGCGCGGTGACGGGCTCGGAGCCGGTCTTCTGCTGTGCGGGGATCAGCTCCGCCGCGCCGGACGCCGGACCGTGCCCGGTTCCGGACGCGGGTACGGGGCCGTGCCCGGTTCCGGGGCCGTGAGCCTCCGTCGTACGGGCACGGCGTCGTCCGCCGCCGGAGCCCTCGGCGCCCTCGGGCGCGACCGCGCTCTCCAGGAACGCGTCCGTGGAGGAACGCCGCGCCCGCCGCCGCCCGCTGCCCTCGGCCGCGCCGCCCGTGGCCGCCCCGGCCGCGCCCCCGAGCGTCTCGGGCGATGCCGGGCCCGCCTGCGCGGGCAGCGCCGGGGTCCCCGGCAGGTTGGGCTGGGGCTTCGGTTCCGACGACGGCACCGTGCCCCGGCCGGCGCCGATCGGCACCTCCAGGACGTACGCGCCGCCGCTCGTCCCGGGCACCTCGTGGGTCTGCACGACACCGCCGTGCGCCGCCACGATCCCGCGCACGACGGGCCCGTGGACCGGGTCGCCGCCCGCGTACGGCCCGCGCACCTCGATCCGTACGACGTCCCCGCGCTGTGCGGCCGCGACGACGATCGTCGAGTCCGACGGCGGGGCGCCCGGGGCGGTGGCCCGGGCCCTGCCGGTGGCGTCGACCCCGGCGACCTCCGCGACGAGGTGCGCGAGGGCGGTCGTGAGGCGGGCCGCGTCCACCTCGGCCTCGATCGGCGGGGCGTGCACGGCGAACTGGGCCCGGCCCGGGCCGATCAGCTCGACGGCCCCGTCGATGCCCGCGGTCACCACCGCGTCGAGGAGCGCGACCCGCTTGTCGAGCTTCTCCGCGCCCGCGTCGAGCCGCTGGTAGCCGAGGACGTTGTCGACGAGGGTCGTCATCCGGGCGTACCCGGCGGCGAGATGGTGCAGCACCTGGTTGGCCTCGGGCCACAGCTGCCCGGCGTCGTCCGCGGCGAGCGCGCCGAGCTGGGCGCGCAGCTCCTGCAGGGGGCCGCGCAGCGACTCGTCGAGGACGGCCGTCAGCTGCTCGTGCCGGGCGGCCAGCGCCGCGTACTTCTCCGCCTGCTCCTCGCGCTCCGCCGCGTGCCGCTCGGCGCGGTCGGCGAGTTCGGCGGCGTGCTTCTCGACGAGCTGCTCGTACGGCCTGCGGTCGGTGAAGGTCATCACCGCGCCGACGAGCTGGTCCCCGTCCCGTACCGGCGCGGTCGTCAGGTCGACCGGCACCCGGTCGCCGTTCTTGGCCCACAGCACCTGGCCGCGGACGCGGTGCTTGCGCCCGGACTTGAGCGTGTCGGCGAGCGGCGACTCCTCGTACGGGAAGGGCTCGCCGTCCGGCCGCTTGCTCAGGATCAGGGGGTGCAGCTCGGCGCCGCCGAGCTCGCCGGCGCGGTAGCCGAGGATCTGCGCGAAGGCGGGGTTCACGAGGACGACCCGGCCCTCGGTGTCCGTGCCGACGACGCCCTCGGCGGCGGCGCGCAGGATCATCTCGGTCTGCCGCTGCGAGCGCGCGAGTTCGGCCTCGGTGTCCAGGGTGCCGGTGAGGTCCCGGACGACCAGCATGAGCAGCTCGTCGCCGGTGTAGCCGCTGTACGAGTCGTACGCCTCGCGGCCGTCCTCCAGGTTGGCGCTGGTCACCTCGACGGGGAACTCGGCGCCGTCCGTGCGGCGCGCCATCATCCGGGTCGGCTTGGTGCGGCCGCGTTCGTCGGCGTCGTCGGGGCGGCGCATCGAGCCGGGGATGAGCCGGGAGTCGAAGGCGGGCAGCAGGTCGAGGAGACCGCGGCCGACGAGCGCGGTGCCGGGCGCCTCGAACATGCCGAGGGCGATGGTGTTGGCGTTGACGACCGTGCCGTTGGCGTTGACCAGCACGAGGCCGTCGGGGAGGGCGTCGAGTATGGCTGCGAGGCGAGCAGCGCCTCGGGATGGCCTGCTGCTCACGAGACGCTTCCTCCCTGACCCACTGCACTTGCCTCTTGCACTTGCCTACCGGTCGGCGGGCCCCATCTTGCCCCTCGGGCCGCAGCCTGTCACTGAGGGGAGTCTAACGGCGCGCGGGGGCCGGTCCCCCGGCCGGAGCGTCACCGGATCTTCACCTCTTCACGAGAGCCCGGAGGTCGTCACCGGGCCGTCACCGGACCCTCACCCCGGGACGCCGGGGAGCACCGGCTTCAGGTTCTCCCAGCGGTTGATCTCGCAGCCGTTGGCGCGGGAGAAGCGGGCGTCGATCTCACGGCCCAGCCAGGTCCCCGTCACATGGGCGACGGCCTCCCCGCCGTACATCTGGGTGCAGAGGGCGTCCTCGGACACGGGCGCGAACGGGTCCTCGCCGGACTTCGCGAACCCGTCGAGCCGCGTGCAGGCGTCCGTGGCCCTCGGGTGGGTCCCGCCGGGCCGGTCGTCGCAGGTCAGCTCGTAGGTGCCGTCCATGTGCCCGCTCTTGCTGACCGACACGGTGAGCGCGTCGGGCTGTGAGAGGAGGGGGAGGGGCGGCAGGGGGCCGAGCCCGGCGGTGCCGACGGCGGTGGTGGCGAGGGACGCGAGGACGAGGCGGCGCAGCATACGGACCTCCATGGGCCGGGAACGCGGACGAGAGCGGGGCGGACGACCACGGGGACGGCACGCCCGCCCCTTTAACGCTCCCGGAGCCGGTCCGTTGCGCAAGCGGGGTGCGCCGGGTGGGGCCGCGGGCCGCTCCGGGCGGGGCGCGCGAGGAGCCGTGGGGGGCTTTGCCCTCGACCCCGGAGGGCTAGTACGGTGAAAGCGATTGGTGACACCCGGCTCGCCTGTGTCATCATCTGCACGCACCACTCGCGCCTGCGCGTGTGATGCATGGAGGCGTCGCCTAGTCCGGTCTATGGCGCCGCACTGCTAATGCGGTTTGGGTCTTAAAGCCCATCGAGGGTTCAAATCCCTCCGCCTCCGCCCCACCGAAGCCCCGGCCCCACCAGGCCGGGGCTTCACCCGTTCCCGGCCTCCTTCTCGGCCGCACCCCGCACTTTTTTCGCCCGCCCCGGTCCGCCCGACGTCGGCCCCCGGCACCTGCCCCGGCTCCCCCGTCCGACGTTTTCGCAGGTCACAAGGGGTGTGGCCAATGGATTTCACATGACGGCGGCAGTCATGTAATGTTCTTCCTGTCGCCGCGAGCGGGTCGAAAGACCGGGGAGCGGAGGACGAAAACAAAAGAACAAGCACTCGTAGCTTAACGGATAGAGCATCTGACTACGGATCAGAAGGTTGCAGGTTCGAATCCTGCCGAGTGCACACAGGTGAGAGGCCCGGACGAGAGTCCGGGCCTCTTGCGTTGTCGGGCTGTACAGCAGCGAAGTACAGCAACCGTGCCAAACGCGCTCAGCCGATGGCGGTCCCGCCCATCACGTCGGACAGCTTGCCGATCGCGGTACGCACCTCTTCCTCGCTCGCCTCGGCGTAGACCTCCATCGTCATGGCGATCTGCGAGTGTCGAAGGATCCGCTGCGCCACCTTGGGGTGGACCTTGAGGGCGACCAGGAGCGAGCTGCACGTGTGCCGGGTGTTCCGGAGCGGGATCACCCGGAGGCCGGCGCGACGGGCCCGCAGGGCGAACATCCGGGTCAGGTTCCCCGGCTCGATCGGGGTGCCGTACTTGGTCGTGAAGACGAGCCCGCGGCCGTCCTGCCACAGTTCGCCGGCCGCCTTCCGGTCCCCGAGCTGCTGAGCGCGCCGCATCCGAAGCGCCTTGAGACAAACAGCGGGCAGCGGCAAGAAGTCGTCCGACTCCTCGGTCTTGGTCTCCCGGTGGAGGAGCTGGCGTCCGGCCCGCTGGATCTGGTGGTCCACGTAGATCTCTCCGGTCTCGAAGTCGACCGACTCCCAAGTCAGGCCCAGGACCTCACCACGGCGGAGCCCGAGGCACAGCACGAGCATCCAGGCCGCGAAGAGGTGATCGTCCCGGTCGGCCGCGTCCGCGAGGAACTGACCGGCCTCGGCGACGGACCACGGCTTGATACGGCGCCGGCGCGGCTTGGGGACCTTCACGAGGGAGGCGACGTTCTTCCCGATCTCCTCCTCGGTCACGGCGTGCGTGAGCGCTGCCCGGAGGGCGTCACGGGCGCCCTGGACGACCCGACGGGACGGGTACGACTCACAGCACTCCCCGACGGCGCAGCACTTCCGACGGCCCGGCTCCCGCTTGGCGTCCTTCCCCTGCGCGCAGCACTGGCAGATGCCCGCGAGCTTGGTCAGCCACTCCCGCACGTCGCGCACGGTCAGCTTGTCGAGCCGCTTCGTACCGAGGTGCGGGGCGATGTACAGCCGGACGTACCCCTCGTATGAGACGTACGAGAGAGGGGCCAGGTTGGGCTTCACGATCGAGTCGAGCCAGTAGGCGAGGAACACGGCGAGGGTGCGGTGCCGGGTGGCCACAGGCCCCTTCTTCGCCTCGGCGTGGAGGGCGAGCCACTTCTCGTGGACCTCGTCCCGGGTCTTGCCGTACGCGTACTTCCTGGCCCGCTTCCCATCCGGCTTGGTCACCCAGACGTAGGCCGCGTACCCGTTCTTGTACGGGTAGATGGACCCCTCGCCGTTCCCGCGCTTCCCGCTCATGCGGCCCACCCTTCGGCGCCGGCGGCGACGCGCTCGACGTACTCGTCCACCCACGCGGGGAGGATGCGGCGGTTGCGGCCGACCTTCACGGAGCGGATCTCCCCGGTGAGGACGAGCATTTTCGTCTTGGACAGGCCGAAGCCGAGCATCTCGGCGACCTCGGCGGTGGTGTGCCACTTCCGCTCGATGACTACGGCAGCCATGTGTTTTCCCCTTCCAGATCGTTGAGTTCGCCCCGCAGCTCGCGGGCGTGTTCGCGGTTGTGCTGAAGGTCGCGGCGGATGTTGGCGGCGAGCCAGGACTCACCAGGTGTGGCGCCGTGGCCGGCGTAGGCCCAGTGGGCGACGACGAGGAGGGTGGACTCCGGGTGTTCGTCGGGGTCGGGCAGGCCGAGGGCGGTGCGTTGCTGGGCGGCGCGGTAGTCGGCGCGGACCTGGCGTAAGGCGCCGAGGGTGGTGGAGTAGGCGCGGGATTTGGTGGAGAAGTGGCCGCGGAAGCCGAGCATGTGGGCCCAGGCGCGCAGGCGGCGGTCCGGGTAGGCGGCGTCGAGGTCCATGCAGGCTTCCATCAGCAGCCGGGGGTGGTCGGGGACGTCGAGGAGGATGAGGGCTTCCTTGTTGCCGACGGGGTGGTCGACGGTGCCGGTGGTCTCGGCGGCTTTGGTGGCGTACTTGGCGACGTAGGCGGCGACGGCCTGTTCGGTCAGTTCCTCGCCCTGGCCGAAGGCGCCGATGGGCTGGACGTCGAGCTGGGTGCCCCAGGTGAGGACGAGGTCCTGGGCGATGCCGTGGGCGGGGGCGGCGTCGACGGTGACACGGACGCGGGCGGCGGCCGCGTGGATGGCGTCGGTGAGGAGGTCGAGGGTGGCCCAGTGCGGGGGCGGGGTGTGCGGTCCGTCGGGGCCGTCGAAGCGGATGACGGCGTGGAAGTGGACGGCCCCGCGCTTTTGGTACTCGGCGACCTTGCCGAAGGAGACGCGGGACTGTTCGCGGGCGGCTTTCTGGGTGAGGCCGGCGCGGGCGGCGATCTCGCGGCGGAGGTAGATCGTGAAGTATCGCCACAGCTCGGAGGCGTGGTTGTTCCACAGCACCGCGCCCGCGTAGTCGTACGTGGCCGGGTCGAGCGGGGTCCCGAGTTCGGGCGCGTCCTCGGGGTGCTGGGTGCCGCAGCGGCAGGGGCGGGTGCCGGGGCGGTTGTGGACCGGGCCGAAGGACGGGGCGGTGAGCGTGGCGAAGACCCGGGGGTGTTCGCGGATCGTCTCGGGGGTGCCCTTGTCGGGGTCGCCGGTGAGTCCGGCGCGGATGAGGTGGTAGGTGTCGCCGGCGTAGGTCCAGGCGCAGGCCGGGCAGCGGGAGGCCCGGCGGTTGCCGCAGGCGACGCGGAGGACGCCGCCGGGTTCGGCGTCGGTGTTGTACGCGTGGATCACGGTGCGGGTGGCGGGGTCGAGGAGCTTGGTTCCGCCGGTCAAGCGGATGGGGGCGGTGCAGCCGCCGGTACGGCGGAGTTGTTCGGTGAGGCGGTCGAAGCCGGGGGACCCGGCGACCCGGAGCAGGTCGCTCAGGGTGGCCGGGTCCAGGCCCGCCGCGAGGGCGGAGTCGGTCACCAGCGGCGTCCCTTCTTCGGGGTGTTGACCGAGGCGTCCACGGGGCCGGTGATGTTCTTGGAGGGACGGCCCCACGAGCCCTTACGCGGCTGCTTCGCTTCCGGCCGGTGGGCGTCGTGCGTGTTGTGCGCGTCGACCAGCTGGCCGACGGGGTTCTCCTCGTCGAGAGGCGTGCGGCGGAAGGGGATCCTCATGCCGACACCTCCGCGCGGCGCATGAGGCGGGCGGTGTCGCTGCCGGTGCCCTTACAGGCGGGGCAGGTGGTGGCGAGGGTGCGGCGCCGGCCGTCCGGGGTGACGGTGCCGGTGGTGATGTGGACGACGGGGAAGCCGTCGCAGTAGCGGCAGACACGCTGGGCGGGGGTGTTCTCGGGCATGATGAGTGCTCCCTTTCGGGTCCGGTGGATCTGGAATGGGGTGAAGGCGCCCGGGGCGGCGGTCTTTGGCGAGAGAGCCGCCCCGGGGGCCGCTAGCGGGTGTTGCGCCTGGCGTGGCCCTTGACCGCGTACATCGACGCGTCGGCGGCCGAGAGGGCGTCGGTCAGGATCGGGACCGGCAGCTGGTTGCGGTGGCAGTGGCCGACCGAGGCGGAGATCGGCAGGACGTGCCCGCGGTGGGTGACCGGTGCGTCCAGCGCGGCCCGGAGTGTGGCAAGCCCGGGGGTGCGGGCGGGGTCGGTGACGATGGCGGCGAATTCGTCTCCGCCGAGGCGGGCGGCGATGCCGTGCTGGCCGCACCAGGTGGTGAGCCGGTCGGCGGTGGCGGTGAGGACCGTGTCTCCGGCGGCGTGGCCGTGGGTGTCGTTGATGGCCTTGAAGTCGTCCAGGTCGACCAGGAGCACGAGCGTGTTCGGGTGCTTGGCCATGAGGTGTTCGGCGCGGGTGGTCCATCCGGCGCGGGTGTGCAGGCCGGTCAGGGGGTCGCGGCGGGCGGTGGCCAGGCGGCGCCAGAGCAGTCCGCCGTGCAGGGCCCACCCCAGGGCCGGTAACCCGGCGGCGGCGATCGTCTGCGTGTCCACGGCGGTTACCGGCCCTTCTGCATGTCGCGGACCAGGAGGCGGAGCACGACCGCGACGACGGCGATGGACGCGGCGCTGATGGCGACGGCGAGGAGCATGGAGACCAGGACGGCGCCGACGACCAGGACGATCGCGCCACCGCCGACGGCGAGGGCGACCGCGCTGCCCGGGGTGAGCTGAACCGAGGTGCGGCTCGGGACCGGGGCCGGGACGGAGGCGGCGGCCGGGGTAGTCGTGGGCTCGATGTCGGCCGTCGGGGTGTGATGTCCGGGCGGGAGCGGGTTGACCGGTATGCGGGGCTGGAGCATGACGGGGTCTCCCTACTTGGCGATGGGGTCGAGGAGCGGGGTGAGGAGGCTGTCGGCGAGGAGGTAGCCGCCGAGGAGGAGGATGGCGACGAGCCACCAGGGCGGGCGGATGAGCTTGATTCCGAGGCCGCCGATGACGATCAGGGCGAGCCAGAGCGGGACGTCCACGGGAGGGGCTCCTTCGGGTTCAGCGGGGCTGGCAGCGGTGGGTGCGGGCGGCGAGCTCGGCGGCGGCGCGGGTGTTGTAGTCGGCGGAGAAGTCGCAGCCGGAGGCCGTGCACACGGCGGTGTGCTTGGTCCGGCCACGGCCGTCGCGGTGGGTGCCGACCTGCACCGGGCCGAGCTTGATGACGTTGTGGAAGCGGTTGGGTCGCACGGGCCTTGCTCCTTCCTGGGTCAGGCGAGCTGGAGGGCGATGGAGTCGGCGAGGGCCGGGGGCAAGCCGTGGCGGGTGCGGAGGGTTTCCGCGTCGATCGGCCGGCCGGTCTGGGCCCGATGGGCGTCCGCGATCTTCTGGGCGTGAGCCATCAGCGCGGGCGGCACCACCACAGCAGGCACGGGCTCGGATGCGGGTGCGGGCTGTTCTTCCTGCGGTTCGTGTTCCGGCTGGGTCTCCGCCGGTTCGGGTTCGGCCGGCGGGAGTTCGGGGGCCGGTTCCGGGGCCCGCTCCACGGTCACTTCAGCGACCGGTTCCGGGACCGGTGCAGGTTCCGGGGCCGGGGTGGGTTCGGGGTGGGTGTGGGCGTGGGCGAGGAGGGTGCCGCCGAGGAAGGCGATGGCGGGCCATCCGGCGACGAGGATGCGCAGCCAGGCCGGGACGTCGTTCATGTCGAGGAGTCCGGCGGTGGCGACGTTGGCGCCGAGGGACGCGATGAGGGCGATGGCGAACCAGAGCCAGGCGTCCCGGTTGCCGGTGTCGGTGCGCATCCGGCGCCAGGCGGCGACCAGGAGGAGGTCGACGGAGACCGGGTAGGCCCACGCCTTCCATCCGTCCTGTCCGGCAGCTGCGGCCAGGTCGTGAAGGTGGGCGAAGGACAGGGCCCCGGCGATGACGGCCTGGATCAGGACGGCGTCGAGACGGAAGGGGCGGAACACGCGGCCGCCTCCTTTCGGGCATGGGTCGGGTAGGGACCTGGCGTGAGACGGTCACGCCGACCGAGGGAGCGGGGGTGTTACGAGGTGGCCGGGGCGGGCTTGACCAGCGGGTCGGACTCCACGACGTCGAGGTCGATGGCGTCGGTCTGGGCCGGGCGGTAGGCGGCGAGGGCGGGAAGGTCCGGCGTGAGGTCGGCGTGCTGAGCGCAGATGTCGGCGACTTCGGCGGCGGTCAGTTCGGGGGTGCGGATGCGGGTCCAGCCGCCGGAGGTGTCACCGGCCACCGCGACGCCGGGCCGGTCCGGCGGGATGGCGGTCACGGCCACGACCGCGTCCGGGGCGATGTCCCCCAGTCCCATGTCGGCGGTCTGCTTGTCGTTGACCCGGTGTACGACCCGGCCGGTGAGCTGGGCCCGCAGGGTGGTGGCGCCGCGGCCGAGGTCGGAGCCGAAGCGCTGCCCGCAGACCTCCAGGTAGATGCCGGCCGCGCGGGCCATCTGTCCGAGCCGGATCATCTGCATGACCATCCGGTCCCGGCGTTCCTCGTCCTTCTTCCCCGCGACGAGGAACAGCTCCGCGACCTCGTCCACCAGGACCACGACCGGGACCGGACGTGCGGTCTCGGGCAGGGCCCAGATGTCGGCGACCCCGGCGAAGCTCAGCAGGTCGAAGCGGTCTTCCATCTCCCCCACCAGGGCGTCGAGCAGGCCGGACGCTTCCTCGGGGGTGGTGGCGAACCCCGACAGGCGGGGCGCGTACCCGCGCTGTTCCACACCCCGCTTGCAGTCGATGCCGACCAGGGCCACCTCGAGGCGGGCGAGCTGGGCGATGAGGTTGCGCTGATACATCGACTTGCCGGACTGGTTCGCGCCCAGGGTCAGCGCGTGCGGGACCTTCAGGTAGTCCCGTACGAACGCCGAACCATCCTCGCGCAGCGCGACCGGCACCGCCATCGGCCCCGACAGACGCCGCCGGGAGCGCGGCATCCGGACCAGGCGAAGAACGTCGTAGCCGGTCATCCGCAGTTCCACGAACCCGGGCTTGGTCTCCACCACATGCACGGAGTGGACGCCCCAGGCGTGCCGCAGCCGTTCGGAGGCCGCCATCACGTCGGCGGGCTCCAGACCGGCCGGGAGCCGCAGGGTGACCCGCATCCCCGTCGAAGTGCCCCGCACGCGGCGGACCTTCGGCGGAACGGGCTGCACCTCGGAGCGGCGGGCGACGTTGCGGACCATGAACGCCCGCAGGCGGGACGGCTGGACCGTCAGCCCGCACACGTCCATCGTCGCGTGGTAGTTCACCGCGAACCGCACCCGCGTGACCGGCAGACCCACCAGCGACCAGAACACCCGGGGCGCTCGGGCCTTGGCGTATCCGAGGCCGCCGGCGGTTCCGGCGAGGGGGAGGCCGACCTCCCATAAGGTCGAGATGTCAGCCATGGTCAGGCGCCCATCGGGGTGACCGCGACGGCGCGGAAGGAGATGCCGTGGCGGGTCTGGCCGTTGAACGTGTTCTCCCAGTCCCGGGCCTTGAGCCCGATGACCGTCACCGGCATGCCCGGCGTCAGCCCGTCGGGGAGACCGGTCTCCGGGACCGTCACCTGGTAGAGGTTGCCCTCCCCCTCGTCCGAGATCAGCAGGCCCACCGTGGAGAGCCCGGCACCGGTCTCCCGGTCCACCGCCCTCTCACCGGTCTGCTTGCTCACGAGCTTCGGCGTGGGAGCGGTCGCGACGAAGACCACGGCGGTCGACGTGTCCACCTTGAACGACGGCATGAGTTTCTCCTTCGAGAGGGCAGGAAGGGGCTAGGTGACCAACTTGGCTAACCCGGTTGGTCACATCTCGTAGCTAGAAGACGTGGCTAGCCATGTCAACAACATGACTGGCATGACTGTCCTGCCTGAAGGAACTCGCCTACCATCGACTTCATGACCTTTGTCCCCGAGCCCCTCGACCCCGACGACGACCGAGCCCCGTACGAGCAGGTCGCGAGCAGCCTGAGCGCAGCGATTCGTACGCGGAGGCTCGGGCCGGGCGAGAAGCTGCCGTCGCACAAGGAGTTGACGGAGCTCTACGGCTTCGCGCGGGCGACGATCCAGCGCGCGCTACGGGACCTTGAGGACGAAGGACTCGTGGTCTCGCGCAAGGGCAGCGGTGTCTACGTCCGCAACCGCACGGAACGGCCGGCGGGGCTCCGGCCTTACGTGGAGCAGGCGTTCGCGAAGGATCACGTCACCATCGACTTCGCGGGGTTCTCCAGCGAGACGCTGCATGGCGCTCTTCAAGAGCCGCTCGACAAGATCCGCGTCGGCAGGCTCACGCCGTCGAGCATCACCATGCGGATACTCGTCCCCGACATGGCGGTGCCTCAGGCGGCGCCGGTCCGGATGTCCGACGGAGCGGACGACAAGAGGCTCCGCGACCGCATGCACGACATCATGGTCGGCTACACCCGCAGCATCCGAGACGCGATCACCGAGCTGGAGCACCTGGGCCTGGTCGCCGAGACGCGCATCAACGTCCGTGTCCACAGCGGCACCCAGTTCTTCAAGCTGTACGTCATCAACAACGAGGACGCGTTCTTCGGGTACTACCCGATCCGTCCGAACAAGGTCGTCGCACAGGGCGAGGCGATCGAGATCTATGACCTCGTCGGTAAGGACACGACCCTGTTCCACCACTCGGTCAACGATGGCGAGTCGTCCGGCGGAGCGCAGCAGGTCCAGCAAGCCCGGATGTGGTTCGACAGCGTCTGGGAGACCATCGGAAGGGACTTCGACCTTGACGCACGATGACCGACTCTCCGAGGTCCTGGGCAACGCCCGGGTGGTCTTCTTCGACTTCGACGGCCCCGTGTGCGATGTGTTCGCCGGGCTTCCTGCCTCCCAAGTCGCAGAACAGCTGACGGCGATCCTCGCGGCGAAGGACGTATCCGCGGGCGCGAAGGCGGCCGAGACCGATGACCCCATCGAGGTCCTGCGCATCGCCCACGAGGCGGACGCCGAGCTGGGCGGGGAGATCGAGCAGCGGCTGACGGAGGCGGAGGTCGAAGCCGTCGCGGTGGCGGGCCCGCCGACACCGGGGGCGGTGAAAGCCCTCCAGGCCGTGAACGCCTCAGGGAGGGCGGTCGCGGTGGTGAGCAACAACTCGGCCGAGTGCGTCGAGAGCTTCCTCAAGGCGCACGGGCTGGAGGGATACGTCGCGAAGGTGGTCGGCCGGCCGACGGGGCAGCCCCACCTGATGAAGCCGAATCCGTTCCCGCTCATCACGGCGGCCGAGCGGATGCACATCGACGTCACGAACTGCGCCCTGATCGGTGACTCGCTCACGGACATCCAAGCGGCTCACGCAGCCGGGGCCACGGTGATCGCCTACGCCAATAAGCCCCACAAGGCCGACCTCTTCGCCGAGGCCCAGGCCGACACCATCACCGACGACATGCACGCCATCGCCGACGCACTCACCACGGCATAGCCGAGGAGCAACGGAGGACCTGTTACAGGTTTCTCTACCTCATCAAGCACCCGGCTGCGCTCCGCTCCGCCGGGCGGGCTTCCCGGCTCCGCTCGGGGCGCCGCTCCTGCCTTCGGCCCGCTCCGCCCCCGCTGCGCCGACGCCCGCCCCTACAAGACGGGATGGGCCCGAAGGCATGAGTCCGAGCCCCAACGGCCGCCGGTTCCCCAGGTCACCGACATGCCTCCGGCGGGGGCGCTCAGGCTCCGGGATGGGAGGGCCCGCGGGCGGGTGCCGGCCGGTGGGGTGTGGCGGTGGGGACTCCCATCCCGTCTGCCGTCGACCCAGGCAGAGCCGAGCAGACACGGCACCGGGCGTCCAGGTCGTTCGTACAGTGGCGCGCTCCACCTGGACGCCCGGCACCGCGCCTGCTCCACGGTGTGTGGGTCGACGGCAGACGGGATGGGAGTTGAGGCGAGCGGTGGGCGGGCCCGCAGACCGGCACCATGCCCTACCAGTCTGCAGGTCAAGGCACTTGAGTGCCCATCATCGCGCCACGTTGTCGGTGGCGCACGCTACGCTTATAAAAATCGCTCCTCACGTGAGGGGGCGTTCCTATAACCCCTAGGGAGGGGTGTGTGATCGGGAACTCCTGGGCCAGGCCTGATGAGCACGGCGGCCACGAAGAGCAGCTTGCGGAGCTGGGCCTTCAGTACGAGCACTTCGAGCAGCTGATCAGGGAGGGCGAGGAGGCCCGGGCCGCCGCAACGAAGGACGACGCGAACAATGCAGCCGGAACCCTTGACTACTTCGCCAGGGTGCGCACCCTGAGGAACCTGCTCAGGACCGAGAAGCAGTGGCACCGCTACGACCCCAAGCAGTCCCCTCTCACGGTCAACCCCGACAAGACCATGGGTATCGGCGTACTGCTCGGGGACGCCCGGACGGGTCTCCCCGGCAACCCGCAGCCGCGGAGCCACCGCCCGGCCGGCGTCGCGAAGGAGTCACTGGTTGCCCGGAACCAGGACGTCCACCCCGGACTCTTTCCGGTGCCGCTGGTCGAGGAGGAGCTCGCCGCTCAGCACAATGAGGACGAGTACGCCAACTTGACCACGTGGTACCTGCTGACCTTCCGCTACACCGCGAGGAAGCAGGGGTTCATCGAGGTGCGGAGCGAACTGTCTCTGCCCAGTAGGGTTGGCCCCCGCGGCAAGATCGACAGCTGGGACCGCAGGATCCTCCTGCCCGCCATCCGGTTCAAAAAGACGTTCGATTACCCTGATGGTGACACCGGCTTCGACGTTGCCGTCGAAGAGTGGTGAGATAGGGGCGAAGCGGGCATACGTGAGGGTGGCGGTAGTAGATGGTTTCTTCGTCCCGCATCGCCATCGCTCGCAAGCGGAGGGGGCTCACTCTCGCAGAACTCGGCGAACGCGCGGGAGTGAGTCTCCAGAGCTTGTCGAACTACGAGACCGGGCGTACCGATCCCGCTAGCGAGACGTTGGCGAAAATCTCGGCAGCCTTGGACTTTCCTGAATCCTTCTTCCATAAGCCAGGTATCGATCTTCTCCCCCTGGAAGCGGTGTCATTTCGTGCGCGCAGTAAACTTGCCGCAGCGCCCAGAGATGCTGCTCTCGCCGCAAGCACCCTAGCACTGGAACTTAACGAATGGATTTCCAGCCGCTACAAGCTTCCGGCCCCTCACGTTCCCACGCTCGGGCGGCTTGATCCGGAAGCCGCAGCCGATGTTCTGCGCGCGCGATGGGATCTTGGCGATACCCCAATCTCCAACATGGTGCACCTGGTTGAATCACGGGGAATTAGAGTCTTCTCCCTTCCGCCAGAATTCTCCGATGTCGACGCTTTCTCCTTTTGGCGCGACGGTATTCCTTTCATCTTTTTGAGCACATTGAAGAGTGCGGAAAGGGGACGGTTCGACGTTGCGCACGAGCTAGGTCATCTCGTACTCCACGGTGAGGAGCGCGAGCTATACGGACCTGCCGCCGAGAAGGAAGCGAACGCGTTTGCCAGCTCGTTCCTCATGCCGCGATCGAGCGTGTTCAACATCATGCCCGATTCCCCCCTGCCTTCCCAGATTATCGCCGCCAAGCGCGTATGGAAGGTTGCGGCTATGGCTTTGACTTATAGGCTGCATGATCTAGGAATCCTTTCAGATTGGCATTACAGGAAAGCCTGTGTGGAGCTAAGCAAAAAGGGATATCGATCATCAGAGCCTCAAGGAATGCCGGGGCGTGAGCAATCTCAACTCTTGGAAAAGGTTTTCCGCATGGCGCATTCCAAGGGAATCTCTTTGCGTAATGTGGCAGACGAACTCGACGTCACCGCACAGGAATTGAGTAGCTGGATATTTGGCCTAGTCGTCACCGTTCGCTCGGGGTCTGGCCGCCCTACTGCAAAACCGAAATCTTCGAGAGCCCGCCTCACAGTCGTCCGCTGAGCAAAAGCTGTCTATGCCTAAGAATCTGCACCCACAGCAGCAGTAGTCCAGCCTCAGTAGGTCACATGAGGGCACCCCGCGGAACGCACTGGTGCATTGACACGGTTCGGCTGCCTGACTACTCGGACCGTGCCAGGTAGGGCGGGGAACGGCGGTCAACGGCGGGTTCCAGGGGGAACCCTAGAGTTCCCTCTGGCTCCCGTTCTCGCTGGTCACACGCTGGACAAAGCGTGGGAGATCGGTGATTCCCAAGCTCAGGTCCTCAGGTGAAGGGCGTAATCCCTACACTTTCCAAGTGCGCGAGGGTTGCCTCAAGACATGCGCCGGCGGACGCCTCATCCGACCTGAAGAACGACTCCGTGCCCAAAGGGCCGCCGGAGACGATCACCATCCAGCGACGCCCCGGTGATCGCTCACCGTCAGCCTTGAAGACCACCGAACACCCTCGCTCGGCCAGCCACGCCATCAGTTCCACAATGTCCACAGAAGCCCCCTCGGAGAGAGGATGATGCCAGTCACAGGAGCGCGGGATCGACAGGCAGTCTCAGGGCGTCCGGAGGCGACTGGGCGGAACGACTGCATTGATCACGCGATACAGCAGCGCCATACCGCAACTACAGCAACCACCACCGCCCCATAGTGTCCCTACGGGGCCTGGAGGCTGCCTGTATGGCCGTCGCTGACCGATCTGGCTAGAGCTACGGATCAGAAGGTTGCAGGTTCGAATCCTGCCGAGTGCACATGGACAAGAGGCCCGGACGAGAGTCTGGGCCTCTTGCGTTTCCTGGCCGTACAGCGGTGAAGTACGGCAACCGCGCTGATCGCTGCCGGCCGCGAGCCGCCGTCACTCGGTGCAAGGCTCGTCTAGGGGCGTCACGCAGTCGGTGGCCGGGCGTGGCTACACGTGGCGGGCTTCCGGGCCGAGGGTGGCTGGATCTTCGGATCGCAGCCGGAACTTTTCATGGACGCCGAGGCTGTTGCGTGCGGCAATGTAGAACTCGTCACGCTTCTCCTGAAACTCCCGGAACGCCCTCGTCCAGTCGTCTGACGTACCTGGGCGCATGTCTCGAACGAGCTGTTCCAGTGCCCAGGCGTGCCGCTGCAGCGATCTGGCTGCCGAGACGGATTCCGCGTCTCCCATAAGGAGCACGGCTTCGAACGCATAGCCACGCTCGAGCTCAGCTTCGGCCAGCAGCTCCAGGCCGGCCTCCCTGGCGAGGGGCTGAGGCAGGTCGAAGAGTCCCTTGTCCGCAGCCAGACGACCTGCCAGCGAGGTGAACCTCTTGACCGCGTCGGCAAACCGGAGATAGCACTCCAGGCGACGTTCGTCCCATCGTGTGGAGAGTTGGCGCCGCCACCGAGCTCTCTCCATCAGGGCTCCACCGACGTACGACGCAACCGCGCCCACGAGCACACCGATCAAGGTGAACCATTGTCCTGACATGCCCCCGCCTATCATGTGTCTGTCAGAGGAAACATACGGCCGGAGACTCTGACGCGTAAGGGCCGCAGGCCGGGATGAGAGCTGAACGGCCTTTCGGCGGAGCCGGGATCCACGGCCGGACGCGAATCCTGCCGAGTGCACAGGGACGAGAGACCCGGACGAGAGTCCGGGCCTCTTGCGTTGGGGAGGGGTGCGCATGAATTCGAGACTGGGGGCAGCCGGGCTGGCCGCCGTCGTGTGGGTGGCTCTGGCGGGGTGCGGGGCGGAGTCGGGGCCCGACGCCGAGGCGGGGGACGCGGCGGGGTCGGTGAGTGCCACGCCGGGGGTGACGGGGTCGGCGAGTGGTGCGCCCGAGGGCGGGGGTGAGAAGTTGGCTTCCGGGGAGTTGCAGGAGCGGTGGTGGACATGGGCCGCTTCGGAGCCCGAGGGCACCAATCCCGTGGCCGACCCGGACGGGCGGTCGTGCGGGCGCAACCAGCCTCGGGACGTGTGGTTCCTGGCCGGCACCTTCGGTGGTGAGGTCGAGCGCACGTGCGAGGTTCCCGCCGGGCGTCCCATCGCCGCGCCCCTCGTCAATCTCTTCGGGCAACGTCAGGACTGCGCGGCCTTCGTGCGCGGCGCGCGGGGGACCGCCGTGCTCGACGGCAAGGCGGTCGAGCCGGAGGTCCACGGGGGCGCCCCGATCGTCGTGATCGGTGCCCGGGGCAATCCGATCACCGGGGAGGAAGGCCGCTTCGGGGGCGTCGTCGGGTGCGGCCTGTGGGTGCGGCTGCCGCCGTTGGCTCCTGGCCGGCACGAGCTGGAGATCCGTGGGCGGTCGGGGGACTTCACGGTCGGCGTGGACTACGTGCTGACCGTCACCGCCGCGGCGGCGTAGGCGGCGCGCGGGTGAACCCCTGGCCTTTTCGGGTGGGATGCGATCTGATGATCTTTCTTTCATCGATGTGGGGGTGTGGGGCATGGCGCTCTTCGGGAACGCGCACGCGATCGATCCGGCGCAGGCGCAGCAGGACTACGCGCGGCTGCTCGGGCAGGGGGAGCAGGTGCACGCCGCGTACCTGCTGATCCGGGACGTCATCTTCTTCACGGACCGGCGTCTCGTGCTCGTCGACAAGCAGGGAATCACCGGCAAGAAGGTCGAGTACCACTCGATCCCGTACCGGAGCATCACGCACTTCGCCGTGGAGACGGCCGGCACCTTCGACCTCGACGCCGAGCTGAAGATCTGGATCTCGGGCAACGCGATGCCCGTGCAGAAGACCTTCACGAAGGGCGTCGACATCTACGAGGTGCAGGCGATCCTCACGCAGTTCGTCGCGAAGTAGACGGCGGCGGGCGGCCGGCGCGCAGCAGGCGGCCAGCGGGCGGAAGGCCCCGGGGCATCCCGGGGCCTTCCCCTTTTGGGTGAACCTGTGTGATTGGCATGTCAGTTGAATATGCCCCCGGCCTAGCGTGCGGGTGGAGGTGATGATCGATGGACGCGATCGACATCGATGACTTCGTGCACGTCGCCACCGGGGAGCGCCTGCGGCGGCTGACCGCGCCGGACGGGGGGTACTGGTTCCCCGTCGTGGACGTGGCGAAGCGGCTCGGGTACGCGGGGAGCCGGGAGCTGTTGAGGGGGGTCCCGCTGCCGGAGGGGGCTCTGCGGGCCGCCCGGGAGGTGGCCGGGAGCGAGGCGATACTCGTGCGCGGGGGCGTCAGGGCGTCGGCCCGGGTGGTGAGCCTCCAGGGGCTCGTGCTGCTCGTGGCGGGGTGCCGGCGGCCGGAGGCGGGGCCGTTCCGCGCGTGGGTCGCGGAGGTGGTGACCCAGGTCCAGCGCGACGGCGGCTACGGGCTCGAACCCTCGCCCGTGACGCCCGGGTACCTGCTGCCGCCGGAGCTGGTCGACGTACTCGTACGGCTGGAGGGGGCGTTCGACGAGGGGGCCGCCGCCTACGCGGAGTTCGCCGAACACGCGGAGCTGCTCCGGGAGACGCGCCGGAACCTCTCAAGGGTCGCCGAATCCCTTGAGCGGCTCGCCGTGCCGCGTCAGCGCACGGACACGGCCGTCGCCCCGCTCAGCCCGCAGGAGCTCGTGGAGTCGTGGGCGATCAGCGGCGACGTGCGGGCCGTCGCCAGCTGTCTCGCGCCCGCGCTCGTCCGGGGCGGGGTCCGTTACCGGCTCCAGGAGGTGTCCCGTCGCACCGGGCTCCCGGGCGAGCGCGTCCGGGACTGCGTGCGGCTCCTCCTCGAACGGGGCTGCATGCGCGAGGTGGGCCTCCCCGACACGGACGGGGCCCGGATCTACGTCCTGCCCTGACCCCGACGCACCGGCACGGCCACCACCTGAACGGCATCGGCGTACACGATCCGGCCCGGGGCCGCCGACTCCAGTCGTACGCAGGGCACGTCGTGGTCCCGCAGGATGCGCAGGTACGGGGTGACCCGGGCCAGCTCCCGGGTCGCCGTCCGCCGGAACCAGGCCGCCGCCCCCGGGTTCACGGCGGGGTCGTAGACCGTCGGGTCGGCCGCCGCGGGGTTCGGGACGTGGGCGTCGTACCAGTCGTTCGACTCCCGCCACACCGCGTACTCCGCGGGCGTCAGGCGGCCCTCCCGGGCCAGGGCGTTGGTCAGGCCGAAGACGCCGGGGTGGTGGCCGTGGGGGCCGGGGGCCGGGGACTGGAAGCGCAGGTACGCGAGACTGGGCACGGCGGCAGCGTAGGGGGTGCCTCGTCGATCAGGCCGGATCAGGGAGTGCGCGTGGAGTGGTGGTGCCGGGGGATCGGGTGGAGTGGCGGCGGGCCCGGCCTGCGCTGGCGGGGCGAGCCGGAGCATCCCGGCGGTCCCGGCGGCGGGGGCGGTGCGGGGCGGGTGGTCCGGGTCGTGCGGGGGCTCGCGTACGGGCAGGAGCTCGGGTTCCGGGCCGTCGGGGTGCGGCGGTGTCCGGGCGCCCGGGGCAACCCGTGTCCGGTGGCGGCGGCCGTGCCCGGGCGCGCCACCGGTGGGCGGTGCGCGGAGTGCGCGCGTCTCGACCGGGCGCACTCGGTCGCCGCCGACACCCTCCTCGACGACCCCCGGCCGTACCGCGTCTACCTCGGCTGGTTCGGGCCCGGCCTGACCAAGGTCGGAATCACCGGCGAGGCGCGCGGTGCGGACCGGCTCCTGGAGCAGGGCGCGGTCGCCTTCTGCTGGCTCGGGCGGGGGCCGCTCATGGCCGCGCGGCGCACCGAGGAGGTGCTGCGGCAGGCGCTCGGCGTGCCCGACCGGGTGCCGTACGAGCGGAAGCGCGCCGTGCGGCACGCGCTGCCGGCCAACGCCGCCGAGCGGGGCCGCGAGGTCGAGGAGCTCTACCGGCGCGCCCGGGGCGTGGGCGGCTGGAGCGACACCCTGGAGCCGCTCGACTTCGTCCCGTACGACCACGCGGGGATCTTCGGCATCGAGGGGCTGCCGCGCTTCGACGGCAGCGTCACCGAGCTCGTCGACGGCGGGGTCGTCAGCGGCCGGCTCCTCGCCGCCGCGGGGCCCGATCTGCACGTGCTCGCCCCCGACGGCCGGTGCCTCGCGCTCGACACCCGGCTCATGGGCGGCTGGGTGCTGGAGAGCGCCGGGGAAGGCGCGGGATTCACGGTTCCGGTGACGGACGCGGGGGCCGAGGGCCCCAAGGAGGCCCAGCAGGGCCTGTTCTGAGGGGAAGCCGGGGCGGCGCGGCCTCTTCGTAAAGTCTTGGATCCCTTTGGCCACGGGCCGTGGACATCCCGCCCCGGCCGCGGCGAGGGTGATCGCATGACCCAGAAGCTGGTGGCGGGCATCGAACCGCCGTACTACACCGCTGTCTTCACGAGCATCCGACCCGACGCCCCGGACGGGTACGCCGAGACTGCCGCCCGCATGCAGGAGCTGGTGCGGGAGGTCCCCGGGTTCCTCGGCTACGAGTCCGCCCGCACCCCCGGCGGCATCGGCATCACCGTCGCGTACTTCCGCGACCTGGAGTCCCTCGACGCCTGGCGCGACCACGCAGGGCACCGGGCGGCCAAGGAGCACGGCCGCGCGCACTGGTACGACAGCTACAGCGTCCACATCGGCAAGGTCGAGCGGAGCTACGGTTTTGAGCGCGCGTGACGAGCGGGGCGGGCATGACGAGCGCGGCGCGCCTCACGAGCATGACGAGCATGGCGAGCGCGGCGAGGTGGGCGCACTGGTCCAGCGGCTCGGGCTGCCCGGACTCGTCGACGTGCACACGCACTTCATGCCGAAGAACGTCCTGGACAAGGTGTGGGCCTACTTCGACGCCGTCGGTCCGATGACGGGCGTCGCGTGGCCCATCACCTACCGCGAGGAGGAGGACCGCAGGCTCGACCTGCTGCGCGGGTTCGGGGTCCTCGCCTTCACCTCCATGCTCTATCCGCACAGGCCCGGCATGGCCGCCTGGCTGAACCGCTGGGCCGCAGACTTCGCCGCCCGGACGCCCGACTGCCTGCACACGGCGACCCTCTTCCCCGAGCCGGAGGCCGACGCGTACGTCCGCGACGCGCTCGACGCCGGCGCCCGGATCTTCAAGGTGCACCTCCAGGTCGGCGCCTTCGACCCGAACGACCCGCTCCTCTACACGGCGTGGGGAATGCTCGCGGAGAGCCGCACGCCCGTCGTCGTCCACTGCGGCTCCGGACCCGCCCCGGGCCGCTTCACCGGCCCGGGACCCATGGGCCGGCTGCTCGCCCGCCACCCGCGGCTGCCGGTGATCGTCGCCCACATGGGGATGCCGGAGTACGGGGACTTCCTCGACCTCACCGAGCGGTACGAGGAGGTCAGGCTCGACACCACCATGGCCTTCACCGACTTCAGCGAGCGGCTGGCACCCTTCCCCGGGGACGAGCGGAAGCGGCTCGCCGACCTCGGTGACCGCATCCTCCTCGGGACCGACTTCCCGAACATCCCCTACCCGTACGCCCACCAGCTCCATGCCCTGGAACGGCTCGACCTCGGCGACGACTGGCTGCGGGCCGTCCTGTACGGGAACGGCGCCGCGCTGTTTCACGTGAAACCGCCGACCCGGCACGCGCCGCAGCAGGATTGAGACCGCCCCCGACCGTTTCTCAGGGAATTCACAGGAAAGGGCAAGGGGCCTCTCAGCGGCGGCCGACAGCGTGGGACCCATGACCGTGACCACGCGAAGCACCAGCGCCCGCCGCGGCACCCGTACCGACCTGCTCCGGACCGACGGCACCGCCGTCCGGGTCCTCGTCGTCGACGACGAGGCATCGCTCGCCGAACTGCTCTCCATGGCCCTGCGCTACGAGGGCTGGCAGGTGCGGAGCGCCGGGGACGGGGCCACGGCCCTCCGCGCCGCGCGCGAGTTCCGGCCGGACGCCGTGATCCTCGACGTGATGCTGCCGGACGCCGACGGGCTGAGCCTGCTCGGCTCGATCCGGCGCGAGCTGCCCGACGTGCCGGTGTTGTTCCTGACGGCGAAGGACGCCGTCGAGGACCGGATCGCCGGGCTCACGGCGGGCGGCGACGACTACGTCACCAAGCCGTTCAGCCTGGAGGAGGTCGTCGCCCGGCTCCGCGGCCTCATCCGCCGCTCGGGCGCGGCGCAGGCGCGCAGCGAGTCGCTGCTCACCGTCGGCGACCTCACCCTGGACGAGGACAGCCACGAGGTCACCCGGGGCGGAGACTCGATCCATCTCACCGCGACCGAGTTCGAGCTGCTGCGGTACCTCATGCGCAACCCGCGCCGGGTGCTGAGCAAGGCCCAGATCCTCGACCGGGTGTGGTCGTACGACTTCGGCGGCCAGGCCAACGTCGTCGAGCTGTACATCTCCTACCTCCGCCGGAAGATCGACGCGGGCCGCGCCCCGATGATCCACACCCGCCGGGGCGCGGGCTACCTCATCAAGCCGGGGGAGTAGCCGCCGGTGCGTCCAGGAGTGGCCGGGGCGGTGCGGCGCCCCGGAGTCGACGGGCAGGGGCGGCGACCACGCGTTCGGCGGTCGGGCGTTCCGCGACCGCGCGTTCGGCGGCCGTGGTCGCTGCGGACCCGGCTCGTCGTCTCGGCGGTCGCGCTGATCGCGGTCGTCGCGGCCGTCATCGGCACGGTCACGACGATCGCGTTCCGCTCGTACCTGTACGACCAGGCCGACGAGCAGGTCCGCACGGTCGCGAACCGGGCCGCCGGGCCGCCGGTCGTCCTGCCCGTGCCCGATCCGGTGCGCGCGCAGGAGCCGCTCTCCTTCCTCGTCGGCCCCGCCACCCCGGTCGGCACCCTCGGCGCCGTCCTCACCGACGACGGCGTCGCCTCCGCCGCGTACTCGGCGGAGGCCGACGGCGGCGACGCGTACGGCCCGAGGATCCGGGCCAGGGCGCTCGACGAGCCGCAGAAGGCGGCGCTCGCCACCGTCCCCAGGGACGGCGCCCCGCACACGGTCGAGCTGCCCGGCGGCCTCGGCTCCTACCGGGTCGCGTACGCCGTCGGCGCGCACGGCTCCTTCCTCACCGGCATCCCGCTCACCGAGGTCGACGACTCCCTCTCCACCCTCGTCCTCGTCGAGCTGAGCGTCACCGGCGCCGGGCTCGTCGCCGCCTCGCTCGCCGGGACCGTGCTCGTGCGGGTCGCGCTGCGCCCCCTGCGACGGGTCGCCGTCACCGCCCGCCAGGTCGCCCGACTGCCCCTGCACAGCGGCGAGGTGGCTCTCGACCAGCGGGTTCCGGAGGCCGAGGCCGACCCGCGCACCGAGGTCGGACAGGTCGGCGCCGCCCTCAACCGGATGCTCGACCACGTCCACTCGGCCCTCGACGCCCGGCAGCGCAGCGAGACCCGTGTCCGGCAGTTCGTCGCGGACGCGAGCCACGAGCTGCGGACCCCGCTCGCCTCGATCCGGGGGTACGCGGAGCTCACCCGGCGCGGCCACGAGGAGTGCGGGCCCGACACCAGGCACGCGCTCGGCCGCATCGAGTCCGAGGCCGAGCGGATGACGGGCCTCGTCGAGGACCTGCTGCTGCTGGCCCGGCTGGACGCGGGCCGCCCGCTCGCGCGGGAGGGCACCGACCTCGTACCGCTCGTCGTGGACGCCGTCAGCGACGCCCGCGCGGCCGGCCCCGACCACCACTGGCGGCTCGAACTCCCCGACGCGGACGGCGGCACGGCCGTACGCGGCGACGGCGCCCGGCTCCAGCAGGTGCTGCTCAACCTCCTCGCGAACGCCCGCACCCACACCCCGCCCGGCACGAAGGTCACCGCCCGGGTCCGCACGGAGGGCGCGGCGGTGCTCGTCGAGATCGAGGACGACGGGCCCGGCATCCCGCCCGAGCTGCTGCCCGCCGTCTTCGAGCGCTTCGCCCGCGGCGACGCCTCCCGCTCCCGGCACGCCGGGTCCACGGGGCTCGGTCTCGCCATCGTGCGGGCCGTCGTCCTCGCCCACGGCGGAGAGGTGACGGTCGACAGCGCCCCCGGACGGACCCTGTTCACGGTCCGGCTCCCCGCCGAGACGGCGGCCGACACGACCGGAGCACCAGGGCGAGGGCGGCCGGGACCTTCCGTACCGGTCTGACCGTCCGGGCCCGCCCGACCGCCCCCGGACCGACTCACCCACTCACAGTCGGGGCACAGGCTCATCACACAGCCGTGACAGCGGGCCCCGCGAGGGTCGGAGGCATGCGAACCCCAACGATCGCGGGCCCCGCGTCGGGGACCTCGGGCGCCCTTCCCGCCAGGGAACACCTGCCGGTGAACATCGCCGGACGGCCCGTCCTCGACGTCGTGATCCCCGTCTACAACGAGGAGAAGGACCTGGAGCCGTGCGTCCGCCGGCTCCACGAGCACCTGCTGCGGACCTTCCCGTACGGCTTCCGGATCACCGTCGCCGACAACGCCTCCACCGACTCCACCCCGGCCGTCGCCGCGCGCCTCGCCGCCGACGTGCCGGAGGTGCGCTCCGTGCGGCTCGAACAGAAGGGTCGCGGCCGGGCGCTGCGGACCGTCTGGTCCGCCTCGGACGCGCCGGTCCTCGCCTACATGGACGTGGACCTGTCCACGGACCTGAACGCGCTGCTCCCCCTGGTCGCGCCGCTCATATCCGGCCACTCCGACCTGGCGATCGGCTCCCGGCTCGCCCGCTCCTCGCGCGTGGTGCGCGGGCCGAAGCGGGAGTTCGTCTCCCGCGCCTACAACCTCATCCTGCGCGGCTCGCTCGCCGCCCGCTTCTCCGACGCCCAGTGCGGCTTCAAGGCGATCCGGCGGGAGGTCGCCGAGCGGCTCCTGCCGATGGTGGAGGACACCGGCTGGTTCTTCGACACCGAGATGCTGGTGCTCGCCGAGCGGGCCGGGCTCCGCATCCACGAGGTGCCCGTCGACTGGATCGACGACCCCGACTCGACGGTCCACATCGTGCGGACCGCCACCGACGACCTCAAGGGCGTCTGGCGGGTCGGGCGCGCGCTCGCGACCGGTTCGCTGCCGCTCGACCGGCTGGCGAGGCCCTTCGGCGACGACCCACGCGACCGCGAACTCACCGGGGTGCCGGGCGGACTCGCCCGGCAGCTGGTCGGCTTCTGCGCGGTCGGGGCCCTCTCGACCCTCTTCTACCTCGCGCTCTACTCGCTCTTCCGGCTCGGGGCCGGCCCGCAACTCGCCAACGCCGCCGCCCTCCTGGTCTCCGCGATCGCCAACACGGCGGCCAACCGGCGGCTCACCTTCGGGGTACGGGGCCGGGACCGGGCCGTGCGCCACCAGGCGCAGGGGCTCGTCGTCCTCGCCATCGGCCTCGCCCTGACCAGCGGCTCGCTCGCCGCGCTCGGGGCGGCGACCGGCGACCCGGCGCACTCCACGGAACTCGCGGTCCTCGTCGTCGCCAACCTCGCCGCGACCGTGCTGCGCTTCCTCCTCTTCCGCCTCTGGGTCTTCCCCGAGCGGTCCACCGCAAGGAACGAACGATGACCACCTCGCACCCCCCGGCCCCCGGCGCCGGCCCGGGCGCCGGGCCCGCGGCCGAGCCCACAGCCGGGACCGCAGCCGAGCCCGGCGCCGCGTCCGGCGGGCGGTTCGCCCGGCTGTGGCGCGGCCGGCCCGAGGACGCCGCCCGGGTGCGGCCCGCCTTCCTCGGTCTGCTGCTCGCCACCACCGCGGCCTACCTCTGGAACCTGAGCGCCTCCGGTTACGCCAACTCCTTCTACTCGGCGGCCGTGCAGGCCGGCGGCGAGAGCTGGAAGGCCTTCTTCTTCGGCTCGCTCGACGCGGCCAACGCCATCACCGTCGACAAGCCACCGGCCGCGCTCTGGCCGATGGCGCTCTCCGTGCGGCTCTTCGGCCTGGGCTCCTGGCAGATCCTGGTGCCCGAGGTGCTGATGGGCGTCGCCACGGTCGGCGTCCTGTACGCGGCGGTGCGGCGGCGCTTCGGCGCGAGTGCCGGTCTGATCGCGGGGCTCGTCCTGGCGCTCACGCCGGTCGCCGCGCTGATGTTCCGCTTCAACAACCCGGACGCGCTGCTCGCGCTGCTCATGACGGTCGCGGTGTACTGCGTGCTGCGCGCCCTGGAAGGGGAGGAGCGCAGTGCGAGGTGGCTGGTGGGGGCGGGCGTCGCCCTCGGGTTCGCGTTCCTCGCGAAGACCCTCCAGGCGTTCCTGATCCTGCCGCCGCTCGCGCTGGTGTACGTGGTGTGCGCGCCGGGCGGGTTCGGCCGGCGGCTGGGGCGCCTCGCGCTCGGCGGGCTCGCGACGGTCGTGTCGGCGGGCTGGTGGGTGGCCCTGGTCGAGCTGTGGCCGACGGGCTCGCGGCCGTACGTCGGGGGCTCGCAGACGAACAGCTTCCTGGAGCTGACCTTCGGCTACAACGGCTTGGGCCGTCTCAACGGCAACGAGGTCGGCAGCGTGGGCGGCGGCGGCAACCGCGGTCCGGGCGGTCCGGGTGGTCCGGCGGCCGCGGAGCTGCCCCCCGGGGCGGAGCTGCCCATGGGCGGCCCCGGAGGCGGGGGCGGTGGTGGCTGGGGTGAGACCGGCATCGGCCGCATGTTCAACGACGCGGTGGGCGGCCAGATCTCCTGGCTGCTGCCGGCGGCGCTGGTCCTGCTCGTCGCGGGGCTCGTCGTCACCCGGCGGGCGCCGCGGACGGACACCGCGCGCGCCGCGTTCCTGGTGTGGGGCGGTTCGCTCCTCGTCACGCTCGCCGTGTTCAGCTTCATGGCCGGCATCTTCCACGAGTACTACACGGTGGCCCTCGCGCCGTATCTGGCGGCCCTGGTCGGCATGGGCGCGGCCGTCCTGTGGGAGGAGCGGACGCGGTTCGCCGCCTCGGCGACCCTCGCGGGCGCGGTCGGCGTGACGGCCTGGTGGGCGTGGACGCTGCTCGGCCGGACGCCGGACTGGCAGCCGTGGCTGCGCTGGGCGGTGCTCGGCGCGGGCGCGCTCGCCGCCGTCGGGCTGCTCTTCTCGGGCCGGGTCGACCGGCGCCACGGGCGCGCGGCGGCGGGGCTGGCGCTCGCGGCGGGGCTCGCGGGGCCCTTCGCGTACACCGTGGAGACGCTCGGCACCGGGCACCAGGGGTCGATCGTGACGGCGGGCCCGTCGGGCGGCGCGATGCGCGGTGGCCCCGGGGACGGCCGGATGTTCATCGACGGCCCCGGCCCCGGTGGCGGCCGGCCCCCGACGGGCGGTCAGCTGCCGCCGGGCGCCCAGTCCCCGACGGGCCCGGGCGGGTCCGGCCAACTCCCCGGCACCGTACGGCAGGACGGCGCGGGCGGCGGCGCGGGCGGCGGCACGGTCGGCGGCACGGTCGGCGGCGCGGGCGGCGGTGGCGGCGGCATGGGCGGCCTGCTCAACGGCGCGAGCGTCGGGGCGGAGGCCAAGGAGGCCCTGCTCAAGGACGCCGACGACTACACCTGGGTCGCGGCGGTGATCGGCGCGCAGAACGCGGCCGGCTACCAGCTCGCCACCGAGAAGCCCGTGATGGCGATCGGTGGCTTCAACGGCAGCGACCCCTCTCCGACGCTCGACCAGTTCAAGCGGTACGTGGCCGAGGGGAAGATCCACTACTTCGTCTCCTCCGACCGCGTGCGGACGGGCGGCGCCGAGGGCGACGGCCCCGGTGGATCGGGCACGAGCGCGGAGATCGCCGCGTGGGTCGAGGCCGGCTTCCGGGAGGTCACCGTCGGCGGCGCGACCTTCTACGACCTGACCTCCCCGAAGTAATCTCCTGTACAGCGTAAGAGAAACCCTTGTACGGTGTACGAGACCCGGTCCCGTACACCGTACAAGGAGTCCTGCCCATGACGGCGACGACCGCCGCGACCGAACCCGCCGCCACCGGCGGCGGCCATCCGCAGCGCTGGCTGATCCTCGGCGTCATCTGCCTCGCCCAGCTCACCGTGCTGCTCGACAACACCGTGCTCGGCGTCGCCATCCCCTCGCTGACCACCGAACTCCACGCGTCCACCAGCGACATCCAGTGGATGATCAACGCCTACTCGCTCGTCCAGTCGGGCCTGCTGCTGACCGCGGGCAACGCCGCCGACCGCTACGGCCGCAAGAAGCTCCTCGCCGCCGGACTCGCGCTCTTCGGCCTCGGCTCGCTCGCCGCCGGACTCGCCGACTCCACCGCGCAGCTGATCGCGGCCCGCGCGGGCATGGGCGTCGGCGGCGCCCTGCTCATGACGACCACCCTCGCCGTCGTCATGCAGATCTTCGACGACTCCGAGCGGGTCAAGGCCATCGCGCTCTGGGCCACCGTCAGCTCGCTCGGCTTCGCCGCCGGGCCGCTCATCGGCGGTGTGATCATCGAGCACTTCTCGTGGGGGACGATCTTCCTCATCAACATCCCGGTCGCCGTCGTGGGCCTGGTCGCCGTGCTCAAGCTCGTGCCCGAGTCGAAGAACCCGCAGGGCGACCGTCCCGACCTGGTCGGCGCGGTGCTCTCCACCATCGGCATGACCGCCGCCGTGTACGCGATCATCACCGGGCCCGAGCACGGCTGGACCTCCGCCGAGGTGCTGGTCCCCGCCGCGATCGGCGTCGTCGTCCTCGGGGCCTTCGCGCGGTGGGAGCTGCACGTCCCGTACCCGATGCTCGACATGCACTTCTTCCGCAACCAGAAGTTCGTCGGGGCCGTGGCCGGCGCGATCCTCGTCATGTTCGGCATGGGCGGCTCCATGTTCCTGCTCACCCAGCACCTCCAGTTCGTGCTCGGGTACGAGCCGCTGGAGGCCGGCCTGCGGATGGCGCCGCTCGCGCTGACCGTGGTCGTCCTCAACCTCAGCGGCATCGGCCCGCGGATCGTGACGAAGCTCGGCACCCCGCTCACCGTGGCCGTCGGCATGACCCTGGTCGCCGCGGGACTCGGCTCGATCGCCCTGATCGGCGGCGGTACGGACGGCTCGTACGGGGGCATGCTCCTCGGCCTGGTCCTCATGGGCACCGGCCTCGCCGTCTCCAACCCCGCCATGGCCAACGCGATCATGAGCGCGATCCCGCCGGAGAAGGCGGGCGTGGGCGCCGGGGTCAACGGCACCCTCGCGGAGTTCGGCAACGGCCTCGGCGTCGCCGTACTCGGCGCCGTCCTCAACGCCCGCTTCGCCGCGCTCGTCGCCGTCACCGCCACCTCGCTGCCCGCGGCCCTCGCGGCGGCCGGCAGCGAGTCCGAGCGGGCGGAGATCTCCGGCGCCTTCGCCTCCGGCCTCCAGACCAGCCAGCTGGTCGGCGCGGTCGCCGTCTTCGCTGGCGGCCTCCTCGCAGCGGCGCTCCTCGCGCGCGCCGAGCGGTCCGAGAAGCGCGCCGCGGCGGAGGCTCCTGCGACCCCCGGGAACGCGACCGCTGCATAGCATGGCCGGGACGACCCACCCACGGAGGAACGCGATGGTCAAGGCAGCCGATCGGGCCAGGAACCCGGCGCGTTCCAGTGTGTGGCTGGAGGAGCGGGCCGCCCGCAGCGGCGGCGGCCCGGCCGGGCTCGACCGGACCAGGATCGTCGCCACCGCGATCCGGATGCTCGACGAGGAGGGACTGGCCAAGCTGTCGATGCGCAAGCTCGCGAGCGAGCTGGGCGTCACGGCGATGTCCCTCTACTGGTACGTCGACACCAAGGACGACATCATCGAGTACGCCGTGGACAGCGGCTACGGGGAGATCGACCTGGCGGTCGTCGACGCGGCGGGCGACTGGCGGGAGCGCGTACGGGCGCTCGCCACGGAGTACCGCCGGATGCTGGTGCGGCACCCGTGGATGTCGCAGTGCGCGGGCACGTACCTGAACATCGGGCCGCGCGCGCTCGCGGTCGGCCGGAAGATCCAGGAGGCGATCGGGGCCACCGGACTGCCGATGTCCCGTCAGCCGAGCGCGATGTCGGCGGTGTTCCAGTTCGTGTACGGCTACGGGACGATCGAGGCCCAGTTCGGGCGGCGGGCGGCCGAGGCCGGGATGTCGCAGGACGACTTCTACGACGAGTCGGTCAGGGCCTTCCGCCACGATCCGCAGTTCGTCGAGGTGCTCGAACCGATGGCGGAGATCCTTGAGGAGCGCGCCTCGCACGGCAGCGTCAGCGCCATCTGGGACCGGGACTTCGACTACGCCCTGGACGTGCTCGTGGCCGGCATCGAGGTCATGGTCGAGCGCGCCGGGAACGAGCCGGGCAGCGCCGCGTAGGCGCGGGACATGACGGAGCGGCGGGCCGTCCCCTGCCCGCCGCTCCGTTCTCGTACCCGGCCGTGCCTCCGCTCGAAGCGCGGCCGGGAGTCCGTTGCCCCTACGTGTCCTTGCCCGGAGCCGCGCTGCTCTTCAGGGCGACCTCCTTGATGAACAGGGTCACCAGGAAGGCGAGCAGCGCGAACGGCGCCGAGTAGAGGAAGACGTCGGCGACGCCGTGTCCGTACGCGCTCTCCATGACCGTACGGATCGGGGCCGGCAGCGCGTCCATGTCCGGGATCGCGCCGCTGCCGCCGCCCTGGCCCATCGCCCCCGCGGCCTCCGGGCCGAGCTCGGCGAGGCCGTCCTGGACGTACGCCGTGACCCGGTGGGCCATGACCGCGCCGAGCGCCGAGACGCCGATCGCACCGCCCAGGGAGCGGAAGAAGGTGACGACGGAGGAGGCGACGCCGAGGTCGGACGGAGCGACCTGGTTCTGGGTGCAGAGCACGAGGTTCTGCATCATCATGCCGAGCCCGAGGCCGAGCACCGCCATGAACAGCGCGAGGTGCCAGTACGGGGTGTCGTAGCGCATGGTGCCGAGCAGCCCGAGGCCACCGGTGGCGAGGGCGCCGCCGCTGACCAGCCACGCCTTCCAGCGGCCGGTCCTGGTGATGACCAGGCCCGAGACGGTGGAGGAGACGAAGAGGCCGGCGATCATCGGGATGGTGAGGACGCCGGACATGGTCGGCGACTCGTTCCGGGCCAGCTGGAAGTACTGGCTGAAGAAGACCGTGCCGGCGAACATCGCGACGCCCACGAAGAGCGAGGCGAGCGAGGCGAGCGTGATGGTGCGGTTGCGGAAGAGGCGGAGCGGGATGATCGGCTCGCTCGCCCTCGACTCGACGAGGACGAAGACCGCGCCCAGGAGGACCGAGCCGCCCACCATGGCGGCGGTCTGCCAGGACATCCAGTCGTACTTGTCGCCCGCGAAGGTGACCCACACGAGGAGCAGGGAGACGGCGGCGCTGATGAAGAACGCGCCCGCCCAGTCCACCTTGACCTCGCGCTTCACGACGGGAAGCTTGAGGGTCTTCTGCAGGACCAGGAGCGCGATGACGGCGAAGGGGACGCCGACGTAGAAGCACCAGCGCCAGCCGAGCCAGTCGGTGTCGGTGATGACGCCGCCGAGCAGCGGGCCGCCGACGGTGGCGACGGCGAAGACCGCGCCGAGGTAGCCGCTGTACCGGCCGCGCTCGCGCGGGGCGATCATGGCGGCCAGGATGATCTGGGAGAGGGCGGTCAGACCGCCGACGCCGATGCCCTGGACGACGCGGCAGGCGATGAGCATGCCGGTGGACTGCGAGAGACCGGCGACGACCGAGCCCGCGACGTAGACGATCAGGGCTATCTGGACGAGCAGCTTCTTGGAGAAGAGGTCGGCCAGCTTGCCCCAGAGCGGGGTGGTCGCGGTCATCGCGAGCAGCGCCGCGGTGACGACCCAGGTGTACGCGGACTGGCCGCCGCCCAGGTCCGTGATGATCTGGGGGAGGGCGTTCGAGACGATCGTCGAGGACAGGATGGCGACGAACATGCCGAGCAGCAGCCCGGACAGCGCCTCCATGATCTGCCGGTGCGTCATCGGAGGGGCGGAGCCGTCACCGTTCCCGGTCGAGGCGTCCCGCACACCGGCGGCAGGTGTGGTCGTGGCCATGAACTTCCTTTGTTATCAAGCGTGGTGGGCCCGGCAGTCCCCGAAGGAGTCACGCAGGCGGGCGAGCATGTCGGTGAGCAGCGCGACGTCTTCGTCGGACCACTCCGCGAGGTTGCGGGCGAACGTCTCGGAGACCCGCCGGTCGAGTTCGGCGAGCATCGTGCGGCCTCCGTCCGTGAGGTGGAGGATGCGGGAGCGCCGGTCGGCCGGGTCGGGAAGCCGTTCGACCCAGCCGCGGTCCACGGTGTGGGCGACGTGGCGGCTGCAGACCGACATGTCCACGGCCATGAACTCGGCCAGCCGGCTCGTGCGCATGTCGCCGTGGTGGTGGAGCAGGGCGAGCACGGCGGCCGAGCCGCCCTGGCAGTCGACGGGGAGGACGCGGGCGAGGCCGCGCTTCACGGCCCCGATGGCACTGACCTGGCGGGCCAGGTTCTCGTAGCGGTTCCGTGTCTCCATCGGGCACCCCAGACATCTTGTTGCTTAGGGCAACCATAGAGATGGATGGTTGCTTCAGGCAAACTAAATCGGTCAAACGGCGCTAAAGAATCGGCAAAGGGGGGCGGAGCTTCCCGGGGCTTGGGCCCGCAACCCCGATTTCGCTAGGGTCCTGGCCCATGGCACACAACCCCCAAGCACCGTACGGCCAGGGCCAGCCCCAGCAGGGCCCCGAGGGCTCCTACGACCCCGCCGGCAGCACCCAGATGTTCCGCGCCTTCGTCGACGAGGGGGCCCCGCAGCGACAGCAGCCGCAGGCCGCGGCCCCGGCGGGCGGCCCGCGCGTCGGACTGATCGTCGGCGTCGTCGCGGCGATCGCGGTCCTGGCCGCGGTCGCCTGGCTGGCGCTCGGCTGACTCCTCCGTCCCGATCTCCCCGGTGGGCCGGGTCCGCGTGTCGCGGACCCGGCCTCCTCTTCTCTCCGCGGACGGTCCGGGGCCGGGCCGAGGAGCTCAGTCCAGGCGGGCGGTGACCTCACGGGTGTCGACGCGCGTGCCGAGCGGCACCCGCCAGGACTCCACGCACACGGTGTAGGTCCGGGTCGTCGCCGCCCCGGCGGCGATCGGCGCGGGGAGGGGCTGCGAGGTGGTGACCGTGCCCCAGTCGAGCCCGAGGGCGCCGATCACGTGCGTGGCGAAGGTGACCGTGCCGGAGAGGGCGGGCGAGCCGCCGGTGTTGCGGAAGGTGACGGTGACCCGCTCGCACCAGCGCCGGTCGCCGTCGGCGAGGGTGGGCGCGGAGACGGTCAGCACGGCGGGCGCCGGCGCCGGGCTGGATGGTGGCGCCGTGCTGGACGGAGCCGGTGCCGGCCGCCCCGGCGTGGGGATCGCGGGCCCGCCCGAGGGTGTACGGGGCGGGGGCGTGGCGCCCCTCCCCGGGGCCGTACCGGGAGCGGGGGCCGCGCCCGGCGACGTACCGGCGGACGGCGAACCCGGCGGGGCGCCGGGCGCGCTCGTGGGCCCCGGGGCCGTACCCGTACGCGGGGCGGGAGAAAGGTCCGGGACACCGCCTCCCGAAGGGGACGGCGCGGCGGGGGACGGCGACGAGGTGCTGGAGACCAGACCGGGCGGGGCGGTGCCGTCCGGCGGAGCCAGGGTGACCGCACCCCGGGGGCCCGAGTCGGCGCCCCCGTCCGCGGGTCCGGCCGCGTATCCGTCGCGGTCACCGGTGCAGGCGGTCAGCGCTCCGCCGAGGCAGAGCGCCACCGCCACGAGTCCGGGCATCGTTCGCCTCATCGGCCCAGTGTGACCGACGTGCCGTCAACTACGGCACGGTTTTAGGAAGTCAGTCGGAGATGAGCCCGTCCCGCAGCTGGGCGAGCGTGCGGGTCAGCAGGCGCGAGACGTGCATCTGCGAGATGCCCACCTCCTCGCCGATCTGCGACTGGGTCATGTTGGCGAAGAAGCGGAGCATGATGATCTGCCGCTCCCGGGGCGGGAGTTTGGCGAGCAGCGGCTTGAGCGACTCGCGGTACTCGACGCCTTCCAGGGCCGCGTCCTCGTAGCCGAGGCGGTCGGCCAGCGAGCCCTCGCCGCCGTCGTCCTCCGGGGAGGGCGAGTCGAGCGAGGAGGCGGTGTAGGCGTTGCCGACGGCGAGGCCGTCGACCACGTCCTCCTCCGACACCCCGAGCACAGCGGCGAGTTCGGGCACGGTGGGGGAGCGGTCGAGCTTCTGCGCGAGCTCGTCGCTGGCCTTGGTGAGGGCGAGCCGCAGCTCCTGGAGGCGGCGCGGCACGCGCACCGACCAGGAGGTGTCGCGGAAGAAGCGCTTGATCTCGCCCACGACCGTCGGCATGGCGAACGTCGGGAACTCCACGCCCCGTTCGCAGTCGAAGCGGTCGATCGCCTTGATCAGGCCGATGGTGCCGACCTGGACGATGTCCTCCATCGGCTCGTTGCGGGAGCGGAAGCGGGCCGCCGCGTACCGCACGAGGGGGAGGTTCAGCTCGATGAGGGTGTCGCGGACGTAGGTCCGCTCCGGGCTGTCGGCGGCGGCGCCCTCGGCGTCGAGCGCGCGCAGCCGGAGGAACAGGGAGCGGGAGAGGGTGCGGGTGTCGAGGGCCTCCGACGTGACGGCGGCCAGCGGCGGGGCGGGGTTCGCGCCGGAGTCGGCCGCGTCCCGCACCGTCGTCTGCGCCGGGAGCGGCGCGGTGACGGGCGCGCCGGCGCTCGCGGTGACGGGTGCGGGCACGGTCGCGGACACGGTCGCGGAAACGGACTCGGGCGTGCGCGTGAGCACCTTCGAGCTGCCCTGTTCTGCGGACATGCCACCCCCTTGAGGTCGCGGACGGTCGCGGTGGCCGCGACCATCTGAGGAACGCAGCCTCCACCTGAATACCGGCGGTGGGGCTGCGGCAAACTCGGTTCCTGCAGAATGTCACATGTCGGCAACACGCTGTAGTGACTTGTCGACACGGCGGAGGCGCATATCCGCAGGAAGCAAGGGGTGTAGGGCATTTGGGGCGCCGGAGAACTGCTCCGAACCGGTCTACCCGATCCGGTTACGCCTCGATTCTGTTTGCGGATCTCAGGCGGGCGAAGCTGCGGGCGAGGAGCCTTGACACGTGCATCTGGGAGACCCCGAGCTCCTGGCTGATCTGGGACTGCGTCAGATTGCTGTAGTAGCGCAGCATCAGGATGCGCTGCTCGCGCTCGGGCAGCTGCACGAGCAGGTGCCGTACGAGGTCGCGGTGCTCGACCCCGGCCAGCGCCGGGTCCTCGTAGCCGAGCCGGTCGAGCAGTCCGGGCAGCCCGTCGCCCTCCTGCGCCGCCTCCAGGGAGGTGGCGTGGTAGGAGCGGCCGGCCTCGATGCAGGCGAGGACCTCGTCCTCGCCGATCTTCAGCCGCTCCGCGATCTCGGCGGTCGTGGGGGAGCGGCCGTGAGCGGTCGTCAGGTCCTCGGTGGCGCCGTTCACCTGGACCCAGAGCTCGTGCAGCCGGCGGGGCACGTGCACGGTCCGGACGTTGTCGCGGAAGTACCGCTTGATCTCGCCGACGACGGTCGGCATCGCGAAGGTGGGGAACTGCACGCCCCGGTCGGGGTCGAAGCGGTCGATCGCGTTGATGAGACCGATGGTGCCGACCTGGACGACGTCCTCCATCGGCTCGTTGCGGGAGCGGAAGCGGGCCGCCGCGTACCGCACGAGCGGCAGGTTGGCCTCGATGAGGGCGCCGCGCACGCGGTCGTGCTCGGGGGTCCCCGGTTCGAGGTTCTTGAGCTGCCCGAAGAGCACCTGCGTGAGGGCGCGGGTGTCGGCGCCGCGGGTGCTCTGGGGGCGGGGGCGCGGGGTGTCCGCGTCGCCTGCCTCGTGCTGGGGCGGGACCTGAGGCGCTGTACTGGCCGGCACGTTCACGCCACCCCTTTGGCTGGTGTAGCTGGTCGACTGGTTCAACTACGGTCAACTCATCCGTCAAAAGCGGTCATAGCATCACAAGACATGTCCACTGTGTGCAAGCACCGCATAACCACGTGTTGAGGGCATCGCGGAGGGGAAAGGAGGGCGGATCGCGGACGCGGAGAGGGCCCGGAACGGCGTCGAGGCCCCCCGCCACGACGGCGGGGGGCCTCGGAGGCCTGCGTCTCGGCAGGCGGTACTAGAAGGGGTAGTCCGCGATCACCCAGGTCGAGAACTCCCGCCACTGGGCGACACCCGCCTGGTGTGCCGGGTGCTCCAGATAGCGCCGCAGCGCGTCCGCGTCCGCGACGGCGGAGTTGATGGCGAAGTCGTACGCGATCGGCCGGTCGCTGATGTTCCAGTCGCACTCCCAGAACTCCAGCTCGGGGATCTGCTCGCCGAGCGCGCGGAACGCCTCGACGCCGGCGACGACGCGCGGCTCGTCGCGCTCGACGCCCTCGTTGAGCTTGAAGAGGACCAGATGGCGGATCACGGAGGGCTCCTAGTTGATGAGTTCGGTCATGAACTCGCCGACACCCCGGGCGGCGCTTGAAATGCCCTCGAACCCTACCTGCACCAGGTCAGCGGCTCGCTCGGGGGAGTTGATGATCGTGTAGAGCACGAAGACCGCGGCCACCCACAGCGCGACCCTCCTCGCCTGCGACATCTGCCCGGACCTCCCCTGTCTGGTGCGACCGCGTCACTCTAACCGAGCCCTTATGGACCAAGGGCCCGGAGACCGGGGTCTTTCGCCGCCCCCCGGAAGGGTGACGGGAGAGCAGTATGGATGTCGAGCCCGGCGGATCTGGCAGGAATCCGAGGGGCTGAGGAACCGGCCCGCACTGCGGGGTCCGCGCCGCGAGCTTCCCCCCGAACGCGACGCAGGACCGGCGGGCCCGGTTCTCGCCGGGGGGAGCGGCTCGTCCCCCCGATGCCGCTCCCCCCGCCCACCCCACCGTCCGGGCAGGGCCCGTGGGCGGACGGACCACGCAAAACACCCCCCTGATCGGCGTTTCCGCTTCTCAGGGGGGTGTCGCTGGCGGTAGCGGAGGGATTTGAACCCTCGGTGACTTGCGCCACACTCGCTTTCGAGGCGAGCTCCTTCGGCCGCTCGGACACGCTACCGAGAGAGAGCTTAGCCGAAAGTGCCGCTGCGATGAAATCCGTATCGCGCCGCAGGTCGGACGGGGGTAGGGCGGGGGCCGGACACGCGTCGAACGGGGGCCTAAACGGGGGCCGGGCGGGCCGTCAGCGGTCGCGGAAGAAGGCGGTGAGCTGCTGCGCGCACGCGTCGCCGAGCACGCCGTGGAGCACCTCGGGCCGGTGGTTGAGCCGCCGGTCGCGGACGAGGTCCCAGAGGGAGCCGGCGGCCCCCGCCTTCTCGTCGTGCGCGCCGAACACCACGCGCTCGACGCGCGCCTGGACCAGGGCGCCCGCGCACATCACGCACGGCTCCAGGGTCACGACCAGCGTGCAGCCGGTCAGCCGCCACGCGCCGGTGGCGGCCGCCGCCCGGCGCAGCGCCAGGACCTCGGCGTGCGCGGTCGGATCGCCCGTGGCCTCGCGCTCGTTGTGCCCGCGGGCCAGGACCTCGCCGTCGGGGGAGAGCACGACCGCGCCGACCGGTACGTCACCGGCCAGCGCGGCCGCGTCGGCCTCGGCGAGAGCGAGCCGCATGGCGGCCCGCCAGGGGTCGCGTACGGGATCGCCCACGGGATCCGGCTCGGACTCCCGTACGGGACCGGGTCCTGGCTCCCGTACGGGACCGGGCCCGCCGGGTACGACGGGGGCCACTAGCGCACGGCCTCCAGGGTGTCCGCGGCGCCGATGGCCTCCGCGATCTGGCCGAGCGCGTCGCTGTCGAGCGCGAGCAGGTCGTCCTCGGACATCCCGAGGTCGTGGAGGATGCGCCGGTCGCCGACGGGGGCGGCGGGCACGGCCTCCGCGGCCGCTCCGTCCACCTCGTCCGCGTCCTCGTCGCCGTCGAGCGGTTCCCCGTCCTCCGTGCCGTCGAGGTCCAGCGCCTCCAGGTCCGCGAGGTCACGGTCCAGCTCCTCGCCGAGGACCTCCCCGGTGAGCATCTCCCCGTACGAGGAACGGGCGGCGGCGGCCGCGTCCGACACGTAGACGCGGGGGTCGTCCTCACCGTCGACGCGGACGATGCCGAACCACGCGTCCTCCTGCTCGATGAAGACGAGGACGGTGTCGTCGTCCGAGGCCTCCCGGGCCAGATCGGCCAGATCGGCCAGGGTCTCCACGTTGTCGAGCTCCGTGTCGCTCGCTTCCCACCCGTCTTCGGTGCGCGCGAGCAGTGCGGCGAAGTACACCTGACTCTCCCACTGATCAGAGGTGTGACGTTCCGGCGGCGCGCTCCTGAGCCCCGCCCAATCGGCATCGTGACAGAAACGAGGCCCACAGGAGAGGTCTTCGGCTCTTGAGTCGTGCATCAGTCTGAACGACACCGCCATCGGGCGGGCGTGCGACCCCGGCGCGCGGAGGGGGCGCACGGCCCGCACGGCCCGCACCGCTCGCACGTCGGGCTCACCAGCGGAACGTACGCATCCGCATCGCCTGGCGCATCCGGGCCGCGCGCGCCCGCCGGGGCTGGACGCGTTCGCGCAGCGCCTTGGCCTCGCCCAGCTCGCGCAGGAACTGCGCGCGGCGCCTGCGGCGCTCCGCGTCGGTCTCCGGCGGGTCGTCGGCCGACCTGCGGCCGCGCGTCCTGCCGTGTTTCCCGCCGGCTGTCTCTTCCGGGTCGGGCATAGGCCACACCACCCCACGACTGGGTCCCTGTGTCCCCCGCGCTCCTCACCTTCCCCCAGCTGGGTGGGTCGATGCCAGTGCGGGGCGGGCTACTGTTGAGTCATGCGTCTCCACGTCGTCGATCACCCGCTGGTCGCCCACAAGCTCACCACGCTGCGCGACAAGCGCACGGACTCCCCGACCTTCCGCAGGCTCGCCGACGAGCTGGTCACCCTGCTCGCCTACGAGGCCACCAGGGACGTGCGGACCGAGCGGGTCGACATCGAGACCCCCGTCACGCCGACGACCGGCGTGAAGCTGTCGCACCCGCGGCCGCTGGTGGTCCCGATCCTGCGGGCCGGGCTCGGCATGCTCGACGGCATGGTCCGGCTCCTCCCGACCGCCGAGGTCGGCTTCCTCGGCATGATCCGCAACGAGGAGACGCTGGAGGCGTCGACGTACGCCACGCGGATGCCGGAGGACCTTTCGGGCCGCCAGGTGTACGTCCTGGACCCGATGCTGGCGACCGGCGGCACGCTGGTGGCGGCGATCCAGGAGCTGATCAAGCGCGGTGCGGACGACGTGACCGCGGTCGTGCTGCTCGCCGCCCCGGAGGGCGTCGAGGTCATGGAGCGCGAGCTGGCGGGCACGCCGGTGACCGTCGTGACGGCCTCGGTCGACGAGCGCCTCAACGAGCACGGCTACATCGTCCCGGGCCTCGGCGACGCCGGCGACCGCATGTACGGCACCGCCGAGTAGCACCCGCCGCCCCGCACCCGCGGGGCGAGCCGAGCCCCTAAGAACAGGGCACGGGCGCGGGCTTCGGCTTGTTGAGGGCCACGAGGGCCGCGTCCGCCGTCGCCTTCGGCGACAGGGTCTTGAAGGCCGTACCGATGATCAGGTCGACGTCCGCCGTGGTGCGGGCGTCGACCTTCGTCGTGGTGCCGGCGAGCTGCGTGCCGAGGACGGAGAAGGCGCCCTTGGTGGCGGCGGGCGCGCCGAGCAGCACACCGGAGCCGGGGACCTTCTTGTCGTAGGCGGTCGGCGCGTTGCCCACCTTGCCGATCTTGAAGCCGCGTTTTCTCAGTTCGTCGGCGGTCGTCTTCGCGAGGCCGCTGCGCGGGGTCGCGTTGTAGACGTTGACCGTGATCTGGCCGGGCTTGGGGAGGACGGCCGCGGCGGGCGCGGTGGTGGCCCGGGGGGCCGGCTTGCAGTCGTTCTGCCGGCCGGCCGTGGTCCGGGTGTCGCCGTCGCCGGAGAAGACCTCGACGAGCTGGAGCGTGCCCCAGCCGGCGGCGCCGAGCACGACCGCGGCGGCGGCGGAAGCGAGGACGATCCTGCGCCGGCGGTGGGGGCGGCGCATGCGCGGGTAGACATCCCCCGTGATGCGGTACTTTCCGCCCATTCCGGGGGGAGTGAGCATGCTCATGAGCGCAGCGTAATGCCGCCGGTCGGCGATGCCTACTTGATGATCATGTGATCGCGTCCGGATGGGGGCGAACTGCCCTCGAAAGGGTCAGTGCGGTTCCTGGCGGGCCGGCTCAGTCCAGTTCCAGCACGCGCGCGTGCAGCACCTGGCGCTGCTGGAGCGCGGCGCGGACGGCGCGGTGCAGTCCGTCCTCGAGGTAGAGGTCGCCCTGCCACTTCACGACGTGCGCGAAGAGGTCGCCGTAGAACGTCGAGTCCTCGGCGAGCAGGGTCTCCAGGTCCAGCTGGCCCTTGGTGGTGACCAGCTGATCGAGGCGGACCGGGCGCGGGGCGACGTCCGCCCACTGCCGGGTGCTTTCCCGGCCGTGGTCGGGATACGGCCGGCCGTTTCCGATGCGCTTGAAGATCACACGGAAAGCCTACCGGGCGACCGGCTCCCGGCGCAGCCACGCGAGGGCGATGCGATGCTGGTGCAGATCGTGACATCGCGGACATTGGGGTGCCGTCATGAGCGTGAGTGAGCAGCCGTCGCCCGCCCCGGCGGGCCCCGCGGCCGAGATCGCCGCCGGATACGCCTTCGACGGCGCGGCACTCGATCTGGGGGCCCTCCTCTGGGACGGCGTCTGTCACCCGGACGCGCCGGTCCGCGTCCCCCTCGCCGTGCTGAACCGGCACGGCCTGGTCGCCGGGGCCACCGGCACCGGCAAGACGAAGACCCTCCAGCTGATCGCCGAGCAGCTCTCGGCGCACGGCGTGCCGGTCTTCCTCGCCGACGTCAAGGGGGACGTCTCCGGGATCTCGGCGCCCGGCGAGGACGGCGAGCGGGTCCGGGAGCGGGCCGCCCAGGTCGGCCAGGAGTGGCGGGCGACGGGCTTCCCCTGCGCGTTCTACGGGCTGGGCGGCATCGGCCCCGGCATTCCCGTCCGCGCGACCGTGACCAGCTTCGGCCCGGTGCTGCTGGCGAAGGTGCTGCGGCTCAACGCCGTGCAGGAGCAGTCGCTCGGGCTCGTCTTCCACTACGCGGACGCGAAGGGCCTGGAACTGCTCGACCTCAAGGACCTGCGGGCGGTGGTGGCCTTCCTGGTCTCGGACGAGGGCAGGCCGGAGCTGAAGGGGATCGGCGGTCTCTCGACGGCGACGGCGGGGGTGATCCTGCGCTCGCTGACCGCCTTCGAACAGCAGGGGGCGGGGGCCTTCTTCGGGGAGCCGGAGTTCGACACGGCCGATCTGCTGCGGACGGCGCCGGACGGGCGCGGGATCGTCTCGGTCCTGGAGCTGCCGGCGGTCGGGAACCAGCCGCAGCTCTTCTCGACGTTCCTGATGTGGCTGTTGGCGGACCTCTTCCACGACCTGCCCGAGGTCGGCGATCCGGAGAAGCCGAAGCTGGTCTTCTTCTTCGACGAGGCCCATCTGCTCTTCAAGGACGCCTCGAAGGCCTTCCTGGAGGCGGTCACGCAGACGGTCCGGCTGATCCGCTCGAAGGGCGTGGGGATCTTCTTCGTGACGCAGACCCCCAAGGACGTGCCGTCGGACGTCCTCGGCCAGCTCGGCAACCGTGTCCAGCACGCGCTGCGCGCCTTCACGCCGGACGACGCCAAGGCCCTGAAGGCGACGGTGCGGACCTTTCCGCGCTCGCCGTACGACCTGGAGGAGCTGCTGACCGGCCTCGGTACGGGCGAGGCGGTCGTGACCGTCCTGAGCGAGACCGGGGCCCCGACACCGGTGGCGGCGACCCGGCTGCGGGCGCCCGAGTCGCTGATGGGACCGCTCGACGCGGCCGCGCTCGACGCGGCGGTGACGGGATCGGCGCTGTTCGGGAGGTACGCGCAGGCCGTGGACCGGGAGTCCGCGTACGAGCGGCTGGGCGCCGGGCGGGCGGCGGCCGAGCCGGACACGGCCGCCGCCCCCGAGCCCGTACGGACGGAGGCGGGGGCTCCCCGGCAGAAGGAGGAGCCCTCGCTCGTCGAGCAGGTCGTGGGCAGCGGGATGTTCAGGTCCCTGGCGCGGTCGGTCGGCACCCAGCTGGGCCGGGAGATCACCCGCTCGCTCTTCGGGACCGCCCGCCGCCGCAGATGAGGCCGGGCGGGGCGGCCACTCGCCCGGCCACCCCGGGGCGGCCGGGCGGGGACGACTACTCGGTGACCTCGTGGTGGTCGTCGTGCAGGCCGCCGCCGCTGCCCGCGTCGCCCTCGGTCGGGACGGAGACGACCGGCTTGCGCAGCGACGAGATGTCGTGGGCGTAGGTGCCCACGGCGTTGGCGATGACGTCGATGTTGGCGTCGAAGGCCGTCATGTTGATGTTGCTCAGGTCGTCGCCCGCGGCGTGGTAGTTCACGTCGTACGCGACCCCGGCCTCGCCGCCGAACTTGGTGGCCTGGGCGGCGGTCTTGATGCCCTCGGCGCCGGTGAAGGTGCCGCCGGAGGGGATGCCGACCGCGATGAACGGGCCGTAGTCGGAGCGCCCGGTGAAGTCGGTGCCCTCGTGCGGCAGCCCGCGCCTGTCCATGAACTCGTTGATGTCGCGCTCCAGCTGGGCGGAGCCCTCGGGGCCCGCGCCCGCGCCGACGTTGTCGGAGTTGTCGCCGTCGTAGACGAACAGGCCGTAGTTCGGCGAGGCGATCATGTCGAAGTTGAGGTAGAGCTTGATCTCGTTCTTGTCGAGCGCGGTGAGGTTGTCGACGTAGTGCTCGGAGCCGAGGAGGCCGTTCTCCTCCGCGGACCACCAGGCGAAGCGGACCTTGTTGCGGACCTTCGCCTTCGACTCGGCGAGCTCCAGGGCGGTCTGGAGGAGGCCCGCGGAGCCGGAGCCGTTGTCGTTGATGCCCGGGCCCGCCGTGACGGAGTCCAGGTGGGAGCCGAGCATCACCGTGTTGGCGGCGTTGCCGCCCCTGGTCTCCGCGAGGACGTTGTTGGTGGTGCGCTTCTCCTGGAGCTGGCGGATCTCGAAGGAGAGCCGGACCGGGCCCTTGGCGAGGTCGGCGGCGAGCTGCTCGCCCTCGGCCTGGCTGAGGCCACCGGTCGGGATCTTGCCCGCCGCGGGGTCGCCGAGGGTGCCGGAGAGGGCGCCCGCGGTGTTGTTGTAGATCACCGCGCCGATGGCGCCGGCCGCGGCGGCGTTCTCCTGCTTGACCGCGAAGGTGCAGCCGCCGCGCTTGACGAGGGCGAGCTTGCCCGTGAACGCGCCGGCGGCGAAGTCGCCGGGCTCGCAGCCGGTCGTGCCGTCGGCGTCGACGGGCACGGCGGCCAGGTCGGCCTCGACGCCGCCGACCGGGGTGGACTTGGTGTACGTCATCGCCTTGATGTCGAGCGCGCGGGGCGCGGGCGCCACCACGGACGCCTTCTCGGCGAGCGTCTCGGTGTAGACGAACTCGAACTTCTGGTACGAGACGTCGTACCCGGCCTTCTTCAGCTGCTGGTACACGTACGCGGCCGAGGCGTCGTGCCCGAGCGAACCGGCCGCGCGGTGACCGCCGGCCGAGTCGGCTATCGCCTGGAACTTCTGCAGGTGCTTGTAGGCACCCTGCGCGGAGGTCTCACGGACCAGCTTCTTCGCCAGCTGGGCGGCGTCCCGGGCGGGCGCGGCCGTGGGGTCCTTGACGGCGGTGGCCGGCGAGGCGAGGACCAACGGGGTGGCGAGGGCGGCGGCGGCGAGGATGGCCGCGGCGCGACGCTGGGTTGCGTTCACAGAAGTCCTTCCCGATGGGAACGAGGTTGAGGGGAAGTTAGCGATCCGGGAGGCGTTCTGTGAACAGCTTCTTCACGATTCCTGTCAGCTTGAACAGGAATGACATCTGGAATTATCAATTCCCGGATGGTTTGCCCTCCTTTCCGCCTCCGGCGGCTTTCGCCGCCTTCGCTTCCTTGGCCGCCGCCTTCATCTCCTGCTTGTGCGCGCGGACCTTCGCCAGCGACTCGGGCCCGGTGATGTCGGCGGCCGAGCGGTACGCGTCCGCCTCGCCGTACGCCCCGGCCGCCTCCCGCCAGCCCTCCGGCCGCACCCCGTACCGCTTGCCGAGCAGCGCCAGGAAGATCTGCGCCTTCTGCTTCCCGAAGCCGGGCAGCGCCTGGAGCCGCGCCAGCAGCTCCTTCCCGGTCACCGCGTCGGACCAGACGGCCTTGGCGTCGCCCCCGTACTCGTCCACCAGGTACTGGCACAGCTGCTGGATCCGGTGGGCCATCGAGCCCGGGTAGCGGTGCACGGCGGGCTTCTCGGAGAGCAGCGCGGCGAAGGCCTCCGGGTCGCGGGCGGCGATCTCGTGCGCGTCGAGGTCGTCCGCGCCGAGCCGGGTCGCGATGGTGTACGGGCCGGCGAAGGCCCACTCCATCGGCACCTGCTGGTCGAGGAGCATGCCGACGAGCGCGGCGAGCGGGGAACGGCCGAGGAGCGCGTCGGCCTCCGGCTGCTGGGCGAGGTGGATCTCGGGGCTCATACCTCGATCATCGCGCCGGGCCGCGGGGCCCGCACGGCGCGCTCACCCCTTCGCGACGGAGGCGCCCTCAGGGCTCCGCGGCGAGGCGCGCTCAGGTCTTCGCGAAGCGTGCCAGGGCGGTCACGATGTGCGCCCGGGTCTCCTCGCCGCCCAGGTGCCCGGCCCCCTCCACCACCCGCAGCTCGGCGTCCGGCCAGGCGCGGGCCAGCTCCCAGGCCGTCGTGAGCGGCCCGCCCATGTCGAGGCGGCCGTGGACCAGCACCCCGGGGATGCCGGCCAGCCGGTGCGCGTCCCGGATCAGGGCGCCCTCCTCCAGGAAGGCGCCGTGCGCGAAGTAGTGCGAGCAGATCCTGACGAAGCCGAGCCGGGCGTCGTCGACGCGGTCGGTGTACGGGGTCCCCATGCCCTCCATCGACAGGACGGCGTCCTCCCAGGCGCACCAGTCGGCCGCCGCCCTCTCCCGTACCGCACGGTCCGGGTGGTTCATCCGGGCCGCGTACGCCGCCACCGGATCGGCCGCCCCGTCGACGCCCGCCAGGAACCGTTCGTGCGCCTCGGGGAAGAAGCGGGCGACCCCTTCGTACAGCCAGGCGGTCTCGGAGCGGCGGGTGGTCGTGACCGAGGCGAGCACGATCTCGCTGACCCGCTCCGGGTGCGCCTCCGCGTACGCCAGGATCAGCGTGGAGCCCCAGGACCCGCCGTACAGCAGCCAGCGGTCGACGCCGAGGTGCTCGCGCAGCCGCTCCATGTCGGCGACCAGGTGCGCGGTGGTGTTCACCGACAGGTCGGCGGCCGGGTCGCTCGCGTGCGGGACGGAGCGACCGCAGCCGCGCTGGTCGAAGAGGACCACCCGGTAGGCCTCCGGGTCGAAGAGGCGCCGGGAGCCGGGCGAGGAGCCGGAGCCCGGCCCGCCGTGGACGACGAGCGCGGGCTTGCCGTGCGGGTTGCCGGAGGCCTCCCAGTGGACGAGGTTGTCGTCGCCCACGTCGAGCAGGCCGGAGTCGTACGGTGCGGTGGCCGGGAACATCCGGGTGACGCTACCGGTTGGTGCGCACCCGTGCCTCCGGGTTTTCGCACCATTCCAGGACGGACTCCCAGGGCCCGTAGCCCGCGTCCGGGTTGAGGTGCACGCCGCCCGGGACGAGGTCCATGTCCAGGCCGAGCGGGATGCCGTAGTGGGTGTCGGCGCCGTCCTCGCAGAACGGGTCCTCGTCCGCGTACACGAGCCGGGCCTTCAGGCCGGACTGCGTGAGGTCGAGCCCCCGGGCGAACTCGGCGATCTCGGGGACGGAGGCCGTCCAGGCGGGCGAGGGCGGTGCCACCAGCATCGTCCGGTCGGCGTCGGGGCGCCGGTCCCCGGCCTGGAGCCACAGCAGCGTCGACAGGCTGTGCGCGAGGACCACGAACTCGCCCTCGGCCGGTCGCTTCCCGTGCTCCTCCAGGGCGTCGAGCCACTCCGCGAGCACGGGCGCGTCGGGCGAGGGCAGCTGCGGGTAGCGGACCTCGTGGCCGCGTTCCCGCAGTCGCTCCGTGAGCCAGTGCTGCCAGTGGGTGGGCGGGCGGTGGTTCTTGAAGCCGTGCAGGATCAGATACGTGGTCATGTAAGTGATCTTGCGGCCGTCGCCCGTCCTCCGTCCACCCCTTCCCGGCGAAGGGGGCCGGGAGGGGGCGGTGCGCTCGACCGGGCCTCGACCGGGCCTCCCGCCCGGGGCTCCGTGCGGCCTCCGCCCGGGGCCTCTCAGCCGCCCACGTACCGCCGGAGGTGACGCGCCGTCAGGGTGTCGCCTTTCTCGACGAGTTCGGCCGGCGTGCCCTCGAAGACGACGAGGCCGCCGTCGTGGCCGGCGCCGGGGCCGAGGTCGATCAGCCAGTCGGCGTGGGCCATGACCGCCTGGTGGTGCTCGATCACGACGACCGTGTTGCCCGCGTCGACCAGCCGGTCGAGGAGGGCGAGGAGCTGGTCCACGTCGGCGAGGTGGAGTCCGGTCGTCGGCTCGTCGAGGACGTAGGTGGCGCCCTTCTCCGCCATGTGGATGGCGAGCTTGAGGCGCTGCCGCTCGCCGCCCGAGAGGGTGTTGAGCGGCTGGCCGAGCCGGAGGTAGCCGAGGCCGACGTCCTTCATGCGGCCGAGGATCGTGCGGGCCTGGCCGCCGGTGAAGAAGTCGTACGCCTCCTCGACGGCCATCGACAGGACCTCGTGGATGTTCCGGCCGTTCAGGGTGTGGGTGAGGACCTCGGGCGTGAACCGCTTGCCCTCGCACTGCTCGCAGACCGAGGTGACGCCGCCGGCGATGGCCAGGTCCGTGTGGATGAGCCCGAGGCCGGCGCACTTGGGGCAGGCGCCCTCGGAGTTGGCGCTGAACAGGGCCGCCTTGACGCCGTTGGCCTTGGCGAAGGCGGTGCGGATCGGGCCGAGGAGGCCCGTGTACGTCGCCGGGTTCGAGCGGCGCGAGCCGCGGATCGGCGACTGGTCGGCGACGACGACCCCCGGGCGGCCCGGCAGGTTGCCGTGGATCAGGGAGGACTTCCCGGACCCGGCGACGCCGGTGACGACCGTCAGCACCCCGGTCGGGATCCGCACGTCGACGTCGCGGAGGTTGTGCTGGTCGGCGCCGGTGATCGCGAGGTGGCCGGTGGGCGTGCGCACCTCGGGGCGGAGCTTCGCCCGGTGGGCGAGGTGTTCGCCGGTGAGCGTGCCGGACGTGCGCAGGCCCGCCACGTCGCCGCTGTAGCACAGCGCGCCGCCCGCCGTCCCGGCCCGCGGGCCGAGGTCGACGACGTGGTCGGCGATCTCGATGACCTCGGGCTTGTGCTCGACGACGAGGACGGTGTTGCCCTTGTCGCGCAGGCGGAGCAGCAGGTCGTTCATGCGCTGGACGTCGTGCGGGTGCAGTCCGGTGGTCGGCTCGTCGAAGACGTACGTGACGTCGGTGAGGGGGGAGCCGAGGTGGCGGACCATCTTCACGCGCTGGGCCTCGCCGCCGGAGAGCGTGCCGGCCGGCCGGTCCAGGCTCAGATAGCCGAGGCCGATCTCGACGAGGGAGTCGAGGAGTTCGCGCAGGCCCGCGAGGAGCGGGGCGACGGAGGGGTCCTCGATCCGGCGGACGAACGCGGCGAGGTCGCTGATCTGCATCGCCGAGCACTCGGCGATGTTCACGCCGTCGATGCGGGAGGAGAGCGCGGCCCGGGTCAGCCGGGCGCCCTCGCACTCGGGGCAGGTGCGGAAGACGACCGCCCGGTCGACGAAGGCGCGGATGTGGGACTGGAGGCCGTCGCGGTCCTTGGCGAGGAAGAGCCGCTGGACCTTGGGGACGAGCCCCTCGTAGGTGAAGGTGTTGCTGCCGGCCTTCACCTTGCAGGCCGGCCGGTGGAGGAAGTCCTCCCACTCCGTCTCGGTGAAGTCGGCGAGCTTCTTGGCGGGGTCGTAGAAGCCGGACTCGGCCATGATCCGCCAGTACCAGGAGTCCACGGCGAAGTGGGGGACGGTGATCGCGCCCTCGTCGAGCGACTTCGACCGGTCGACGAGTTCGTCGACGTCGATGTCGGAGACCTCCCCGGCGCCCTCGCAGCGGGGGCACATGCCCTCGGGCAGGTTGAAGCTGAAGGCCGCGGAGGTGCCGATGCGGGGGGTGCCGAGGCGGCTGAAGACGATCCGCAGCATCGTGTACGCGTCGGTGGCGGTGCCCACGGTGGAGCGCGCGTTGGCGCCCATCCGCTCCTGGTCGACGACGATCGAGGCGCTGAGGTTGTGCAGCCCGTCCACGTCGGGGCGGGAGAGGGTGGGCATGAAGGACTGGAGGAAGGCGCTGTACGTCTCGTTGATCAGGCGCTGCGACTCGGCGGCGATGGTGCCGAAGACGAGCGAGGACTTCCCGGAGCCGGAGACTCCGGTGAAGACGGTGAGGCGGCGCTTGGGGAGGTCGACGTCGATGTTCCTGAGGTTGTTCTGCCGGGCCCCGCGGACCTGAATGACGTGGTGGCCGTCCGCTGCGATCGGCGTGTTCATCGTGGCGCCTCCGGTGAGTGGTCCCATCTGCGGGCCAGGATACTCTATACGCTGTATAAAATTATGGGCCGGAGTCGGACGACCGGCCCTGACCTGCGAGAATGGACCCCATGGCGGAACGGGCGAAGGGCAAGGACAGCAGCGGCGCGGGCGACCCGGCGCGCACGCTCGAACTGCTCTGGCGGGACGGCACCGCACCGGCCGCCGGCCGTCGCGGCCCCCGGCAGGGCCTCACCGTCGACGCGGTCGTCGACGCGGCCCTGTCCCTCGCCGACGAGGGCGGACTCGCCGCGCTGACCATGCGCGCGGTCGCCCACCACCTCGGCGTCACCCCGATGACCCTCTACACGTACGTCCCCGGCAAGGCCGAGCTGCTCGACCTGATGCTCGACACCGCCTTCCTGCGCATGGACCGGCCGCCCTTCGCCCCGGACGAGCCCTGGCGCTCCCGCGTCACCTCGGTCGCCGACGCCAACCGGGCCCTGCACCTGCGCCACCCGTGGCTGGTGGAGCTGCGCATCGTGCGCGCCCCGCTGGGGCCGGGCGTGATGACCAAGTACGAGTACGAGCTCGGCGCCTTCGAGGGCCTCGGCCTCGCCGACGTCGACCGCGACTCGGCGCTGACGCACCTGCTCGGCTTCGTGCAGGTCAGCGCCCGGGCGGAGCTGGACGCGCGGGCGGTGGCGCGGGAGAGCGCGATGTCGGACGGGGAGTGGTGGGAGGCCCACGAGCCGCTGCTGTCCCGGATGTTCGACGGGGAGCGGTTCCCGCTGGCGGCCCGGGTGGGGGAGGCGGCGGCGGTCGCGTACGGCGGGATGTACGACGCGGAGCACGCGTACGCCTTCGGACTGGCGCGGGTGCTCGACGGACTCGCGGCGCTGGGGGGCGCGGGCGGGGGCGGGGCCCGGGGCGACGGGGCCTGAGGGCAGGGGCCACGGGGCCTGAGGGCCCGGGCCCTCAGGCGGTGTCGTCCGCTCGCAGGGCCAGCAGCTCCCGTATCCCGGCCTTGAGGCGGTCCGTCGGGCGGGCCTCCTCCACGGTCAGCTGGTTCATGAGGTCGGGGGAGAACGGCGCGAGCAGCAGGTGGGCGAGGAGCGGGGCGTCGGCCCCGGGCTTCAGCTGTCCGATCAGCATCGCCACGTGCGTGTGCATCAGCTGGTACGCCCCGCCCGCGTACCGTGCGCGGGGCGCGGCCGAGTGCGCCGCCAGCAGGATCTCGCGCTGCTCGCCGATCCGGTCGACGAGCGCGTCCAGGAAGGCGTCGAGCCGCTCGGCGGCCGGGGCGCCGGGGCCGAGCGGCGGCGGGCCGCTCATGAACGCCTCCTGGAACACCCGCTCGCGCTCGTCGAGGAGCGCCCACAGGAGCTGGTTCACGTCCCCGAAGCGGCGGTAGACGGTGCCGACGCCGATGCCGCTGGCGTGGGCGACCTGGTTCATGGTGACCGCGTCGGGGCCCCGCTCGGCGACGATCCGGGCCGCCGCGTCGAGGATCCTGCGGCGGTTGCGGGCGGCGTCGGCGCGCTCGGGGGCGGGTCCCGCACCCGTCCCGGCGCCCGCGCCGGTTCCGGGCAGCAGGCTGAGCAAGGGGGCCGAAGCCTCTCTGGCCTGCGGTTTTCTCGTGCTCATCGCCGTGCTCCTGCCCTTCGTCGCGCTCCCCCCGATCGCGTGTCCCGATCCGAGCATACCGGTTCCGCTTGCGAAACGGATTCCTATCCGATTAGGCTCGACGGTGAAAGCGGAAAGCCATCCGGTTGAGGAGTGTTCGCCATGTCCGTCAAGGTCGCCGTCATCTACTACTCGGCCACGGGTTCCGTCCACCAGCTCGCCCAGGCCGTCGCCGAGGGCGCCGAGAAGGCCGGCGCCGAGGTCCGCCTCCGCCGGGTCGCCGAGCTCGCCCCCGACGCGGCCATCGACGCCAACCCGGCCTGGCGGGCCCACGTCGAGGCCACCGGGGACGTCGAGGTCGCCGCGCTCGACGACATCGAGTGGGCCGACGCCTACGCCTTCGGCTCCCCGACCCGCTACGGCAACGTGGCCGCGCAGCTGAAGCAGTTCATCGACACCACCGGCGGCCTGTGGCAGCGGGGCGTCACCGCGGACAAGCCCGCGACCGCCTTCACCAGCGCCCACAACCTCCACGGCGGCAACGAGTCGACGCTGCTCGCGCTCTACAACACCTTCCACCACTGGGGCTCGGTCATCGTCTCCCCGGGCTTCACCGACGCCTCGGTGTACGCGGCCGGCGGCAACCCCTACGGCACCGCGCACCCGGGCGCGAACGGCGCCCCCGACGAGAACGTCCTCCGGGCCGCCCGCTACCAGGGCGAGCGCCTGACCCGCATCACGAAGCGCCTGAAGGGCCTCGCGGACGACTGACGGCCCCGGCTCCGGCCGGGCCCGGCCTGGGCCCGTACGGGAGAAGCGCCCCCGATATCGGTTCCGGGGGCGCTTCTCTCGTACGGCGCGGCCTGGGGAGCGGTTCGACGGCCGCGGCCAGGGGGCTCGGGGCAGGGGTGTGACCGGCTCAGGCGAGGGAGAGGAAGAGCTTCTCCAGGCGGGCGCGCATCTGGTCGCGGTCCTCGCCGTTCCGGCGGCCGTCCTCGACGTCGGTGAGGCACTGCTGGAGCCCGGTCGCGATGATCGCGAACCCGGCCCGGTCCAGGGCGCGGGAGGCGGCGGCCAGCTGGGTGACGACCTCCTCGCAGTCCCGGCCCTCCTCGATCATCCGGATCACGCCGGAGATCTGGCCCTGCGCCCGGCGCAGCCGGTTCAGGACGGCCTTGAGCTCCGCGCCCGCGAGATCCAGTTCCACTACCACTCCTCCATGGATGCCCCCGGATACCCCAGGGGGTAATTTTACTCCCGGGGCGGGACTCCGTCGACGTCCAAGGATGACACCCGCGTCACCGCGCCAGGCGCGTCACCCGCGTCAGGCGGCGTAGCGCCGCAGGAACATCTCCACCCCGTCCACGAGGAGCCGCTCGCTCAGCCCGTCGCCCAGCTCGGTGCCGTACTGCTCGAAGACCATCTGCGGAAAGACGAGCAGCGAGTAGAGCTGGAGGACGGCCACTTCCAGGTCCGGCACGGCGAGCAGCCCCCGGTCCGCGAGTGCGCGCAGGGCGTCCGCCACGGCGGGGTGGTGGCCGGCCGGGCCGTGGGCGCCCCAGGCGCGGCCCAGCTCCGGGAAGCGGTGCAGCTCGGTGGCGACGAGGGTGCGCAGGGCGCGGGCCTCCTCGTCGGCCCGGACGGCCCGTACCCAGGCGTGGGCGGCGTCGAGCAGGGCCGACCGCAGCTCCCGCGGGTCCTCGGCGGCGGCGAGCCGCGAGAGGTCCGGGTCCCCGGTCCCCTCCTGCTGGAGGGGGTCGTCGAGGGCGCCCGCGACGACGGCGGTGAAGAGCGCTTCCTTGCTGCCGAAGTGGTTGTAGACGGTGACCTTGGAGACGCCCGCCTCGGCGGCGATGGCGTCCATGCCGACGCCGAAGCCCTCCCGGAGGAAGAGGGCGCGGGCGGCCCGCACGATGGCCTGGCGCTTGGCGGCGGCGCGGGCGCCGGTGGGTGCGGGCTTCGGGGGCTGGGCGCTCATGGGGGAACCCTACCAACCCAACTGTACCCTTGAGTTCAACTGTACTGTGCCGTACAGTTCAGTTCATGACGGCTTCCGTGCATGTCCCGACCCCCGCCCCGCCCGACCGCCGCCGCTGGACGGCCCTGGCGCTGCTCTGCGCCGCCCAGTTCATGCTGGTGCTCGACGTCACCGTCGTGAACGTCGCCCTGCCCGCCATCGCCGCCGACCTGGACCTCGGGCGTACGGCCCTGACCTGGGTCGTCACCGCGTACACCCTCTGCTTCGGCGGCCTGATGCTCCTCGGCGGACGCCTCGCCGACACCCTCGGCGCCCGCCGGGTCCTCCTCACCGGCCTCGCCCTCTTCACCGCCGCCTCGCTCGCCTGCGGCCTCGCCCCGAACGCCGCCGTCCTCCTCGGCGGCCGCATCGCCCAGGGCATTGGCGCCGCCCTGCTCTCCCCGGCCGCGCTCTCCCTGGTCACGACCGGCTTCCACGGCCGCGAACGGGCCCGCGCCCTCGGGGCCTGGGCCGCGATCGGCGGCACCGGCTCGGCCGTGGGCGTCCTGCTCGGCGGCGCGCTCACCGACGGCCCCGGCTGGCCCTGGATCTTCCTCGTGAACGCCCCCGTCGGCCTCGCCCTCCTGGCCGCCCTCCCGAAGCTCCTCCCCGCGCGGGCGGCGGCCCCGACCCCCGGCACCCCCCACGCCCCCGGTCCCGATGTCCCCGGCGGCCACCACGCCCCCGGCGGCCACCACGCCCCCGGCGACCCCGCTTCCCGCGCCGACGTCCCCGGGGCGCTGCTCGTCACCGCCGCCACCGGCGCGCTCGTCTACGGCCTCGTCCAGGCGGGCGACAGCGGCTGGACCTCCGCCGCCACGCTCCTCCCCCTCTTCGGGGCGCTCGTCCTCTACGGCGCGTTCGCCGCCGTCGAGCGGGCGAGCCGCGCCCCGCTCATGGACCTCCGGATGCTCACCCGACGCCCGGTCGTCGCGGGCGCGGTCCTCATGCTGGTCGCCACCGCGCTCCTGATCTCCTTCTTCTTCCTCGGCTCGATCAGGCTCCAGCACGTCCACGGCCTGGACGCCCTCCGCACGGGCCTCGTCTTCCTCCCCGTCGCCCTCACCACCGCGATCGGCGCCCACCTGGGCTCCCGCCTCGTCGCCACGGCCGGCCCCCGCGCATGCGCCGCCGGCGGGCTGGCGATCGCGGCCCTCGGCTGCCTGCCGCTGACCTTCCTCACCCCGGACGCGAACCCCTGGACGACCCTGCTCCCCGCCCTCGCCACGGCCGCGCTCGGCCTCGGCGCCGTCTTCGTCACGGCCACGACGACGGCCCTCGGCCTGATCGCCCCGCACGAGGCCGGTCTCGCCTCCGGCATCGTCAACACCTTCCACGAACTGGGCGGTTCGATCGGCGTGGCCCTCGTCTCGACCCTGGCGCTCACCACGACGACGGCCGCCACGACGACGGCCGCCACGACGACGGCCGCCCCCACCGTGACGGAGGGCGGCTTCACGGCGGCGTTCACCTTCTGCACCCTGACGGCGGTGGCCGCCGCCGTGGCCTCCCCGTTCCTGATCCCCCCGGGCCGCCCCACCAGCCCCTCGGGCCCCCACGGCCTCCACTGAACGACGACGGCGCGGGCCCGCACCCCTCCGGGAGCGGGGCCCACGCCCCGTACGCGCTCAGTCCTGCGTCGGGCCCGTCTCGTCGACCGGGCGGATCACCACCGGGTACTCGGGGGCGCCCTCCGGCTGCGGGCAGCGGGCGACCTGGGCGGCGATCTCCGTGACCCGGTCCAGGCCCGCGCAGTCGAGCAGCCAGAACCCGGCGAGGACCTCCTTCGTCTCCGCGTACGGGCCGTCCGTGACGACCGGGCGGCCGGAGCCGTCCACCGTCACGAAGCGGGTCGTGGACGGCGCGGCGAGGCCCTGGGCGTCGAGGAGCTCGCCGGACTCCGTCAGCTCCTTGTTGATCGTGTTCATGTGGTCGTACATGACCTGGAGCTGCTCCTTGTTCCACGACGGACTGCCGGCGGAGCCGCGCCCCACCATCGCCTCGTAGTCGGCCTCGGAGCCGAGCACCATCACCAGGTACTTCATGACGTCCTCCTCGTCGCGTGTGCCTGCGGCTGTCTCACGCAGAAGAGTCGGAGCGGCCACCGGGTTCTCGACACCGCGCGGAGCGCTGTCCCAAAACCGGGATAAATCACTCGCCCGCACGATGATGACGCCGTGCACGCATTCACCTTCTCCGCCGCCTTCATCACCTTCTTCTCCGTCGTCGGACCCCCGAAGGTGCTGCTCGCGTTCGCCGGACTCGCCCAGGCCCACCCCGTCGCCCGGCTCCGCACCATCGCCCTGATCTCCTCGGGCGCGGCGGTGCTCGTCGGCCTCGTCACCGGCATCACGGCGCCCTGGCTGCTCGACGTGTTCCACATCAGCACGCCCGCGCTCCAGCTCGCGGGCGGCGTCATCTTCTTCATCTACGCCGTCGGCCTCGTCCTCGGCCTCCACCTCGGCTCCGACGGCCCCCACCAGGACACCCCGGACGTGGTCAGCGGCGTGCGCGAACTGCTCATGCCGTACGTCGTGAGCCCGCTCGCCATGACCGCCGTGCTCATCGAGGCGGCCGCCCGCTACTCCTTCAGCTGGCGCTCGACGGTCGTCGGCGCGTACGTGGCGGTCATCGCCCTCGACCTGGTCTGCGTCGTGCTGCTCGCCGGCGTCCTGCGCCGCACCCACCACGCCACGATCGAACTCCTCGGCCGACTCCTCGGCCTGCTGCTCGCCGCCGTCGGCGTGGACCTGATCCTCGACGGCCTCTCCGACCTGGGCGTCCCGGCGGTGGCCACCCGCCACTAGGGGGTGTCTCGCCGATCGTGCCGGGCTCGCGGCGGGCCCCCGCCCCGGCCCGCCACGAGGCTCACGGCGGGCCCGGCTCAGGACGCGGCGCGCTCAGCCAGGGGTCGCCGCCGCAGCGACGCGTCCGTGAGGACGGGCGACCGCCAGGCACCGTCCGGCGGATACAGATCGGTCCCCGGCGGCACGATCGCGTCGATGCGGTCCAGGATCTCGTCGGTCAGGAGCACGGGCGCCCCCTTGAGGAGCCCCTCCAGCTGCTCCATGGTGCGCGGCCCCAGGATCACGGAGGTCACGGCCGGGTGTGCGGCGACGAAGGCGATCGCGAGCTCGGGAAGCGAGCAGCCGATCTCGTCGGCGAGCGCGACGAACTCCTCGACGGCGTCCAGCTTGGCGGCGTTCCGCGGCAGGCTCGGGTCGAAGCGGTGCGGGGTGAGCGCGGGCCGCCCGCTGGTCAGGTCGATCGGCTGTCCCTTGCGGTACCGGCCGGTGAGGAACCCGGACGCGAGCGGGCTCCAGGTCAGCACGCCCATCCCGTACCGCTGGGCCACGGGCAGCACGGAGGTCTCCACGCCGCGCGCGAGCAGCGAGTACGGCGGCTGCTCGGAGCGGAAGCGGCGCAGCCCGCGCCGCTCGGCGACGGCGTGCGCCTCGACGATCTCCTCGGCGGGGAAGGTGGAACAGCCGAACGCCCGGATCTTGCCCTGGCCGACGAGGTCGCCGAGGACGTCGAGGGTCTCCTCGATGTCGGTACGGTGATCGGGCCGGTGCACCTGGTAGAGGTCGATCCAGTCGGTGCCGAGCCGCCGCAGGCTGTCCTCGACGGCACGCGTGATCCAACGGCGCGACAGACCGCCCCTGTTGGGCCCCTCGCCCATCGGGAAGTACACCTTGGTGGCGAGGACGGTCTCGGCCCGGCGCCGCGGATCGCGCAGCGCCTTGCCGACGATCTCTTCGGACTCTCCGGCCGAGTACATGTCGGCCGTGTCGACGACGTTGATGCCGCTGTCGAGGGCGGCGTGGATGATCCGTACGGACTCCCGGTGGTCCGGATTGCCGACGGCTCCGAACATCATGGTGCCGAGGCAGTAGGTGCTGACGTCGATCCCGGTCCCGCCGAGTACTCGATAGCGCATGCGCGCACTCTAGGGAGTGGAGTGCACTCGAAGGCAAGGCCCGCGGGGGCCCCACTCCCGCCCCCCGAAGCGCCGTCACGGATGCAGGAGTTGATCGGCGACGGCGGTCCTCGCGTAGAGGACGGACCGCCCGCTGCGGTGGGCGGTCACGAGCCCGGCGTTGCGCAGGGCGATGAGGTGCTGCGAGACCCCGGCCGCCGAGAGCCCGCAGTGCGCGGCGAGTTGGGTGGTGGAGGCGGGCGTGTCGAGTTCGGCGAGGAGCAGGGTGCGGGAGCGTCCGAGGACGGCGGCGACCGCCTCCGTCGCGCCACCGATCGGTCGCGGCTCCCACAGGGCGCCGATCCCCCGTGCCGGGTAGGCGAGTTGGGGCGGGTCCGGCGGTACGGAACGGGTCAGGACCCTGGGCCAGGCGAAGACGGACGGCACGAGCAGGAGCCCCGAGCCCGCCTGGTCGCGGGTGAGCGCGCAGTGCCGCCGTACGAGCCGCAGGGTGCCGTCGTCCCACCGTACGGTCTCGTGCAGCTCGCCGAGCACCCGCGCCGAACCGTGCTCGGCGACCTGCCGGGCCCGGTGGAAGACGTCGGCCTCCAGCACCTTCTGGATCCTCGCCCAGTACGGGGCGAGGGCCAGCTCCCAGTACGTCTCGATCTCGTCGGTGACCTTGCGCAGCGCCTGCTCGGGGGCCTCGTGCAGCAGCCGGAGGCGCGGGTTCTCCGCGCGCTCGGCGAGGAGCGTCGCGAGGTCGTCGCGGACCTGGGCGGGCGGGGTGCGGCGGATCGCGTCGAGTTCGGCGCCGAGGGCGGGGAAGGGCCCGGAGGGGGTGGGGTTGAGGAAGTCGGCGAGGTAGCCGCCGGAGGGGACCAGCGCGGCGAGCCAGCCGCGGTCGAGCCCGGCCCGGCTGAGCCGGGGCCGCACCTGGTCGGCCCAACGGCGGTGGTGCAGACCGGTGTCGGAGCCGCGGGCGAGGACGCGGAAGCTGGTGACGACCTCCCACATGGGGGAGACGGCGAAACGGGTCTGGGCGAGGTCCGCGGCGGAGAAGCTGAGTCCGGATTGCACGGTTCGTCCCCCAGGGGTGGTCATTGGATTCGTGCTGAGCTTAATCATTGGAGCGACGTGCGCACCCCCCTGCACGCTCCCCCCATGCCTCCTCACTCCTCCCCCCTCAAGCCCTTCCACGACCTCCCGCCCCTGGTCTGGACGATCTTCGCCGGAACGATCGTCAACCGTCTCGGCTACCTCGTCACGCCCTTCCTGGTCTTCTACCTCGCCTCGCGCGGGGTGACGGGCGCCGAGACGACGTACGTCCTCGGCGCGCTCGGCGCGGGCAACCTCCTCGGCCCGGCACTCGGCGGCATCCTCGCCGACCGCCTCGGCCGCCGCCCCACCATGCTCATCGGCCTCATCGGCGCGGCCGCCGCCCAGGGCGCCCTCTTCGCCGCGCCGGGCGTCTGGACGATGGCCGCCGCCGCGCTCCTGATCAGTACGGCCGGGAGCACGGTCTCCCCGGCCGCGTACGCGCTGATGGCCGACGCCGTCGACACCACCCGCCGCCGGCGCGCGTACGCCCTGTTCGGCTGGGGCGTCAACATCGGCACCGCCGTCGCGGGCATCCTCGGCGGCTACCTCGCCGCCCACGGCTACTGGCTGCTGTTCGCCGTCGACGCCGGCTCGATGCTCCTGTACGCGCTGGTCGTCGCCGCCCGCGTCCCGGAACCGCCCCGCGCGGCCGCCCCCGAGAAGCAGGGCATCGGCTACGGCGTCGTCCTGAGGGACCGCCTCACCCTGCTCCTGCTGCCGCTCTTCGGCGTCCAGCTCTTCGTCTACTCCCTCACCGAGGTCGCCCTGCCGCTGGCCATCCGCGACAGCGGCCTCTCCCCGGCGGTGTACGGGGCGATGGCGGCGGTCAACGCGATCCTGGTCGTCGCGCTCCAGCCCTTCGCGACCGCCCGGCTGGCCCGGCTGCCGCAGCTGCCCGTCCAGAGCGCGGGCAGTGCGCTGATCGCGATCGGAGTCGCCCTCACCGGCCTCGCCGACGGCGTCGTCGGCTACACGCTGTCGGTCGTCGTCTGGTCCCTCGGCGAGGTCGTCGTCGCCGGCATCGCCGCCACGATCGTCGCCAACCTCGCCCCCGCCCACGCCCGCGGCCGCTACCAGGGAGCCTTCAGCTGGACCTGGGGCGTGGCCCGCTTCGCGGCCCTGAGCCTCGGCGTCACGGCCTACACCCAGCTCGGCCCGTCCACGCTGTGGTGGACGGCCCTCACCGCGGGCCTCCTCGCGTCGGCGGCGACGCTGACCCTCACCACCCGCATCCAGCGCCGCACGGCCCACACCCTGGCGGCCTAGTCAGTCCCGCCGGATGCTCTCGGGATCGACGTGCCGCCGCACCATGGGCACGGACGCCACCCCGGCGACCAGCACCACCCCGAGGGCGGACGCGACGAGCAACGGCAACGCCTCCCAGTCCCAGTGCACCGCCCCACCGCCGGTGATCAGATAACTGGACTCGGCGAGCCACCCGGCGACGACGGCACCGCCCAACCCCACCACCAACGGCACCACCACCTGCACCACCTGCACCACCCTCAACGTCCCCGCCCGCGCCCCCAACAACACGAGCGCGGCCACCTGCCCCCGCCGCTCCATGGCCCGATCGGCCACGGACACCACGAACGCGGCCACCCCGATGACGAGCCCCAACACCATGCCAACCCCCAGCAGACTCCGCACCACGGTGAGCTGCGCAAGCGCGTCCACCACGATCCCCACGGGCTCCACCTCGGCGGTCGGAGCCACGGCCCCGATCCCGTCGAGCACGGCACGCACGGTCCCGGCGTCGGAGGCACTGAAGAGGGTGAGGGTGCCGCTGGAATCGACGAGGCCCGGGGGGAGGAGGGAGGGGGGTACGAGGAGGGCACCTGAGTGGAAGACCGAGACGGGGTGAGGGAGGACGTCGATCCGCTCGTGGGGGACCGTCATCGTGGTCTTCGTGCCGTCCTCGAGTTCGAACGGGAAGCGCTGGCCCGGCTTGGGGTCTTCCTGGTAGAGGGTGCGTTGGTCCCTCAGCTGCATGACCCTGCCGTCCACGCACCCGGTCGCGCGCTCGGTGAGCGAAGCAAGTTGCCTGCAGGTGGCGACCACGATCGTGGCGTGCTCCACGTAGCTTCCGTCCAGCGGGTCCCAGGAGTCGTAGGAAACCACCCGCTCCTTGACTCCTGGCACCTGCTCGAGCGCCTGTCGCTGGTCGGCGTCGAGGTCGTGAAGCCCGATGGCGTACTCCTGAACCGGAGCCGTGCGTCGGCTGACCTGGTCCAGTTCGACGAGAACCCCCTGCATGAGGGAGGCCCCGAAGACCAGCAGGACGAGCCCGGAGACGACCCGCAGGGACGAGCCGGGATCCACCTCGGTCCGCCGCATCGCCAACGCCATGGGCAACGACTTCGCCGCCCCCGCGAGCCGCTTCGCGAGCCACGCGGTGATCGGCGCCAGCCCGAAGACGAGCCCAGCACCGGTGAGCAGCACGGCACCGGGAACCAACAGTGAATTGGCCGATCCTCCCGTCGGGTCCCGCCCCGTGAGACTCAAGACGCAGTAGCCGCTGATCACCCCGAGGCCGGGCACCAACAGCAAGGTCCCGAACATCCTCGGCGGCCGCCGCTCCCCGGTCCGCCGCACACTGATCGGCGACATCGCGGCGCGCCGGGCACTGAACTGCCCCACGATCCACGCGAGCGCCGGACACCCGATGAGACAGACGACGTACGTCGACCACTCGGGCCGCCCATCCGCCGGAAACCACTGCAACCCCGGCAGCCCGACCCGCGCCCCGATCTCATTGACCCCGAGATACCCGAGGAGCCCGACCACAGCCCCGACGAACGCGGCCGCGACACTTTCGCCGGCGTTGACCCGCAGCGTGTCTCGCGCACTGAGCCCGACGAGCCGGAGGGCGGCGAGCCGACGGGCACGGGATTCGCCCGAGAGTCGTGCGCACACGGAGAGGAAGATGACGAGAGGAAGGAGAACGATGCACCCGAGAGTGAAGCGAAGGATATCGAGCGTGGAGGGCTCGATGATCTTCTGATGGGAATGCTCAACTCCGAACGTTCCAAGTGGAACGGCATCGACCAAACTTGTGGCCCGGGTGCCGATGTAGGCGTAGAGGTCGCCTTGTCCTCCCAGTCCTTCGGCTCCGATGAAACCGGCCACACTTCCTGGAACTAAACCCGCCGTGCCTGGTCGTGTTGCCAAGATCTCGGCAAGCCTCGGCGAGATGAAGGTTTCACCCGCCTCGGGAAGCCTGGTAAGCCCCGGAGGGACCGGACCCGGTTCCGTGCCGACGCGCGCGACGAAAACACGACGGATAGGTGCATTTCCGTACGGGTCGATACGCTCTGCAAAGAGGACGCTGCTGGATGGGTCGCCAGGCATCGGCTCACGAGCGGCCGTTCGGGCATCGTGAGCTGTGAGGATCCCGGGGATGGTCAGTACTGCGGCAAGGCAAGCCACGCCTAAGGCCGATCCCAACGTCATCAAGAGAAAGCGAACCCGCCCGCGTCGCTCGCTCCCCCAAAGCAGTCGCATCCCCAGAAGGAACGGGTTCACACCGTCACCTTTTGCGTCAGGACGCCATCAGCCATCGCGTACTGCGTGTCTGCCATGGCGGCGACCTTGGCGTCGTGCGTCACGATGACCACAGCCGTTTTCTGCCGGCGAGCGAGGCTCAGGAACTCCTTGAGAACCGCATCGGCGTTAGAACTGTCGAGCGCTCCTGTTGGCTCATCCGCGAAGACAATGTCAGGACGATGAACCAGCGCGCGTGCAACTGCAACGCGCTGGCTTTGACCGCCCGACAGCTTGGAGGTTCTGCGGCGCAGCAGGTCGCCCATTCCAAGCCGGCCAAGTACCTGGGCGGCAGCGGCGTGCGCATGCTCCTTGCTGATGCCGGCCAGACGCATGGGAAGAGCCGCATTTTCCTCGACTGTCAGCTCCGGCAGCAGCTCCCCGTATTGGAAGACGAATCCGAGTCGCTGACGGCGCAGCGCGCTCAAGTCTCCATCAGGGAGCGACGAAAATTCTACGCCGTCGAATGCGATGCTCCCGCTGCTAGGTGGAAGAACTCCGGCGAGACAGTACAGAAGAGACGACTTTCCGGACCCACTGCTGCCCATAATGGCGGCAACTTCGCCCTGTTCAAGGGTGAAGTCCACGCTCCGGACGGCGTGCTGCGTGTCGTAGAAGAGATCCACGCTCTCGGCGCGGAGAATGATGCCCATCGGAGTGCGCCCTTGTTACGGGGGAGCCGCCGAGTGGCGGCTCCCGCTATCAATGGACTACTTGCGCTTGAAGAAGTGCGTATGCGCGCAGTTGTCGGGACGGAAAGCGCCGCGATCGCGGCACAACGTCACCTGCACTTCACGCGTGATCAACAGCGCTTGGTCGTAGAGGACCTTGTTGACCTGGACGGACTTCTTCTGAACCCCCTTGATGCGGCGCTCCGGGTATCCGGCGATGTTCACCTTGAGGTAGTTGTTGTGGCCGTCGGTCGCCTCGGCGTCGATGAGCGAGCCCTTGAGGTGCAGACCACTCGGGGGCTGGCCCTTGGGCTGCCACTGGTAGCTGCCCTTGAACTTGGCCCCTGCCGTCTTCATCTCCACGTCGCGCCAGGAATCGGCGACAGCCACCCCCATCCCCCCGAAGAACAGCCCCGCGGCCAGCACCGCCGTAGCCAACTTCCGCATGACACACCCCTGTTTGGTCGAGCCGACTGGTCATCACAGAAAGTATCGGCATCACTACAGACCGGCAGTCGCAGTAACGTCCCTCCGCCCCATCACCCCCCGATCCGGTGAATGCGGCGCTCCGCGCTGCCGGCGAAGAAGCTCGGCCCCCGTAGGGGTGATCGTCGGTGTGCCTGCGGAAAAGAGCTTCGGGCGGGCCCAAGGATGCGGGCATGCGCATCCCCCCTCTCTCCCCCTTCACCACCCGCTCGCGCCGCGTCCTCCTCCCCGCCGTCGCCGCCGTCGCGCTCCTCGGGACCGGTGTCGGGTCCGTCTCCTCCGCCGCCGAGGCCTGCGGCTCCGTCATCACCGCCCCGCTGAACCCGCCCGTCTCCGCCGACGACCCCTGTCCCAGCGCCGACCCCGTCGTCTGCCGCATCCGCGTCCTGCCGATGGACGAGAAGGTCGAGGCGCAGCGGACCCGGATGCGCTACCACGGGCTCCTGGAGGACATGCACCGCACCGAGGCGAACATGCGGGAGGCGGGGGCTTCCGACGAGGAGATCGCCAGGGAGTTGGTCGACATGCGGAACCAGGCCAAGGAGATCACCCGGGCCGGCATGACCCCGGAGGAGGTCCGCGTCCTCGAGGAGCGGAACATCGCCAAGTACGGCAACCCGCTCGGCCCGACGGCCGATCAGCTGTACGTCAAGTACGGCTCCTGGGACAAGGTCATCGACGCATCGATGCGGACGAGCTACGCCGTCGACCGGGAACTCAGCCTTGAGTACCGGCCCTGCCCCGTCTGACGGCGGAAGGGCCGGGCCGGGCGCGCCCGCACTCGCCGACCGTGCTCGGCGCGTACCCCGGGCACAGGACCGAGGCGCTGGAGTGCGTACCGGGCTCGTCCGACGCCCTTCTCGCCACGGACGACGGGAACCTCGGCGGATTCGTCGGTACGGCCCCGCTCTGCGGCTCCTGGTCCGGGCCTCTCTCGCGTGGATCAGCCTGAGGCGGCGGCGGGACGCGGTTCGCCCCGGAAGACCTGGCTGGTGTGCCAGGACCGGTGAACGGTCGCGACGGGGCGGGCGCCGAACTGGGGGCCGATGAGCGGTCGGCCCGCGAGCGCGACGACGTGCTCGCGGGCCGCGGGGCTGTGCCCGACGAACCGCTGCGAGACGAGGACGCGGTGGCCGTCGCCGACACCGAGGACACCCTTGTCGAACAGTTTGTGGTGCAGCGAGCACAGGCACAGCCCGTTCTCGACCTCGTCGGGGCCGCCGAACGCCCACCAGTGCACGTGCGCGGCCTCCAGCCCGACCGGGACCGCCCCGATCCGCCCGTCGTAACCGCAGAAGGCGCACCGGTACTCGTACGCCGTCAGCACCCGTTCCCGCATCCGCCTGTCCCGCTGCCTCCGTACGGTCGAGAGCCCTCCGGTCTCCGCGGGCTGCAGCTCCAGGCCGATCGCCTCGCACAGGTCGCCGTGGAGGGAGGGCGGGAAATGGAGGTCGAGCAGGACGCGCGCCATGCGCTCGAGCAGCGACGGCTCACGCCGCAGTGCGGCCCGCAGCTCCGGCACCAGCCGGCCCGCGGCCCCGGCCGCCCGCAGCTCCCTCACCCCGCTTCCGGGACTCCCCGCCCCGCGGTCGGTCCGGACCTCCCACACGCCGTCGTTGACCAGGTGGTGGAAGGGGTAGGCGGGCGTCGTGGGGTTGGACGGGCCGTACTCGGTCAGCAGCCGCTTGAGATCGTCCTCCACCGCGCTGTAGCGCAGCTCGCTGTCGGCGTCCTGCTGAAACCGGCTGAGGGCGTACAGGAACAACAGCGGCTTGTGAGGAGCGCGGGCGCCGCCCCTGGTCCACTGCCTCAGCGTCGCGGTCCGCTCCAGCCAATCCATGACGGGCGATCGTAGTCCCGCGGCCTTTCCATACGTCGAAGGGCCCCACCGCGAACGGTGGGGCCCTTCGACATCGTGCCCGGTGAGGCACTGGCGGAGGATACGAGATTCGAACTCGTGAGGGGTTGCCCCCAACACGCTTTCCAACTGTCCGCCTCGTCGTTCAGGAGCGTTCGTGGGGGTCCGGCTCGCGGCTCAGGCGGAGACGTGTACCCCGGCGGACCGTGGTGGCTTTCGGCGTACTGGACAAAGACCAGGACAAGGGAAGAGATGGCCCCTCGGGTGCTTTCTCACTCACAGAACGCGACGGAGGCGTCGTCGCCCGACTTGTAACGCGGCCATCGGCGGCCCGTGGGGTCCGTCGCTTCGACCTTGCGCACAGTGTCAATCAGCGCGCGAGGCCCGCCTGTCCTAAGTGTCGTGAAGACCTCGGGCCAAGTCGCCATGCGGTACTCCGTAACAAGACGCGAAGCACCGTCGGACAACACGACAGCCGCGGACACGTCCTCAGCCGGGGTACTGCCCGCGATCGCGTGGGCGGCGGCTGCTGGACTGCCCGCCGCAACCCAGTAGCCGTCGGGCGTGTTCCGGGTTTGCCGCTGTGCAGTTACGAAGCGCCGTAGGGCGTCTCTATGTTCTTCGGTGTGCGTCTCGTACTGCTCGACCTCCGCGCGCAGCTCAGGAAGTACGTCGTCTACGCGGAGATCAGTGATCACACTGACGCCCTGGTGATTTTCAAGGACGATCGGAGAGTCCGCCAGCACGAGGTGATCGAGGACTCCATCTCGCTGCCGGAGGATGGCGACTGTTGCGGACGGTGTCCCAGGGTTGCCCAAGTCGCATTCCGCATGCAGCGCCGCCACCTGCTCCAGAGCCGTCGCAAGCCCGTCCGTGAGGGATTCGTTCGGGTTGGCCAGTGCAGCAACTAGGTGACCGCCGAGCTGAGCAACGTACCACGGGACGCCGTGGCGACATCCCGTGTCGAGGCCTGCTGTGCTGACCCCATCCAGCACGATTGCGAAGGAAGACGTGGCCGCCACCCAGTCTTCGTTGGGGGTAGCTCCGCCGGGTTCTGTGTCGATGGCGACGCGCATGATCAGCCTTCGTGTCGGTACAGCGGAGTGACGCGACGACTCTCCAGCACTTCGAGCGTCTTCGGGTCATAACGGCAAGAGATCAGGGTGGAGAAGCGACGGGTGCGAAGCTCTCGGTAAAGCTCGGCGAGGTTGTTCTCCAGGAAGTGGACGACGCCGTTCGCGCCGATGGAGTGGACGCCAGCGACGTACAGGAACGTCCCCTTGCCGTCGAGGCGGGGAAGACGTCCGAGGTACCCGATGTCGCCAGCCGACCCGTCCTCGTCCTGAGGCGACCTGTACACATCCCCGGTGACCTGGTCCCGCAGATGCCAGGCAGTGTCCTTCGCGAAGCGCAGGTTGTCGTCCCCTTCAAGCACCTGCGCGATCAGAGGGGAGAGGCGGGGACCGCAGATCACAACATGGTTGTCTCGGTTGAGGTTCACCATCCCGGACGGCGGGATTACCTCGTACTGGGCATCCAGCTTCATCCCGGCGAGCAGCTTCCGCAGGTGCTCAAAGTTGCCCAGGTCCTCTCGGGTGATGACCTCACTAGGAAATTCGTCGGGAGTCTTTCCCGCTTCGTACTTGCCACCGAGAGAGACCGTGATCAGGTCCGTCCCGAAGAAGGCACGCTCCGGCGGCGGGCCGGCCGAGGCTAGCTGCCCAACCCGCCCGCGGCTGACCCCCAGACGCTTCGCAATCTCAGCTTGCGTCATGCCCATGGCTTGAGCCTCCTCGATGGCCTCTCGGCGCACACGGGACAGCTCGTTCACGTGGCTCTGGTAGCGGGCCATGAGGTCGATGGCGGCTTTGGCGCGGTCGACGGGGTCCGCTACCCCGGCGACCTTCTCCATCTCGTGCATACGACTCCTCGCTTAGGGGGGCTTTCAGACTCTACCGCGAGTGGGGGTTGCGCGCAGTCGTGACTTTGCCTACGGTACCTATCAAGCAAGACGGCAACCCCCCCTAGGCAAGGCCGAATGGTGGGTGTCTTGATGGTTTGACCTGCACGTATGGCGCCCGGAGGCCCGAAAGCGGGATCGAAGGAAGCGCGAGACACGGTTGAAAACTCAAGAGTGGATACAGAGAACGACAGGCATCTGCGACAAGCCGCGGGCCCTGCCGCACGAGCAGCAAGCACCTTGCTCCCGGTCGTCCCCTTGGGGTGGCTGAGGAGTCTTTGACGTGCGGTGAGACAAGGGCAGAGATCGCGATTACTACGTCACGCACCATGTCCGCCCGTTGGAGGCCGACGTGAAGCGCTTAAGACCTTAGGCGCCGCCCTCGCTGGACCGGCGGGGGTGGTGATGCCCACCGCGTCATCTGACGACCGCGGCCGCTTGGCTGCGGCCGGTTGCCTCCTCCGTCCGTCCGGCCCTCTTTGCGGGGTGCCGTACGGGCGGGGCTGAGGGGAGCCGGATGGTTCCAACGGCGAGAGGCCCCGGTGCGGGAACACCGGGGCCTCGTTCGGGCCGTTCCTGTCTGAGAGGAACACACCCAATGAAGTCCATCGCTGCACTTCAGAGCCTCGTTACGGCGCTCCCGGTCGACCTGGAGCCGACGGACGCCGAGCTGGAGGCGATCGAGCAGGAGATGCCGCTGATCCAGGCGGACGTCGAGCGGCTCGACCTGTACATCAAGACCCTGGACCGGCCGGCCAGTGAGCTGGACGCCCGGCGTGTCCGGCGGGCCCGCAACCGGGTGCTGGTCGAGCGCCGGGACCTGACCAACCGCGCCGCGGTGCTGGGCGGTGCCGCATGATCCGCATCATCACCACCGAGCGCATGCGCCGACTCACGGAGGACGCCGAGCGGGCGCGTGAGGCCGCGGCCGAGGCGGACACCCGGGCCGCCGAGCAGCACAGAAGGCACGTCGCCCGGGTCCACCACCTCAGCGGTCTGGTGGAGTCGGCCGAGAGCGACGCGGCCATCCTGCGTGAGCACATCGCCGAGGTTGAGGCGGCGCTGAAGGAGTCGACGGCTGAGGCCGAGGCACTGTCCGCAGAGCTGGAGGAGTCCCGCCGGGCGGCGGCCGGGCCGATGGGGCTGCTGCTGCGTCACGGGGCCCCGCACAGCGTTCACGCGGACGTTCAGGCCGCCAAGGTCTACGCGGCGGCGCTCGGCGCCGACCCGGCCGGCTGGCGGCCTGCGGGCACCGCGGACGGCCCCCTGACGGGCTGGTCGATCATGCACATTCCGCGGGGCGGAGCGTGGTCATGAACAGTGTTCAGATCCGTTCAGCGGAGCGGGCACTGTCGGTCGGCACATGGTTGATCGTGTCCGGCGCGATGCTCTACTCGGTCCTCACCGTGACCCCGCTCATGGCGGCGCACACGGCGGACGAGTGGGACTGGACCGCGCCGATCCTGCCCCTCGTGGTCGATGCCGCGGTCGTCATCGTGGTCCGGCTCGATTCGGTGCTTGCCCGGCTCGGCGGGCACGGCGGCCGGTGGCCCATCGCGCTGCGGTGGATGACCGGCTGCATGACCCTGGCCCTGAACGTCGCGGACTCCGCCCTGAAGAAAGACCTGGTCGGCGTCGCCGTCCACGCGGTGGCGCCGCTCCTGCTCATCGTCACGGCAGAGACCGGCCTGGCCTACCGGCGGGCCATCACGAACGCGCTGGAGGCGTTGAACGCCCGCGAGCGGGCCGAGCGCCAGGAGCGGGAGCGGGCCGCGATTGAGCGGGCCGAAGCCGCCGAGAAGCGCGTACGCGAGCAGCGGGAGTTCGAAGCCCGGATGGTCCGTGAACAGCGTGAGCACGAAGCGGCCCTGGCCCGTGAACAGGCTGAACGCGAGGAGCGGGCCCGGCGCGAGGAGCGCGAGCGGGAGGCCGCCGCCGAGCGTGAGCGGCAGGCCGAGCGTGAACGCCGTGAACGGGAGCGTGAACAGCAGCGCGCGGCTGAACAGGAGCGTGAACGCCAGCGGCAGGCACGTGAACGCGAGGCCGCGCAGCAGCGGGAGCGGGAGCGTCGCGAGCGTGAGGCGGCGGCCCTGCGTGAACAGCGTGAGCGTGAGGCACGGGCCGAGCGTGAACGCGCCGCGCTCCTCGCCGCCGGGCCTGCCGAGGAGAAGCAGAAGGAGCATGTGGCCCGCCAGACGGTAGCCGCGGCGTTCGCCGCCGGGCTGTCCGTGCGGCAGGCGGCCGAGCTGTGCGGCTGGTCCACCGGCTGGGTCACCGGCCACTACCAGAAACTCCGCGACACGGCTCCTGTTCTTGAGGGGGCCACGCAGTGAGCGCGCTCCCGGTCTACCGGTGGCGGCTGGCGCCGGAGGGTCTGGCGACGTTCCGGCAGCTTAGGGCGATTGGGCTGCGGCCGGCCGGTCAGCCGGTCGTGGCCCAGCTCGAACGTCCCCGCCGCCGTCGCAGCCCGCTCATCGCCTACCTCTACCGGATCGACCTCGCCAAGCCGGTCCGGCCGATGACCCCCGCCAAGCGCGCGGCCCTGGAACGGGCGAACGCCGCCCGGCAGGTCTGCCCCGCGTGCGGGCGGGACGCCGGTTACCGCATCCCCGCCTCGCTCGGCATGTGCACCCCCTGCGCGTACCCCGACACGACAGCCGCGTGAGCGGCGTGAAGGAGACAAGCATGTCCGCCACCACCACACCGCAGGGCACGCACCACTACGTCTTCTCCCTGGAGCCGAACGCCCTGACGGGTCTGGGGGTGACGTCGTGACGGACCTCAGCACCGAACCCGTCCCCGTCACCACCCCCGACCCCGACCCCGCCCCCGGCCCGGCACCCGCGCCGGCCGGGGAGACGCAGCCCCGTCCTGACAAGGGTGTGGAGCACACGCCGGGTGGCTGGCCGGTCGTCCCGCTGGCTCTGACCGGGGCGAACGCCACGGTTACGCTGCTGGCCGGGGCCGCTCTGGTCGGCGGGCCCGTCGCCGCGGCCGTTGCCGCGACCGGGGCCGTCGTCCTCGGCGCGACCGCCGCCCGGAGCGGCAAGAAAACCACCAAGCAGGCGAAGCAGGCGGGGAAGTCGAAGCCGGGCAGCAGCCCCGCGACGGCGGGAAAGTCGGCAGGAGGGCTGCGGGCTGGGGCGAACCGAGTCCCGGCCCAGCCCAAGCGCGGCGCCACCGGTTCCGCCTCCCGCAAGGCGGGCGCCGGTCCGGCCACGTCCGGCCGGGGTCCGTCGCGATCGGGTGCGGCTGCGAGCACGCTGCGCGCCGCCTCCGGCCCGGCGGCCGGTGGGCGGACGGGCCGCAAGAACGGCAGCCTCAGCGGCGGCATCAAGCCCACGACCGGTTCGACGTCGCCCGCGGCCAAGAGTCGTGGCTCGAAGTCGGCGACACCGGCAGCTAGTTCGGCTCCCTCCGTGGCGGCCAAGTCGCGGGGGCGTATGGGGCAGGTGCGGGCGTTGCGGGAGCAGGCCCGGACGGTTTCACCGTCGAAGGCGGGGCGGCGGGCGGAGACGACCGCGGCCCGCCGTCAGATCGCGGATGCCCGCCGGGCGGCGAAGGACACCGCGCGTGCTACCGCTGCCGCCAGGAAGGGCCCGGTGGGCCGCGCGGTCGCCCGGGGCACCGGGGCTGCGGGAAAGGCCCGCAGCGCTGCCACGGAGCGGCTGCGCAAGGCCCGGGACACCGCCGCGGCCGACAAGGTGGCCGGGCAGCGGGCGGAGGTCCGCAAGGCCCCCGCCAGGGCCAAGGCGCGCAAGGCGCTGTGGAAGTCGGCGGCCCGGTTCCAGGGCCGCCGCCTGCTCGCCGCGCTCCTGGCCGGCGCGCTCGGGATCGTCGGCATGGTCACCACCCCGCTCGGACGGAGGCTCGGCTGGGCGTGGCTCCAGAACCCGGGCCGCCGCCTCTACGCCCGCCTGCTCAAGGCGGCGGCCGAGGAGCGGGACGAGCGGGACGCGGCGATCCGCGAGCAGCGCGAGACCGAAGAGGCAGCCGCCGACAAGGCGGCCGAGCAGGACGAGCAGGGGCAGGTCGGGGACACGGCCGAGCGTCCGGCCGGACTCGTCCCCACCACACCCACCACTGAGAACAGCGAGGGAGAGATCGTGTCGGGATTCCGGTTCGAGGAGTACGCGGCGGAGATGGAAACGGCCGCCAACAGCTACGAGCCCGAGAACGCCATGGAGATCCTCGCCATGGTCGAGGGCCTTCCCCACGCGCTGACGAGCGTGGCGAACGTGATGAAGACGCTGGCCGAGCGCGCCGACTCGGAGTTCCCGCTGGAGAAGGAGGTCGCGGACGGCTTCAACGACATCTTCGGCGCCCTGATGAGCGCGGTCGCGGTCGCCGAGGACATGGGGCCGCTGTTCCGGCAGGCCCACGAGCAGGACATCGCCCGCCACGAGGACCCCCGCAACGGGCCCGAGGCCGAGAAGGGATGGAACGTCTGACCATGGCACCCACCACCGCCCACAGCACGGGGCCGGTGTGGGACTGGGCGGCCGGTCACGGACCCGTGACCGGCGCCCTGTCCGCCACCACCGGAGCCCTCGCCCTCGCCACCACCGGCGCCGCAACCTCCATGCCCCCCGGATGGGCCCTCGCCGCCGGAGCCGCCGGAGCCATCGGCCACACCGTCACCAGCCTCCGAGACCGGCTGGCCGCCCGCACCATCACCATGCGCGCCGCCTCGTGGCTGGTCGGGGCCGGATGGACCACGTGGGCCATGGCCACCGGGCCGCTCACGTGGGCCGCGCTCGGCTCCCTGGCCACCCTTGGTATCGGTCTCGGCGCCGCCGCTCGCGCCACCCTCCTCCACGAAGAGGCCCGCGAACTCGAATCGCTTGCGGCGGCTGAGCGGCAGGTCGCCCGGGAACTGTCCGCCGGACGGCGGGCGATCGCCGCCGAGTGGGTCGACCGCATTCAGCGAGTGTGCGGCATCACGGTCCGGGTCCTGGCGGTGGAGATGTGGCCGACCGGTACCGGGTTCACCATCGACGCCGAACTCCCGCCCGGCGGAACCACCTACGACCGCATCGCGAAGGAGGCGGCCCGGCTGTCGGCCGACGCCCGCCTGCCCCACGGCTGCACCGCCTCCGCGTCGCAGGGCATCGACCAGGGCCGCGTCCTGATCGACGTCACCACCGTCAACGTGCTGGCCGAGAAGGTCGAATACCCCACCGACTACGGCCCGCTGTCCCTGCACACCGGCATTCCGTGGGGGCTGCGCACGAACGCCGATGAGGTCCGCGCCTACCTGCGCGAACAGTGCGCGCTGGTCGTCGGGCCGACCGGGTCGGGCAAGACGAACATGGTCCACACGATCCTCGCCGGATTCGCTCGCACCACGGACGTCCTGACCTGGGTCATCGACCTCAACGCCGGATCGGCCGGCCTGCCCTGGGTCCGGCCCGCTCTCACCGGGGACGGCGAGGGCATGCGGCCGGGCGTGGACTGGCTCGCAGCGGACCACGACGAAGCCATGCTCATGCTCGACGCGGCCGTGCGGATCGCCAAGCACCGCAAGATGGCCTACCAGGACCTCATGTCCAAGGCCAACACCGACCTGCTTCCGGTCTCCGCGCAGATTCCGCAGATCATGCTCGTCATCGACGAGGGCGCGGAGATCCTGGCCAGCAGCGACCGGCGGATGCGGGCCCTGGCCGACAAGATCCTGGAAGTGATCCGGATCGCCCGCGCCATGGGCCTGCGCACCGTCCTGACCGCCCTCGGCGCCACCGGCTCCGTACTGGGCAACCTCATGATCCGCCGTGAGGCCAAGGTCCGCGTCGCCCTGACCGGCGGGGAGACCGAGGGCATGGACCTGGGCAAGCAGTTCCCCGGCTCCCGCGGCCTGCGCGTCGACCAGGCCCCCTACAAGGGCTCCGGATTCATGGGCACCCCCGAATCCCCGGCCGCCCTGTTCAAGTCCTGGCGGATCCTGCCCAACCAGATCCGCGACATCGTCGCCGCCACCTCCGACCGCCACCCCACCCTGGACGCCGTCTCCGCCAAGGCCGCCGGGCCCGACTACGCCCGACGCTGGGACTCGGCCCGCACCGCCTGGATCCACGACCACCAGCCCGCCCCCGCCACCCCGCCCGCGGCGGCCGGCACCACGGGCAGCGGGCTGAACCTGTCCGCCCTCCGCACCAAGCAGCCGCCCGCGGCCGAGTCGGAAGCGGACCGGCTGGCCCGGGAGTTCCGCGAGCAGATCGACGCCCAGTTCGCCACCGCCCCCGAACCCGCGAGCCCGGAGCCGGTGGCCGACCAGCCGCCCGCCACGGGCGGGCTGAACCTGTCCGCGCTCCGCGACGAGAACAACGCCGCCCGCACCGCCGCGCTCGCCCTGCTCCTCGCCGCCGGCCCGGAAGGCACCGGAGCATCCGCAATCGCCCGCGCCCTCGCCGCCGAGCACGGCACCAGTCGGCAGACCGTGGTCGGCTGGCTCAAGACCTGGACCGACGACGGCACCGCCGTCCGCGTCGGTACCGGCACCAGGGCCCGCTACGTCCACCACACCCACGCCCCCGAAGCGTGAGCTTGTCGCCTGTCGTCCCACCCCGACGGGAAGGGCCCTGGGCGGCTTGCTGAGGGCCCAAAACGGCTTGTGACCTGCAAGGTGACAAGCGACAAGACAAGACAAGCGACAAGCCACACGACAAGCGACACGACAAGCAGAGCACCGGTCGGCACCCCACCCCAGGGGGCCGGCCGCCATCGTTGAAGGGACCGCGTTGTGTACGCCGATACCCCGTACGAGATCACCCCCACCCCCTACAGCACTCCGCACGACCGCCCTGCGGCGGTGCGGCGGCCGGTGATCCTCCCGGCCGAGATCCCGCCGGGGGTCGACTGGGTCACCCTCCCGAGCGGGGTCCGCACCCTTGCCTACACCCACCACACGCAGCCGACGCCCTCCCCGGCCCCGGCCGCGCAGCCGATCCCCGCGTGGGCCAAGACCACCGCCCTGCTCGCCCCCACCGTCGGCGGCGGGATCGCCGCCGCAGGAATCGGACTCTCCTACGCAGCCCCGGGACTCATCGCCATGAGCCACGCCCTGTGGTCCGCCGCCGCCCTGCTCGTAGCCGCCGTAACCGCTGTCCCCCTCCTGATCCGAGGAGCCCGTCGAGCAGGGACCGGCAGCCGCGGAGCGGGAGCGACGACGCACATCACACAGAACATCACCGCGACCGGCCTGTTCAGCCGCGCCAACGGAACCATCAACCACCGCTGACATGCCGAAGGCGGCCCCCGTCTCGCCAAAGCCTGGGGCCGCCCTCATCCACCAGCACCTTTCACAGAACTGGAGACCTCCAGCATGACCCATCACATCCCCATCCCGCGAGCACACGGCCGCACACGGCCGTTGCTGCTGGACCTGTACTCCTGCGCCGGCGGCGCGGGCACCGGCTACCACCGGGCCGGGTTCGACGTCGTCGGCGTCGACATCGCCCCCCGCCCCAACTACCCCTTCACCTTCGTCCAGGCCGACGCCCTGGAGTTCCTGACGGACCTGATCGCCACCGGGGAGATCGAGCGGTTCGCGTTCGTCCACTCCTCCCCGCCCTGCCAGGACAAGTGCGCGCTGACCGTGGGCACCAACCGGGCCATGGGCTGGGGCGGCACCCACGTCGACCTCGTCGCCCCCACCCGCGTGCTGCTGGAGGCCTCCGGCCTGCCGTACGTCATCGAGCAGCCCAACGGCAAGGCGGAGATCCGCAAAGACCTCACCCTGTGCGGGGAGATGTTCGGACTCGGCGTCCTGCGCCACCGCAACTTCGAGCTGGGCCGCTGGAGCGTCACCCGGCCCGCGCACCCCAAGCACCGGGGCCGGGTCCGGGGGTGGCGGCACGGGGAATTCTTCGACGGCCCTTACGTGGCCGCGTACGGCAACGGCGGCGGCAAGCCCACCGTCGCCGAGCTTCAGTCCGCCATGGGCATCACGTGGACCGACGTCCGCGAGGAACTGACCGAGGCCATCCCCCCGGCCTACGCCCACTGGATCGGCACCCGGTTCCTCACCCAGGCGCGGGCGGGGGTGGCGGTGTGAACAGCCTCGCCATCAACGCCATGGCCCTCGCCGATGGCCACCTGCCCGTCCTGCCCCTCGGCGCGGACAAGCGGCCTCTCGGGAACTGCCGCGACTGCGCCGACCTGGCGTGCGGCGGCCGGCCGAACATGAAGGTGCCGGGGCCGTGCGTGTGCCCGTGGCCGTGCCACGGCTGGGCCGCCGCCACCACCAACCCCAGTGTCCTCGCCTCTCGGCAGTGGGGCCTGGCCTGGCGCCGCGCACGCGCCATCGGCTACCACCCCGGCGGCGCCAACGTCACTGTCGTCGACCTCGACAACCACGACGCCATCGCCTGGGCCCGCGCCACTCTCCCGGCTACGACGACCGTGGCCACGACGCGCGGGGAGCACTGGGTCTACTCCGGCACCGTCCGGTCGGTGAACAAGGTCCGTGAGGGTGTCGACATCAAGTCCCTGATGTCCTACGCCCGCTGGCTCGGCCCCGGCACCGGCACCATGACCGCTGTCCCCGCCGCCGTGCACGACCTGGTCGCGGAGAAGCCCGCCACCCGGCCCGCGCCCCGCGCCGTCACGGTGCCCGCCCCGGCCGGCGGCGGGCAGTGCCCGCACCGCTCCCCGGTCTACCTGGAACGCGGCATCGCCATGGCGGAGCAGCGGATCACCGCCGCGACGAGCGGGGTGCACGCGACGGTGTACCGGACGTTCCTGGCGGTGCTGTCCGCGCACGGTCGGTGCGGCTGCCTCACCGAGGCGCACATCGGCCGCCTGTTCCTCGCCGCGCAGGCCAAGGGCGAGTCCCCGCGGCACTGCACGGACGCCTGGTCCAACGCCACGACAGTTCTGGGGATGTAGCCGTGTCCGAGGACGAGAAGAACCCGGCCCGTCAGATCATCACCGACTACGCGCAGGACCACTTCCGGTACTTCCGCACCGCTGACGGCACCGTCTACGCCCAGCGCAACGCCCAGCCCATCGCCCGGCCGATCCGTTCCCAGGGCACCACCGGCAGCCACCGCCAGGAACTCATGGTCGGCCTCTACAGAGACGGCTACGGCGTCTTCAACGGAACCGCGCTCAAGGAGGCACTCGACTTGATCGAGGCACTGGCCATGACCGAAGAGGTCCAGCCCGTCCACATCCGCGTCGCCCCCGGCTCCGGCGGGGCAACCTGGCTGGACCTCGGCCGCGACGACGGCATGTCGGTCCGCATCCACCCCACCGGCTGGGACATCACCGTCCCCGAGCCGCGGGAGGTGTGCTGGCGTCGCACCCAGCTCACCGGGGAACTCCCGCTGCCCACCAAGGACACCAACGGCAAGGGGCTGGACCTGCTGCTGCGGCTGTGCAACTTCGCCGACGCCCGCACCGAGGCCCTGGTCGTCGCCTGGCTCGTCGGCTGCCTCGGCCCCTCCGTCCCCGTCCCCGCCCCGTTCCTCACCGGCCCCCAGGGCGCGGGCAAGTCCACGGGCGGCCGGATGCTCATCCGGATCATCGAGGGCATGAGCGCCGACCTGCGGCGCTCCCCGAAGGACGAGGAGAGCCTGATCGCGGCGGTCGCGGCCGGGTGGGTGACCGCCCTGGACAACCTCTCCCACCTCGGCCCCGACCTGTCGGACCTGATGTGCTGCATCGTCACCGGGGCCGAGACCGTCAAGCGGGCCCTGTTCACCGACGGCGACGTCGTGCGCTCCCGCTACCGCCGGCCGCTGCTGCTGACCGGCATCGACGTCGGCGTCATCCGCCCCGACCTCGCCGAACGCCTCCTGCCCCTGCGCCTGGAACGACCCAGGACCCGGCGGACCGAGGAGGAGCTGTGGGCGGAGTTCGAGGAGGCTCTGCCGGTCATCCTCGGCTCCCTGCTCGACCTTGCCGTCCAGCTCCGTGCCACCCAGGCTGACATCCCCACCGACCTGCGCATGGCCGACTTCGCCCACCTGTGCGCCCAGCTCGATGCCGCCACCGGCCTCGGCGCGCTCGACGCCTACCGGGCGAGCCTGGACGACCTCAACGACGACGTCATCGAGGGCGACCTGCTCGCCCAGACCGTCCTCAAGCACGCCGCTGGCATCGCCCCCGGCACCGAGGTCCGCATGACCTCGGCCGAGTGGCTGCACGCCCTGACCCAGCTCTACATCGGCGAGGGGGAGTTCCGGCCCCTGCCCAAGGGCTGGCCCACCACCGGCAAGGTCCTCTCCGACCGCCTCAAGCGCCTCCAGCCCGTCCTCACCGCCCGCGGCGTCTACGTCGACTGGGGCCGTAAGAACAGCGCCCGCTACATCGAGATCGCCCGCCCCGCGCCCCCGGCCGACGTGCAGCAGCCGGCGTTCTGACCCGCGCCCCGCGGCTCCGGCCGCACAGGCAAGAGGAGCACCCCGGGCCAGCGCGCCCGGGTGCTCCTCTTGCTCTTCGGCGGCTTGCCGCCGCTCAAAGAACGTGCCGCTCTGCGGCTCCGTCTTCACGCCTGAAGGCCCGCACAACAACAGACACAGCCCCTCTCTTTTCCTAAGTGGAAAGTGCTGCGTCACCTGCGTCACCACGGCCCCGAAAACCAGGCCTGACCTGCGCTAAGAGTGGTGACGCAGAGCCCGAATCTCTGCGTCACCTTGCGTCACCTGCGTCACGCATGACGGACGGCTGCGTCACCGATGACGCAGCACGTCACCCCCTGCGTCACCGAGAAACCGCAGGCCAGAACCCCAAAGTGACGCAGGTGACGCAGTGACGCAGAAATCACCACCTCGGACACACGCAGCCCGCTCGAAGCCACAGAGCCCACTCCTGCCCGGAGGACTGCACCGGATGAACCATTCGCCTGAAGACCCGACGCTCGTCTTGCTCAAGGTTGAGGAGGCTGCTCGCCGCCTCCAGATCGGCCGCACCCTCTGCTACCGCCTCATCCGCACCGGAGAGCTGGAGACCGTACCGGTCGGGCGCCTCCGCCGAGTCCCCGCCGAGGCCGTCACCGAATTCGCCGCCAAACTCCGCCGTGCCCACCGGCCGGCCGCCTAAGAGGATCGACGTGGGAGAAGAGAAGAAGCGCACCCGCCGGGCGAACGGCGAAACGGCCATCTACTTCGGTAAGGACGGCCGCTGGCACGCCCGAGTGCCCATGGGCTACAAGGACAACGGGGAGCCCTACCGCAGGCACATCACGCGGCCGACCGAGGCCGCTCTGAAAGACGAGGTCAAGCGGCTGGAGAAGCAGCGCGACCAGGGAACCGCCCAGCAGCCCGGGAAGCTGTGGACCGTCGAGAAGTGGCTGTGCCACTGGGTTGAGAACATCGCCAAGGACGTCGTCAGCGAGAACACGTACGACGGCTACGAGGTAGCAGTGCGCGTTCACCTCGTTCCCGGGATCGGGAAGCACCGGCTGGACCGCTTGGAGCCTGAACACCTGGAAAGCCTGTACCGCCGGATGCAGAAGAACGGCAGTAAGCCCGCCACGGCTCACCAGGCCCACCGCACCGCTCGTACCGCACTCGGTGAAGCTGTCCGACGCGGCTACGCGGCCAAGAACGCCGCCGCGCTGGCCAAGCCGCCCCGGGTGGAGGGCGACGAGGACGAGATCGAGCCCTACTCGGTCGAAGAGGTGCAGAGCCTGCTGACCGCGGTGAACAAGCGCCGCAACAGCGCGCGCTGGATGCTCGCGCTCGCTCTCGGACTGCGGCAGGGGGAGACCCTAGGTCTGCGATGGTCCGACGTGGACCTGGACAACGAGTACCTGAAGCTGCGCCGGAACCGCCTACGGCCGAAGTACGCGCACGGATGCGCCGAAGCGTCGCCCTGCGGCCGGAAGGCCGGGTACTGCCCCAAGCGCAAGCAGGTGCGGCGGGAGACCAAGAACACCAAGTCGCGGGCCGGCCGCCGAGCCGTCCCGCTGCCCGGCCCGCTGGTCGTGATGCTCCGGGCCCACAGAGAAGCCCAGGCCCTCGAACGGGCGAAGGCAGGGAACCTGTGGACACCCTCCGACTACGTCTTCACCAAGCCGCTCGGTGGCCCGCTCAGCCCGAATACGGACTACCACGACTGGAAGAAGCTGCTCAGCGATGCGGGCGTGCGGGACGCACGTCTCCATGACGCGCGGCACACGGCGGCCACCGTGCTCATGCTGCTGGGGGTTCCGGACCGTGTCATCGACCAGATCATGGGCTGGGAGCCGGGCACATCTTCCCGGATGCGAGCGCGATACCTCCACGTGCCGGACGCCATGCTGAAGGACGTGGCCCGGAAGATCGCCGAAGCTATCTGGGGACCCGCAGAAACACCCGCTGTGGACAAAGATTAGGACAACGGGGTCTGAGGAACGTCGAATGGGCCCCCCCCGCACGGGGGGGGCCCTCGGGCTCTTGCCCGGGGTGG
>NZ_JBSFSA010000031.1:0-80570 GCF_053589515.1 Streptomyces sp. NPDC003327 | reverse complement strand
CGCCCCGGCGCGCCCGCGCCGCCCCCCCCCGGCCCCGCCCGGCGGCGCGCGTGGGGCCGGAGCCGCCGCCGCGGGCGGCGGGCGCCGGTGGCCCGGCCACCGCCGCCAGCTGGGCCGCCGTGTGATCGAGGAGCATCTCCAGGACCGCCGGATAGGCGCTGTGCGGCATGCGCCGCACGAGCAGGGGCGCCGTGGCGGCGATGTTCGGATGCGTCCGCGCGGGCAGCCGTGCGTACGTCGTCCGCCACATCTCCTCGTCCTCCCGCCGGGCGTCGGCCGTCAGCGCGAGCGAACCCGCGTCCAGCGCCGCGAAGGCGAGGCTCTGGTCGATGAACGCGTGGTACGTGCGCACGGCCGCCGGATCGGGCAGACCGGCACCGCGCAGGATGCCCAGGATCGTCTCGTCCACCGCGATCTCGCGCGGCCGGCCCGTGACCCGGCTCGCGGTGAGCACGGCCGCCTGCGGGTGCGCCAGGTACGAGGCGTGGACCGCCAGACCGAGCGCCCGCAAGTCGACCCGCCAGTCCCCGGTGGGCTCCCAGTCGGCGAGCGCCCGCCCCATCAGCTCGTCCCCGACGGCGCGGGTCAGGTCGTCCATGCCCGCGAAGTACCGGTACAGGGTGCTGGGGTCGGCGCCGAGCGCGGTGCCGAGGCGCCGGACCGTGAGCCCCGTGCTGCCGTGCTCCCGCAGGACGCGCAGCGCCGCGTCCACGATGAGCCGCTCCGACAGCACTGTGCCGCCGCGCGTGGGCCGCCGCCGTCGACGCGCCGCCTCCGGCACCACTTTCTTCGCCACGCCGCCCTCGCCCCCTGTCCCCGTCCCACGACCGACGGCCCCGCTCCGGGGCCGTACGCCCGCACGCCTGTGTGCCTGCACGCGGTACGCCTTATGCCAACACGGTTGACCTTACCGTGCCGCCTCCCGTTGCATCGGTCTCCCCCGGAGGCGCCCCGCCTCCCGGCAGGAAGGTGTCAGACGTGCGCGTACTCCTCATGGGCGCGGGCGGTGTCGGAACCGCCGTCACCCGCATCGCGGCCCGCAGGGACTTCCTCACCCACATGGTCGTCGCCGACCACGACCTCGCCCGGGCGCGGGCCGCCGTCGCCGCGCTCGGCGAGGACGGCGACCGGTTCGGCGCGCTGTGCCTGGACGCCTCCGACGAGGAGGCCGTCCGCGAAGCGCTCGTGGCACACCGGTGCGACGTGCTCCTCAACGCCACCGACCCCCGGTTCGTCATGCCCCTCTTCCGGGCGGCCCTGGCGGCCGGAACGCACTACCTGGACATGGCGATGTCCCTGTCGGTGCCGCACGCCGCCCGCCCGTACGAGGAGTGCGGGGTGAAGCTCGGCGACGAGCAGTTCGCGCTCGCCGGGCGCTGGGAGGACACCGGCCGACTGGCCCTGGTGGGCATGGGCGTCGAGCCCGGCCTGTCCGACGTCTTCGCCCGGTACGCCGCCGACGAGCTCTTCGACGAGATCGAGGAGATAGGCGTCCGCGACGGCGCCGACCTGACCGTCGAGGGTTACGGCTTCGCGCCCTCCTTCAACATCTGGACGACCATCGAGGAGTGCCTCAACCCGCCCGTCGTGTACGAGAGGGAGCGCGGCTGGTTCACCACGGCGCCCTTCAGCGAGCCCGAGGTCTTCGACTTCCCCGAGGGCATCGGGCCCGTCGAGTGCGTCAACGTCGAGCACGAGGAGGTGCTGCTCGTGCCGCGCTGGGTGGACGCGCGCCGCGTCACCTTCAAGTACGGCCTCGGGGACGACTTCATCGCCAAGCTGAAGACGCTCCACGAGCTGGGCCTCGACTCGACCGCCGAGGTCACCGTGCCCGGCGCGGACGGGCCCGTGCGGGTCTCGCCGCGCGACGTCGTCGCCGCCTGTCTGCCGGACCCGGCGACCCTCGGCGACCGGATGACCGGCAAGACGTGCGCCGGCACCTGGGTGAAGGGGACCAAGGACGGCGCCCCGCGCGAGGTGTACCTGTACCACGTGGTCGACAACGAGTGGTCGATGCGGGAGTACGGCTCCCAGGCCGTCGTCTGGCAGACCGCCGTCAACCCGGTGGTCGCCCTCGAACTCCTGGCCACCGGCGCCTGGCACGGCAAGGGCGTCCTCGGCCCCGAGGCCCTGCCGCCGCGCCCCTTCCTGGACCTCCTCACCGCGTACGGGTCGCCGTGGGGCCTGCGCGAGCAGGGCTGACGGCTCCCCGCGGCCCCGGGCGCGCGTGCGACGCAGGGAAGCACGGGCTTCCCTCCGTCGAAGGCGCGGTCAGCGGGTCACGGATGGTCCGGGCGTTGCTCCGGCGGGACGGCGCCGCCCTCGCCGCCGCCCTTACCGCCCTTGTCGGTGCCGTGCGGGTGTCCCTTGGTGGTCTCCTCGCGCGCGGCACGGGACTTGAGCTCCTGGCTCTCCTGTGGCGTTGCCGCACCCCGACCGCTCCGTCGGGCCTCGGGCTGCTGTGGGTTGGACATGGTCGTTCCTCCGTCCCTTCGTTCAGGCCGCTGCCCGGAATCGCACCACCGATTCACGGGCGCGGGTCATTTCTCGGACCGGCCCGCCCGTGACCCCGCGTAGGCGGCGACGCGCACGGCCCGCAGGCGGTCGACGGGCCGGAAGCCCGGCAGCGGGTGCTCGTACGGGTCGAAGGCGCGTCGGCCGGGGGAGGGCTCCTCGCGCAGCAGCGTGAGCCGCGCCAGGGGCCGCCACTCGGCGCCCGCCCCGAAACGGAGGTCGAAGGCGAGCGGGCGCCCGGCCGCCGCCGCCCGTACGGCGCCGGGGTCCGCGGGGACGCGCCCGGCCCCCGGCTCCGGGAACGCGGCCACCACGCCGCGCCGCCCGCCGACGACGTACCCCACGAGCGTGGAGTACGGGCCGGCCGTCGCCGAGCCGCGCGGGAAGGGCAGGTGCCGGGTGCACCGGCCACGGCCCGCGCTGGTGGTGAGCAGCAGTTCCAGGGGCCGGCCCGGTCCGCCCGCGTCCTCCACCCGCAGGGCGAGACCGAGGCCGTCGGGCAGCGGGCGCGGCAGACCGGCGGCCCGCGACCACCGGGCGGTCACCCGGTACGCGGCCGGGCGGTCGAGCCAGGGCACGCCCCAGGGGGCCGGGTGCTCGGGGACGACGAGACGTCCCGCGAGGACGGCGCCCTGCGGGTGCAGGGCGGGCCGGGCGCCGCGGCGGCGGGCGACGGCCCGTGCCGCGCGGAAGGCGATGCGGTCCAGGTGGTTCACGTCGGTCTCCGGTGCTCCTGTGGCGCGTGGGCGTGCTCGCCTCCGTCGCCTACCCCGGCAGCGCCGCTCGACCCGTCCCGCTCGACCCGTCCCGGTCGTGCCGACCCGGGCGCCCGATCGTGTGGGCGGGCCCGTCCGGGGCATCCGCTCGGGCACGGGGGGACGACACGAAGGAGGCGGTCATGCCCCGTCCTGTGACAGTGGCCCGGGCCCAAGGGCTCTTCAACCTCGTCGGCGGCGCCTGGCCGCTGATCTCGCTGCGGACCTTCGAGTGGATCTACGGTCCCAAGGCCGACCGATGGCTCCAGAAGACGAGCGGCGGCCTGCTGGCCTCGGCGGGCATCAGCATGCTGCTGGCGGGTGCGGACGACGAGGGCGTCCGGCACGCCCGCCGCGTCGGCATCGGCACGGCCCTGACGTTCCTCGCGGTCGACCTGGTCTACGTGCCGCGTCGGCGCATCCCCGCGACGTACCTGATGGACGCGGCCAAGGAGACGGCCTGGCTGGCGGCCTGGTGGGCGGCGGGTCCCGTGCCGAAGGGCGGGACGGCCGCCCGGAACCGCCGGCCCCGGCGGGCGCGGCGGACCGCGCGGTAGGTTGTGGCGGGAGCCCCCGGGCCCGTGACCAGGGGGAGAGGGGCTCCGCAGCCGCGCGTCCGACGTCGAAAGGCACACCATGACCGAGCAGACCACCGCCCCCGTCGTCGAGCACGTCGACGCCCGCCACCGCTACGAGATCCTCGTCGACGGGCAGCGCGCCGGGCTGACGGCGTACCGGGACCGCGACGGGCAGCGGGTCTTTTTCCACACCGAGGTCGACGACGCCTACGCGGGCCGGGGCCTGGCGTCGATCCTCGTCCAGGGCGCCCTGACCGACGTCCGCGCCGCCGGGAAGCGGATCGTCCCGGTCTGCCCGTACGTCGCCAAGTTCCTGAAGAAGCACGGGGAGTTCGCGGACATCACCGACCCCGTGACCCCCGAGATCCTCCAGTGGCTGGACGCCCGCCTGGGCCGGTGAGGCCCCGCCTCATGCGGCGGCCGGGGCCGAGGCGTCCCAGGCCGTCGTGAGGCCGTCCAGCCACGCCGGCGGCAGTTCGGCGGCGTCCCACTCCTCGCGCAGCGCCGAGGGCGCGGCCGCGAGCCGTTCCAGGACGGCGACGCTCGTGGGGGAGTGCAGCAGCGAGTAGCGGCCGTGGATGGCGATCGGGCTGCCCGGGCCGTACTGCGCGAACAGCCGCTCCAGGCGGGCGCGGTGGGCCGTGACGTACGCGGAGAGCCGCCCGGCGTACCCGGCGCGCTGCCGGGGGCCCATGGTGCCGAGCACCGCCGTGAGCACCTGCTCGGAGACCTCCGGGTCGAGGTCGGAGACCGGCGTGAAGGAGAGGTAGAGCGGCAGCACCGTCACCTTCGCCCGCTCCATCTCCATCCGGCCCACCGGCGTGATCTCCTCCGGGGCGTCGGCGGACGGGGCGGAGCCGACGGCCCGCCGGAGCGACCCCTCGGCGAGGACGGCGAGGGCATCGACGACCGACCGTGCGCCGTCCCGCCACCCCGAGCCGTACGGATCCTCCCCGGCCCGCGCGTCCGCGTCGGCGTCCGCGTCGGCGTCCGCGTCGGCGGGCGGCGTCGTCAGGGCGGAGAGCTCCCGGTGGGCGAGGGCGAGGGCGCCGGCCTCGATCAGGCCGATCAGCTCCTCCGTGTCGCCCGAGTAGACCCCCGTCCGTTCGAGGAGCTGGAGGAGCGTCCTCTTCGCGGTGAGCACGCTCACCTCGTCCAGCTGCTGCCGTCCCTCGTCGGCGGTGTTCATGAGCCCCTCCTCGTACGGTCCTCGGCCGCCGAGGCTTTCAGCTCGGTGCGGCTCCCGTCCAGCCGACGTCCCGAGGGACGGGACGGACCGTACGGACGGCCCGTCAGACGCCGGGCGCCATGTCGTACGTGATCCACATCGTGCGCTTCGCCACCTGGTCGTACTTGGCGCGGGCCCGGTAGTTGTCGTCCGCGGTGATCCAGCGGACCACGCTCCAGCCCCGCTCGTCGGCGATTCCGCGCAGCGCGGCGAGCAGCAGGTCGGCCGCCCCCGTGCCACGGCTCGCCGGGTCGACGAACAGGTCGTCGAGGAAACAGCCGACGGTCGCGGAGAGCGGGCGGGCGAACGGCCGGTAGTGCGCGAGGCCGACGAGCCGGCCGTCCGCGTCGGCGGCGACCAGCGCCTCGACCTCGTGGCCCGGATCGTTCACCCAGGACCAGACGCGCCCGGCGGCCTCCTCGGTCTGCTCGACCTCGTAGAACTCCGCGTACCCCCGGTAGAGGGCGTGCCACTGGGGGAAGTCCTCGGCGCGTGGGGGACGGACCTCGATGCCGGTCGACATGGACACTCACTCTCCTGGGGCGGTGCGACGGATACGGGAACGATCATGGTGGAGCCTACGGGGTACGGCGTCGGCCACGTCGTCGAGGCCGGGCGCCCGCCTCCGCCACCGTGGACAGGTCCCTCCCGCGCGCCCGGATTGCGGGGACCGGCCGGCCGTTCGAGCATGGTGCCGGGCGGGCCCTTCCCGCGACCGACCCGGCCGCGGGCGCCCCGGCACGCCCACGGCAGGGAGGCTGTCATGACGGACGAGGCCCAGACGGGTCAGGGCGACCCGCACGCCGACTGGACCGAGCGGCTGCTCGGGCTCGCCGACGGCATCCGGCGCGAGGACGCGCGGCGCTTCGTGCACGACCTGTACGCCCACGCGCAGTCCGAACTCGACGAGGTACGGGCGAAGGCCGACCTGGAGCGAGAGGAGTAGCGCCGGGACCGGAGGCGTCTCCCGCTTCCCTCGGCGGCCCGAAGGGGGGTCACGCCCTCCTGAGGCCGGGCGCCGGTGCCCGCGCGGTGATGGCGGCGGCCGCGAGGACGAACGTGACCGAGATCAGCAGTGCCCACGCGCCGAACTTGGCGGGGGAGACCGGCTCCCAGCCGTCCAGCTGGTGCGGGTAGCTCCAGGCGCCCACGTAGGTGGCCGCGTTCTCGGCGATCCAGAGGAAGAAGCCGATCAGGACGAAGGACAGGGCGAGCGGCATGCGGTGGTCCCGCGCCCCGACGCGGAACCGCACCCAGGTGCCCGCCGTCGCCGCGAGGAGCAGGGCGGCGAGGGCCCAGCGGGCGTCGGGCAGCCAGTGGTGGCTGAAGAAGTTCAGGTAGACGGCCCCGGCGAGGAGGGCCATCGCCCGGGGCCGGTAGCCGGTGAGCCGCAGGTCGAACAGGTGCCAGGCCCGGCAGACGTAACTGCCGACGGCCGCGTAGAGGAAACCGCCGTACAGCGGCACGCCGCCGACCTTGGTCCACGCCGCCTCCGGATAGCTCCAGGAGCCCATCCGCACCTTGACGAGCTCGAAGACCAGCCCGATGGCATGGCAGCCGGCGATCACGGCGAGATCCCGGCCGCTGTCCCAGCCGAGCCGCCAGGCCAGTACGGTGAGCCCGACGCCGTACACGAGGAGCAGGTCGTAGCGGGCGACCGGCAGGCCGTCGGGCAGCAGGCGCGAGGCGGCGATGCCGCCGATCAGCGCGACGGCGAAGGCGCAGCAGCGCGCCTCCAGCACGGTGAACCGCAGGAGCTGGCGTATCCCGTGGATGAACGGCGTGAACGTCTCCATGGGGGGTGGGACGCGGGGCGACGACGGGCGGTTTCCGCCGCTGGCCCCCGCCCGCGAACGGCGCCGCGAACGGCGGTGCGCCGCACCCCACGGAGGGAGTGCGGCGCACCGCCGTCGCACAGGGGAGATCAGACCGCCGGAGCCGGGAAGGTCGGGTACTCCACGCCGGAGACGTGCTGGACGACCCGGATGACCTGGCACGAGTAGCCGAACTCGTTGTCGTACCAGAGGTAGAGGATCGCGTTGTCGCCGTCGACCTTGGTCGCGCCGGCGTCGACGGTCGACGCGTGGCGCGAGCCGACGAAGTCCATCGAGACGGCGTCGGGGGCCGTGGTGAAGTCGATCTGACGCTTCAGCGGCGAGGTCAGGGAGACGTTGCGCAGGTACTCCAGGACCTCCTCGCGGGTGGTCTCGCGGCCCAGGCGCAGGCTCAGGATGGCGATCGAGACGTCCGGGACGGGGACGCGGATCGAGCTGCCGGTGATCGGGGCCTTGAGCTCCGGCAGCGCCTTGGCGACGGCCGAGGCGGCGCCGGTCTCGGTGATCACCATGTTGAGCGGCGCGGAGCGGCCGCGGCGGTCGGCCTTGTGGTAGTTGTCCAGCAGGTTCTGGTCGTTCGTGAACGAGTGGACGGTCTCCACGTGACCGCGCAGCACGCCGTACTCGTCGTCCATCGCCTTGAGCGGCGGGACGATCGCGTTGGTGGTGCAGGAGGCGCAGGACAGGATCTGCTCGTCCGGCTTGATCGTGTCGTGGTTGACGCCGTGCACGATGTTGGGCACGTCGCCCTTGGCGGGCGCGGTCAGGACGACCTTGTCGATGCCGGGGCGCAGGTGCGTGGAGAGGCCCGCACGGTCCCGCCACTTGCCCGTGTTGTCGATCAGGATGGCGTTCTCGATGCCGTACGCCGTGTAGTCGATCTCGGAGGGGTCGTTGGCGTAGATCACCTTGATGGTGTTGCCGTTGGCGACGATCGTGCTGCTCGCCACGTCGACCGTGATCGTGCCCTGGAACTGGCCGTGGATGGAGTCCCGGCGCAGCAGCGAGGCGCGCTTCACGAGGTCGGCCTCGCCGCCGCCGCGCACGACGATGGCGCGCAGGCGCAGGCCGTTGCCCGAACCGGCCTTCTCGATGAGGAGGCGGGCGACGAGGCGGCCGATGCGGCCGAAGCCGTACAGCACGACGTCGCGGCCGTCACGGCGCTCGATCTTGTTCTCACCCGTGGCACCGGCGACGGCGTCGGCGGTGAACTCCGCCACCGACAGGCCGCGGTCGTCCGTCTTGTACGTCGCGGCGAGCATGCCGATGTCGATCTGGGAGGGGCCCAGGTCGAGGGTGGTGAGCGCCTGCAGGAAGGGCAGCGTCTCGGTGACCGAGAGCTCCTCGCCGGCGATCTGGCGGGCGAACCGGTGGGTCTTGAGGATGCTGACCACCGACTTGTTCACCAGGGAGCGGCTGTGGAGGAGGACGGTGACGTCCTGCTCCCGGTGCAGCTTCCCGATGATCGGGATCATCGACTCCGCGATCTCCTCGCGGTTCTTCCAGCTGGTGAACGAGTCGTCATTGACAGTCACAAGTTTATCTTTCGAGCTAGGCGGCGCTCATATGCTAACCCCCGGGTCCTCGGCTCCATCAAGGGGGAGCGAATCTTCGTGCGAAGGATCACTCTCCGGGGATCCTGCGGGGCCGCACCACGGTTCTCCGGCGCCCCGACCGCCCCACCTGCACCGCGCGTCGTTCCCCCACGGCGGCGAGGCGGCGCTCCGGGCGTTCCCGGCGCTCCGGCCCCTCCTCGGCGATGACCGAAAAGACGGCCGAATCCCGCGCGCCGCCCTCAGGCGACCGCGCCGGGGCCGGGCAAGGGGTACGCGTCGGGGCGGAAGGCGTCCGCGCGGAAGGCGTCCCGCACCCGGGCGAGCGGGCCCGGGTCCCGGGTCGTGTGGAGCCGGTTCGTGAGCAGGACGGCCCAGCGGCCGCGGGCCGGGGAGACCCACAGGGCGGTGCCGGTGAAGCCGAAGTGGGCCCAGACGTCGTCGGCCGGGCCGGTGCCGGGCGCCGGGTGCCAGAACAGCCCCCGCGGCGGGTCGAGCGCGCCCGTCCTGACCCGCAGCGACGCCGCGGTCCACGCGGCCGACAGCGGCCCGGGTCGCGCGTCCCACCGGGGCGGCTCGGCCGCCGCCCGCCCGTGCGGGGACCGCGCGTGGGGCGGTGTCCGTACGTCGGCCGAGCCGGGGACGGCCGCCCTCGTGCCGGGTCGAGCATCCGCCGCAGGAACCGGCCGACGTCGGCGGTGGTGGTGAAGACGCCCGCGATCCCGCAGGCCCCGCCGAGCAGCCGGGCCGAGAAGTCGTGGACGGTGCCCTTCAGGTGCGCGCCGCTCTCCTCGTCGTACTCGGTCGGGGCGCAGCGCTCCACGACCGCCGGAGGCAGCGGCCCGTAGCGGGTCTCCGTCATGCCGAGCGGGGTCCAGATCCGCTCCTCGGCGAGCCGGGGCAACGGCAGGCCCGTGAGGTGCTCGGCGAGCCAGCCGAGGATCAGCGCCGCCCGGTCGGTGTACGCGACGGCGGCCCCCGGCCGGTGCCGCAGCGCCTCGGCGAGGACGCCGTCGCGGACGTCCTGCGGATCGGAGCCGTACAGGTGCCGCAGATTGGCCCGCAGCGGCAGCCCCGCGGTGTGGGTGAGCAGGTGGAGCGCGGTGGCGTCGGCGACGGGGCGGCCCGAGACCTCGGGCCAGTAGGTGCCGAGCGGGGCCGTCAGGTCGAGTTTTCCGGCGTCGACCAGGGTGCCGACGACGGCCCAGACGGCGAGGATCTTGGTGAGGCTCGCCACGTCGAAGACGGTGTCGGGACGCATCGGCTCCGCCGGGCGCGCCGGATCGAGGAGCCCGACGGCCCCGGCCGACAGGGTGGTGCGGGCGTCCCCCACGGCCCAGGCGGCACCGGGGCAGACGCCCGCCCGCACGCCCTCGCCGAGGAGCCGCTCGAAGGGGTCGCTGCGCTCTGCCACGGCGTGCCTCCGGCGGGGTGGGGGCGGCGGACCTGAGGGCCCGGCCCGCCCCGGAGCGGGCACGGGCCGTGCTCCCCAGTGATGCCCGTGCCGTGGGGGAAGACACCCTTCCGCCCACTGCCTCCCGGTGGCCGGGCCGGCGACCGCGGCCCGGCCGGGCCGGGCGCCCCGCCGGGGGGCCTCCCCGGGAGGCGTCACCCGGCGGGCTTTCCGGGAGGCGTCACTCGGCGGGCTTCGCCTCGCAGACGACCTCGTCCCGCGGCGTGTAGTGGGTCTTGAAGGTCTCTCGCTTGACCTCGGCGCCACCGTTCTTGAAGACCCGGTCCACCGAGATGTCGAAGCCCTCCAGGGGCGGCTGCGCGACGCAGTCCTCGCCCGTGCCCTCGCGCTTCTTCGGCTCGGTGAGGTTCGTGCGCGGACCCGCCACCGCCTCCACGGAGTCGTACTTCTTCGTGCCGAGGAAGCTGACCGTGACCGAGGAGTCCGTCGAGCTCGCCTGGATGTAGATGGGCTTGCCGGAGTCGTTGCGGAACTTCAGGTCCAGCGAACCCCAGGCGACGGTGGCCTCCCGGCCGGCCGGGTAGCGCTCGATGTAGAAGGAGTGGGCGCCGTACTCGACGGGCTTCACCCCGGCGAAGAAGAGCGCGTTGAAGACGGTGGTCGCCACGGCGGAGACACCGCCGCCCGGCGCCGAGCGGTACTGGCCGTCGAGGATCATGGTGCCGTCGACGAAGCCGTTCTCCTCGGTGCGCTCGCCGACGGTCTCGTTGAAGCTCCACACCGCGCCCGGCCGCACGACCGAGCCGTTGATCAGCTCCACGGCCCGCCCGATGTTCGTCGTCCGGTAGGGGGCGGTGGGGAAGTCGACCGTGAACGTCGACATCTGCTCGGTGATCCCGAGGTCCGCGAGCGAGGCCGAGGTGATCTCCGGCTGCGTGACCGTGGTGGCGACCGGGCCTGTACGGGCCGTGGCGCCGGAGCCGGTGAGCAGCGGGCGCACGGCGTCCCCGAGCGCCTTCGCCGTCACCTCGCGGCCCGGGCGGCCCTCCGACTCGACGACCACCTTGCCGTCCCGCACGCCGAGCGTGGCCTCGACGGGCGCGCCCGTCATCGCCGACAGCGGGCGCGCCACGTCCGGGTCGCGCAGCAGTCCCTCGGCGTCGAGGCCGCCCGTCAGGCGGCCGTTCTCGTCCTTCACGGTCAGGTGGTCGGCGAGCGTCTCCGGGGCGATCCTCAGCCGCTCCTGGCCGAGGGTCAGCGTGACGGGCGCGGCGACGGCGGGCTTCGCGTACGCGTCGAGGAAGCGCGTGATCTCGGCGGACGCCAGGTGCGGCCGGGTCACCGTCACGGGCAGCGCGACGGCCGACGCGCCGGGCGCGGCGGGGTAGGAGGCGCGCAGCTTCTCGGCGGCGCGCGTGGTGTCGAGCTTCTGGCCGGTCACGGGCTGCACGGCGACGGCCCTGCCGTCGCGGAAGGCGACGGAGCCCTCGCGGACCGCGCGGTCGTTCTTCCCGGCCAGTGCGGCCACGACCGCCCGGGTCTTGGTGTCGTCGTGGGCCAGGACCGGTGCGACGTCCCGCTCGCCGGAGGAGAAGAGCCGCCCGATGACGGTGACCGGGTCCCGGGACGGGTCGGCGGCGCGCTCCGCGGTCTCCACGGTGTCGACGGTCAGCCCGGCGGAGGCCGGATCGACCGCCGATGCGCGGTCTCCGACGGTCACGGGTATCGGCGCGCTCCACTCGGCCGGGGCCTCGGCGGCCAGCTTGGCGCTCGCCTCCGCGCGGCTCATGCCGCCGATGTCTATCCCGGCGACCCGGGTGCCGGCGGATATGTCGTCCCCGGTGGCCGCGAGGCCCGCGACGTAGAGACCGCCCGCCGCGGCGGCGACCACACCCGTCGCAATCGCCGCCGTCCGCAGGGGACGGCGACGCGGACGGCGCCCCTCGCGGGGCGTCGGGGCAGGGGCGGTCGTCAGGGGGCGGGGCACGCGCTCTCCCGGGGCGTCGGGGACTGGGGGGATCATCACGACGGTACGCCGAAAGAGTGTCAAATGCACATAAGTCCTGTTTGACCTGCGGGAATACGGAGCGGATCGGAGCGGTCGCGGACGGTGCCGAACCGTTGGCCGAGTGCCCCCCGGCGGGCGTCACGCGGCCCCGGGACGCGCCACCGCCCGCCTGATAAGTTCGCCGCACACGCAGGCGGGGCGGCGGCCCGAGGGGAGAACCGGTACATGGCGGTGAGCGGCGGACGGCAGACCGGCAGGCCCACCCTGGAGGAGGTCGCGGCGCGGGCCGGGGTCGGCCGCGGCACGGTCTCCCGGGTCATCAACGGCTCCCCGAAGGTGAGCGAACAGGCCAAGGCCGCCGTCGAGCGGGCCGTCGCCGAACTCGGCTACGTCCCCAACCGGGCCGCCCGCGCCCTCGCCGGCAGCCGCACCGACGCCGTCGCCCTGGTGATCCCCGAGACCGAGGCCCGGCTCTTCGCCGAGCCGTACTTCCTCGACATCATCCGCGGGGTCAGCAGCGAACTCGCCGACGCCGACAAGCAGTTGCTCCTCACCCTGATCCGCAGCGACCAGGAGCGGCAGCGCTTCGAGCAGTACCTCGCCGCGCAGCGCGTCGACGGCGTCCTCCTCGTCTCGGTGCACGGCGACGACCCGCTGCCCGACCAGGTCCGCGCCCTCGGACTGCCCGCCGTCCTCAACGGCCGCCGCACCGAGGACGAGAGCGTCGCCTTCGTGGACTCCGACAACACCGGCGCCGGGCGCACCGCCGTCGCCCATCTCGCCGCCCGCGGACGCCGCGCCGTCGCCACCATCACCGGCCCCCTCGACATGTACGGCGCCCGCTGCCGACTGGCCGGCTACCGCGAGGGCCTCGCCGAGGCCGGGCTCACCGCCGACGAGGCGCTCGTCGCCACCGGCGACTACACCGAGGAGGGCGGGCGCCGCGCCATGCGCGCCCTCCTGGAGCGCCGCCCCGACCTCGACGCGGTCTTCGCCGCCTCCGACGTCATGGCCGCCGGAGCCCGCGCGGTGCTGCGCGAGGCGGGCCGCCGCGTCCCCGAGGACGTCGCCCTGGTCGGCGTCGACGACTCCGCCGTCGCCCGGCTCATGGACCCGCCGCTCACCAGCGTCCGCCAGCCCATCGAGGAGATGGGTCGCGCCATGGCCCGGATCCTCCTCCAGGAGATCGCCGCGCCGAGCGGCCCCGACGAGCAGCCCCGCCGCATGCTGCCGACGGAACTCGTGGTCCGCGCCTCCTCCTGACGGCGCGTCCGGGGCGCACACCGTGCCGGGCCCCCCGACGACCCCCGCCGACGGGGCCCGCGCGGCCTCCCGCGCCGAGATGCACCCCCTCCACGGGCCCTCGACAATGGACTGCGTACGGGGTTCGTTTCCGTGATCAGGGCGCTGCCCCCGGCGTCCGACCCGGCAAGAGGGCGGTCGACCATGCCGCTGCGCCAGCCGTTCAGGTCGCTCGCCGCGACCCGGCCACTGCGCACCTGGACCCTTGCCTACCTCCTCGCCGTGACGCTGCTCACCGCCGCGTACCTCCGCTTTCCGGAGCGCCACACCATCCTCTGGGCGCTGATCGGCCTCGGCGGCGTCGCCGCCATCCTCATCGGCGTACGGCTCCACCGCCCCACCCGCCGCTGGCCCTGGTACGTCCTCGCCGCCGCCAACCTCACCTTCGTGAGCGGCGACACCGCCTACAACGTCCTGGAGGGCTTCTTCGGGCAGGTCCGGCCGTTCCCGTCCGTCGCCGACGCCCTCTACCTGGCCACCTACCCGCTCTTCGCCCTCGGCCTGCTCGGCTTCATCCGTTACCGTGCCGCCGGCCGCGACCTCGCCGTCGTCCTCGACGCCCTCATCCTCACCTCGGGCCTCGCGCTGCTCTCCTGGGTGTACCTCATCACCCCGCTCGCCCGGTCCGACGACATGACCTGGACCGAGAAGGCGATCTCCATCGCCTATCCCCTGGGCGACGTGCTGATCCTCGCCATGCTCGCCCGGCTCCTCGTCCCCGGCGGCCTGCGCTCCCGCTCCGTCCAGCTCCTCACCCTCGGCACGTGCGGGCTCCTCGCCTCCGACGTCATCTACGGGATCCTCCAGATCCGGGGCACCTGGCAGGTCGGCACCGCCTGGGACCTCGGATGGGTCGTCTTCTTCACCGCCTGGGGCCTGGCCGCCCTCCACCCCTCGATGACCGGCCTCACCGAACGCGCGCCGGAGCCCACCCCGCGCATCGCCGAGCGCCGGCTCGCGCTCCTCGCCGGAGCCTCGCTCGTCGCCCCCGGACTGCTCCTCTTCCAGTCGCTCCGCGACGACCGGCCCCAGGACATCGCCGTCATCGCGCTCTTCTCCGCCCTGATGTTCCTGCTGGTCCTGGCGCGGCTCTGGGGCATCATGTCCGACCACGGCAAGTCCGAGGCGCGCGAACGCGGCCTGCGGGTCGCCGCCGCGTCCCTCGTCGCCGCCCTCAGCCCCCGGGAGGTCGCCGGCGCCGTGGAGACCGCCGCCACGACCCTCTTCGGCCCCGCCGCCGAGGACGGCACCGACGGCGCGGGCCCGCCGCGCGCGCTGCTCCTCGTCCGGGACCGGGCGGGGGGCGTCACCGCCGTACCCACCCCGAGCCGCCCCTGGAGCTGCCACACCGATGTGCTCACCCGCGGGGCGACGACCTGGACCGAACCCCTCGCCGAGGGCAGCAGACTGCTGCCCGTCACCGCGCTCGAACCGGCCGTCGCCGCCGAGGTCACGGCCGAGGACCACGCCCTGCTCTGCCCCCTGGACCTGCAGACCCCCGCCGGACGCGAACCCCTCCTCGGCGTCCTCGTCCTCGCCGGGACGGAGAAGAAGCTCTCCGAGATCGCCGGCTCCGCCCAGTCCCTCGCCTCCCAGGCGGCCCTCGCCCTGGAACGCTTCGAGCTCAGCGAGGAGGTCAACCGGCGCACCAGCGAGGCCTACTTCCGCACCCTCGTCCACAACGCCTCGGACGTCATCCTGATCGTCGACGACGACGACACCGTCCGGTACGCCAGCCCCTCGGCCGAGAACATGTTCGGCCGCTCCCTCCTCCCCGGCACCCCGCTCACCGACCTCATCGCCTCCGCCGACGCCCCCGCCGCCCTGCGGGTCCTCGCCGACGCCCGCGCCCGCGACGACGCCGACGCCCGCGACGACTGGAAGCTCCTGCACGGCGAGGCCGCCGACCTGGAGGTCGAGGTCCGCTGCAGCAACCTCCGCCACGAGCGGACCGTCCACGGCCTCGTCCTCACCCTCCGGGACGTCACCGAGCAGCGGAAACTGGAGCGCGAGCTCACCCACCGCGCCTTCCACGACTCCCTCACCGGGCTCCCCAACCGGGTCCTGCTCCTGGAGCGGATCGAGCGCGCCCTGCTGCGCGGGCGCCGCGAGTCCACCCTGACCTGCATGCTCTTCGTGGACCTCGACGACTTCAAGGTCGTCAACGACACCATGGGCCACTCCGTCGGCGACGAACTCCTCGTCGCCGTCGCCCGCCGCCTCACCTCCGTCCTGCGCCTCTCCGACACCGCGGCCCGGCTCGGCGGCGACGAGTTCGCCGTCCTCATCGAGGGCGCCCGCGAGCCCCGCGACGCCGAGGCGCTCGCCGCCGAGATCGTCCACACCCTCAGCCAGCCCTTCCACCTCACCGACGGCGCCGTCTCCGTGTCGACCAGCGTCGGCATCGCCACCGTCCTCGACAGCGCCCACGCCGAGGAACTCCTCGGCCACGCCGACCTCGCCCTGTACGCGGCCAAAGCCGCCGGCAAGAAGCGGTGGCGGCTCTTCCACCCCGAGCTCCACTCCCGGCTCGTCGCCCGCCACGAACTCCAGGCGGGCATGGACACCGCCATCGCCGACCACGCCTTCGCCCTGCGCTACCAGCCGATCGTCGAGACCACGGGCGGCGCCCCCGCCGGTCTCGAAGCGCTCATCCGCTGGCCGCACGCCCGCCGCGGCATGGTCCCGCCCGACCAGTTCATCACCCTCGCCGAGGAGAGCGGCCACATCATGCCGCTCGGCGCCTGGGTCCTCGAACACGCCGCCCTCGACATCGCCCGCTGGCAGCGCTCACGCCCCCGGGACCCCCCGCTCTACGCCAACGTCAACGTCTCCGCCCGCCAGTTCCGCGACCCCGGCATCGTCGAGGAGGTCCGCCGCACCCTGCGCTCCTCCGGCCTCGCACCCGGCTCGCTCGTCCTCGAACTCACCGAGTCCGTGCTCATGCGCCAGGACGCGCAGCTGCGCACCACCATGGCCGCCCTCAAGGACCTCGGCGTCTCCATCGCCATCGACGACTTCGGCACCGGCTTCTCCTCGCTCGGCTACCTCCGCGACTTCCCCATCGACATCCTCAAGGTCGACAAGTCCTTCATCGACGACATCACCACCGACCCCCAGCAGGTCGCGCTGGTCGAGGGCATCGTCCGCATCGCCGACGTCCTCGGCCTCCAGGTCGTCGCCGAGGGCATCGAACACGAGGAGCAGCGGGCCCTCCTCGCCGACATGGGCTGCCGCTTCGGCCAGGGCTACCTCTTCGCCCGCCCCATGACCGCCCCCCAGACCGAGTCCTACCTCCACCGCGCCCCCCGGCCCGGCGCGCGCCCCGCCCTCGGCGCCGCCGGACCCGTCCCCGTACCCCCCGCGCCCCCGCCGCACCCCGGGCCGCGGGCGGCCGCCGCCGGGCGGCGGTCCCGCCGCGAGCCCCGCTGGCGCGACCTGGAACACCTCAAGCGCACCAGCCGCATGTGCGACGCCGTCATCGACGAGGTCGACGGCCGCCGCATCCGCGTCGGCGAGGACTGGCTCGTCGACTTCGCCTCCTGCAACTACCTCGGCTTCGACCTCGACCCGGAGATCATGGACGCCATCGAGCCGCAGGTGCGGCGCTGGGGCACCCACCCCAGCTGGTCCCGGCTCCTCGGCAGCCCGCGCCTCTACCCCCGCATCGAGGAGCGTCTCACCGACCTCCTCGGCGCCCCCGACACCCTGCTCCTCCCGACCATCACCCTCATCCACCAGTCGGTGATCCCGCTCCTCGCCGGCACCGGACAGGTTTTCGTCGAGGCCCAGGCCCACCGGACGATCTACGACGGCTGCGTCGTCGCCCGCGGCCAGGGCGCCGAGGTCCACCGCTTCCACGCCGACCGCCCGGACGAACTCGCCGCCCTGCTGCGCGGCGCGCCCGCCGACGCCCCCCGGCTCGTCTGCATGGACGGCGTCAACAGCATGACCGGCAACTTCCCCGACCTGCGCGCCCTCGCCGGGGTCTGCCGCGAGAACGGCGCCCTGCTGTACGTCGACGACGCCCACGGCTTCGGAGTCATCGGGGAGCGCACACCCGGCGAGAGCAGCCCCTACGGCTCGCACGGCAACAGCATCGTCCGCCACCTCGGCGAGACCTACGACGACCTCGTCCTCGTCGGCGGCTTCTCCAAGGCGTACTCCTCGCTGCTCGCCTTCCTCGCCGTACCGAGGTGGCTCAAGGACCACCTCAAGGTCGCCGCCGCCCCCTACCTGTACTCGGGCCCCTCGCCGACCGCCTCCCTCGCCACCACCCTCGCCGGGCTCGACGTCAACGAGACGCGCGGCGACCGGATCCGGGGCGAACTGCACCGCATGACCGCCCGGCTCCTCGACCACGTCCACGGCCTGGGCATCGCCACCCCCAACACCGACGGGCTGCCCATCGTGGAGATCCCGCTCGCGGACGCCGACGACCTCGACGCCGTCGCCGCCTTCCTGTGGGAGAAGGGCATCTACGTCACGCTCGCCTCGTACCCCCTCGTCCCGCGCGACCGGGTCGGCTTCCGCGTCCAGATCACCGCCGCCAACACCGACGAGGAGATCGACCAGCTCTGCGCCGCCCTCACCGAACTCGCCGCCCGTTTCACCCTGCGCTCGGCGGCGCCGATCGGGCGGACGGGACACGGGGCGCCCGCCGGACCCCTCACCGCGCACCGCCCGGCGGGGGAGAGATGACCGCGGCCCCGACGCGTCCGCCGCCCTCCCCCGGTCCGCGCCGCAACCGGGACGCGGACTGGAACGCCTGGCCCGTCGCCGCCTACCTCGCCGAGAACTACCGGCACCTGCACCCCTGCGACGTCGGCGTCATCCGCCACCACGCCGCCGTCTACCGCGCCTTCGCCCCCGGCAGCCTGTCCCGCACCCTCGAACTCGGCGCGGGGCCCAACCTCTACCCCCTCATGCTGGCCTGCGCCGCCTCCCGGCGGATCGACGCCGTCGAACCCAGCGCCGCCAGCGTCCGCTACCTCCGCGCCCAGCTCGACGGGGGCCCCGACGCCGGCTGGCTGCCCTTCTACCGGCTCTGCCGCTCCCTCGACCCCGGTCTCCCGCTGGACCCCGCGGCCGCGCTCGCCCGCGTCCGGGTCGTCCCCGGCACCGCCGACGACCTCCCGGCCGGCTCCTACGCCCTCGCCTCGATGAACTTCGTCGCCGAGAGCGTCACCGAGGACCCCCGCGAGTTCGCCGCCCTGTGCGCCGCCTTCGTCCACGCCGTACGGCCCGGCGGCACCCTCGTCGCCGCCTTCATGGAGCGCATGCCCAGCTACCGCATCGGCGCCGGACCCGTCTGGCCCGCCTGCCCCGTCGACGCCCCCGCCCTGCGCGCCGTCTTCGGGCCGCTCACCACCCGCCTGGAGATCACCCGGCTCGCCAAGGACCGCACCCTGCCCGAGTACGGCGACACCGGCATCCTGCTGCTCACCGCCGTCCGGGCCCCCGCCGACGACCCCGGGCACGCCGGAGCGACCCCGGACCAGGGGTGACGCCGGATCAGGGGTGACGCCGGATCGTCTCCGCGTACTCGGCGAGGGAGGAGCCCGGCGTCCCGTCGTACAGCTGCCGGTCGAACGCCCACATCATGCCCTCGAGACCGCAGGACGCCATCTGCGCGAACGCCCTCTCCGTCACCCCCGGACGGTACGGCGACACCTGCGGGCCCGCGCTCTCCCCGGTCAGCCGGGTGAAGCCGGCGGCCCGGGCCACCGCCACCACCCAGCGCGCCGAGGACCAGTCCCGCACCACGCCCTCGTCCGGGGCGGCCACGTCCACCGCCGCGTCCCCGGGCGCGCAGCCGTTGTCGTCGGGGTCGCCCGTCCCGTCCACCAGCGCCGTCGTCACGATCCGCACCTCGTCCCGCCGCTCCACCAGGGGCAGCGTCACGAAGAACCCCGCGGCCCGCCCCACCAGCCGCACCGAGGGGGAGTCCTCCAGTCGCGCCGCGACCGCCGCCCGCAGGTCCGACGGGTAGAAACCGGCCCCCGGCACCAGGACCTTCAGCAGCCCCCGGTAGCCGAGCTCCTCGTAGAGCCCCAGCTGCCAGTTGACCGCGTCCGCGAGCGACCGCGCGTACCAGTCGTACCAGCGCGCCACCTGCGCGCGGGTGAACGGCTCCCCGCGGTACGTGCGCTCGCCGGGCCGCCAGCCGGGGAAGGGGCTGCTCGCCTGGGCGTGGTCGTCGTACGCCCAGAACTCCGCCTCCTCCTCCGACAGCGGCGCCGGATAGGTGAACTCGCCGTGCTCGTTCACGCCCACCCGCACCGCCCAGAAGCCGTCCAGGCCGACCAGCCGGTCCACCGCCCGGACGTACGCGGCGACCTGCTCCCGCACGGGCTCGCTGAAGACGATGTTCGGCGTCTCCGTGGACCGCTCGCCGTACTGGTTGCGGAACACCGACCGCGGGAAGGCGTCCGCCATCCAGTCCGGCGGATGGTTGAGCCCGAGGCCCGCCTCGACCCGCAGCCCCGCCTCCCGGTACGTCCGCAGCCGCTCCGTGACCTCCCGCGCGTACTCCTCGTCGTACCGGCCGCGCTCCGGCTCGAACCGCCCCCAGTCGATCTGGAGGTGTGCCACCCGGATGCCGTGCTCGTACTCGGTCCCGGCCTTCTCCGGGTCGGTCTGGAGCGTGCCGTACCAGTACCGGCCCGGATCCGTCTCCGGGGCGTCCCGCCGCGTCTCCCCGCACCCTCCCAGGAGCAGCAGGGCCGTCAGCGCCACCCACACCACCGCTCCGGTGAGCGGGCCGCGCCCCCGGGCCGTCGTCATGGCAGCAGCTCCCGGTAGAGCGCCGCGTAGCGGGCGGCGAAGCGCTCCGGGCCGAAGTGGTCCTCCACCAGCGTCCTGCCCCGCTCGGCGAGCACGTCCCACGAACGCGGCTGGCCCAGCAGCCAGGCCAACTGCTGCCCGGTGCGCCGGTCGTCACCGGCGGGCGCCCGCAGCACCGCGTGCCCGAAGTCGGCGAACTCCGGCAGGTCGCTGAGGATCGCCGGCCGCCCCGTGGCCAGGGCCTGGAGCACGGTCAGCGGCACCGCCGCCTTGCCGCCGAGCCGGGCCGGCGGGAAGAGCAGCACGTGGACGGAGGCGAGCAGCGCGCGCATGTCGTCGACGTAGCCCAGGACCTCGACGTCGGTGAGCCCGGCGGTCCCCGCCCGCTCCCGCAACGCCTCGTCGAGCGCCGCTCGGTCCTGCCCCGGCCGGCCGCGCATCGCGAGGACCAGCCGGAAGCGGGCCCCCTCCCGCGCCGCCTCCGCCGCCGCGTCGATCGCGATCTCCGCCCCGCCGTACGGGTCGTGGTGTCCGGCGAAGAGCACCACCGGCCGGCCCTGCGGGCGCGGCAGACAGGGCCACTCGGCGAGCTGCACCATGGGCGGGATCACCCGCACGTCCCCGAAGTCCGCCGCCCGCAGCCGGCGCGCCATCGACTCCGAGAGCGCCACCGTCGTGCCCAGCGGCCGCAGATGGCGCAGCAGCCCGGAGTCCATCACCCCGGCCACCGTGTGGACGACGGGCCGCGCCCCGAGGAGCAGCGGCCGCAGCCACGAGAAGGCGGGAAAGCCGCGGCCCACCGTCAGGAACGCGTGCACCAGGTCGACCCGGCGGGCGAACACCGCCCCCGCGAGCGCCGCCTGCACCCGCTCGGGCACGTGCGGCACCCCGTCACGGGACAGGATCCGCACCGGCCGCCCGCGCGCGGGCGAGGCCTGCCGGGGCCTCGGCCACTGGGAGAACCACACGAAGTCGACCTCGGGCAGGGCCGCGAGCACGTCCGAGGCGAGCCGTACGTCGCAGCCCTCCGACCCGTCCAGCGGGCTGCTGGTCAGGAGCAGGACACGGGGCCGCTCACCGTGGCGCACGCGGCACCTCCGCCACGACCGGTGCCGGAACGGAACCCGGTACCGGGCCCGGCACCACGACCGGCGCCGGGACGGGCGCTCGGACCGGCGCGGGGACCGGAGCCGGAAGCACCGGAGCCGCCGGGTCCTGCCGTACGAACGCGTCGCCGGTGCCGCCCGGCAGCGGCAGCTCGTACAGCGCGAGCGTGCCGTACGTCGGCCCGTGGAAGACGAACAGCGGCCGCAGCCCGTCCGTCAGCTCCCGCACCTCCGCGGGGGTGGAGCGCCCGTAGCCCTGGTCGACCACCCGCCACGGCACGATCACGTACCGGGCCTCCTGGGCGGCCCGTTCGGGCGGGGTCGTCCAGTGGCCGAGCCGATAGGTGTCCTCCAGGGCCCAGGCCGTCACGCCCGCCGTCCGCTGCCCGTCCACGGTGACGACGCCGCTGCCGGCCGGGACGTGGGCCAGCATGTACGCCCGCAGCCGCGCGAAGCCGTCGTCCGCCGTCCCCCGGTCCTGGGCGTAGGAGGCCGCCGGCAGGGCGAGGAACGCGAGCAGCAGCCCACCGGCCACGAGTCCCGCCCCGCGCCGCCGGGCGTGCGGGACCGGCAGCGTCACGGCGAGCGCCACCAGGTTCGGCACGAACAGCAGGTACAGGGCCTGCTCCTCCAGCGTCCCGACCCCCACCGCGTACGCGAGCGTCAGGATCGCGGAGGCGTGGAAGAGCGCGAGCAGCCGGTACACCGGCTCGCGCCGCCGCAGCAGCAGGAAGAGCGCCACCGGGGCCAGCACGAGCAGCAGGTACGTCGTGGTGTACCCCGGGAGTTCGTCCACGAGCCGGTCCCGGAGCGAGGGCGCGCCCGGCGCGTTGAAACCGGTCTCCTGCACGGCCCCGAAGAGCCGCCGCACCCCGTGCGTCTTGGCGTCCCAGAACGCGCCCGCGTGCCCGAAGCCCGCGACGAGCGACACGTACACCCCGTACGCGGCGACGGTCGTCGCAAGCGCGAGCGCCACCAGGCGGCGGGGCGGTCCCCAGCCGAGGACCAGGGCCGCGAACAGCGGGAGCACGGTGATCAGCGCCGCGTGGTCCTTCGTCAGGACCGCGAGGCCCAGGAGCAGTCCGGCGATCACCGCCCGGGCGCGGGGGCGCGGCGGGTCCGGCCGGGTGAGGCCGACCAGGACCAGGTATCCGGCGAGGACCCACACCATCGTGCCGGTCTCCAGGAGCACCCGGTCGTTCTGGCGGACGCAGAACGGGTCCAGCGCGAAGACGAGCCCGGCCGCGAGCCCCGCGCCGCGCGAGCGGACCCGGGCGACCAGGAGGACGAGGAGGGCGGCGGTGACCCCGGCGAGCAGGGCGTTGAGGACGCGCAGCGAGTGCACGCCCGCGATCACGTCCTGGTGTTCGCCGACCAGCCGCATCCAGCCCGCCTCCACGTAGAAGTGGCCGGGCGGATGGAGGAAGAACAGGCCCTCGTCGGTGCGCGGGAACCCGCCCTGACCGGCACTGACCCCCAGCTGCCGGTAGATCGCCTCGTCGACGAACAGGTCGCCCGACCGCCCGATGTGGACGAGCCGCAGCGTCGTCGCGACCACGGCGGCGAACGCCGCGTACACCCGGGCCGACGGCTGCCGGTGCTGCCGCCCGCGCGGCCGGACCTCCGCCGGGGCGGGCCCCTCGACCGTGGCGGGCAGAGTGCGCGGAAGGGTCATGACGCACCTCCGGCGGTGCGGGCGGTACGAGCCGTGTCGGCGGACCGGTGGGCGGCGGAGGTACGGGGGGAGCCGACGAACGGTCCGTCCTCCGCTGGCAGCAGGTACACCTCCGGCGCGCGCGGCACGCGCCCCCCGGGGAACAGCGCGTCGGCCTGCGTGCGGTAGCCGCGGATCAGCTCGGCCTTGCGGTCGAGGCCCCGCTCCCAGCGGCGCGCCACCAGCCCGTACCGCTCGGTGAACCGCGCGTCCGCCTCCGCCCGCTGGTCGTACGGGAAGTCGCTGTAGTACACGACCCGCCGCCCGCTGCGCTCGGCCGCGGTCCGCGCGAGGACGTGGTCGGCGTGGCCGCCCACGCCGAGCGGCGCGAGGATCACGCCCCCGGACGGCGCGGGCAGCAGCGCGTCCACGGCCTCCGCGACCGCCGTCAGCGTCCCCTCGTCGTGCGCCGAGACCCGGCCGCGGGACAGGTGCAGCCGGTACGTCGGGTAGACGTGCGCGACCTCCGGCAGCACCCGGGCGAGCACCCGCGTGCCCGGCCGCGGCCGCGGCAGCCGGCGGAACAGCCCGTCGACGAGCCCGAGGTGGCGCAGCCCCACGCCGAGCGCCGCGAGGACCTCCCGGTCCTCCGCCCGCCGCGCGGCGAACAGCTCCTCCGCGTCGGCGGCCCCCGTCTGCTTCAGGTACCGCCGGACCGACAGCGTGTACGGCGGCGGCGCCCCCTCCGTGAACAACGTGGCCACGGTCACCGGCGCCCTCCGCCCCGCCCAGCCGAGCAGCGCTCCGCAGGACAGGACGGCGTCGTCCAGGTGCGGGGAGAGCACGAGCACCGGCACACCGGACCCGACGACGGTCCGGACGAATCCGGTCAGCGGGTCGTCTGCCATGACGCACCCCTCTTCCTCGGCCGCCGCGGACGGGCGGGCGTCTCCAGGAGGCGACGGGCGAGGGTCAGATAGCGGCCCGTCATCTCGTCCCAGGTGTAGTGCCGGGCGGCCAGCGCCGAGCGGCGGCCGAGGCGGCGCCGCAGCGCCGCGTCGGTGGCCAGCTCCCGCATCCCCTCCCCGAACGCCGCCGCGTCGAACGGCGGCACGGCCAGGTCGCCGCCGTCGCGCATCCAGCGCAGCGCCGGCAGGTCGAAGTGGAGCACCGGCTTGCCGTACGCCATGCCCTCCAGGGCCACGAGCCCGAACGTCTCGTGCCGGGAGGGCACCACGAGGAAGGCCGCGTCGCGCAGCAGCAGCCGCTTGCGCTCCTCACCGGCGTACCCGACCCACCGGATCCGCGGCGGTGACCCGTTCGAGCGGGCGGTGTTCCGCGGGTGCGCCGCGAGGAGCGCGGCGAGCCGGCGCTCCTCGGCCGGGGTGCCGCCGCCCGCCAGCACCAGGTCGAGGGGCGGCGCGGCCCGGTCGTACGCGTCGAGGAGCAGGTCGAGCCCCTTGACCCAGGTGTCGATCCGGCCGAGGAACAGGATGTACCGGCCCGACCCCGTGCGGTCCTCGTCGATCCGGTGCGGCTCGACGCCGTTCGCGATCACCTGCACCGTGGCCCGGGGGCTGAGCCGCCGCACCACCGCCGCGTCCGCCGCGTTCATCGTCACCAGGTGCCGGTAGCAGCGCAGCCCGAGCCGCTCCACCAGGAAGAACGGCAGGTGGTAGCGGCGCCACAGGGCCTCCGCGCTGCGGCCCTGGTCGATGCCGACGACCGGCGCCCGGGTGGTCAGCGGCAGGAAGCTCGTCGAGAACGGGGGAGTGAAGCTCTCCAGCCACAGGTCGTGCGGAATGCGCCGGGCGGCGAACGGGAGCATGGCCAGGAAGAGCAGCTGCCCGGCGCGCGGCCCGGCCCCGCACACCGGCAGCCGTACGTACCGGATGCCGTCGCGGTCCTCGCTGCCGCGGCGGCGGCCCGCCGTCACGACCGTCACCCGGAAGTCCTCGGAGAGCCTTTCGGCGATCTTCGCCACCACGAGGGCGCCGCCGCCCCGGTAGGCGGAGTTCGTGGCGTCGTCGTAGACCGACACCACCACGTGCCTGCGGCCCGCCGCGTCCCGTTCCCGCTTCCGTACGGCGTCGAGGACCAGCTCGAGCGCGGTCGCGGCGACGCGCGAGGGGGCGCGCTCCCCGTCGAGGGACGCGACCCGGGGCAGCCGCCCCGACCAGGCGCGGTAGCGGGCCCACCAGAGCGCCGGAGGCCCCGCCGTCTCCTCCCAGCCACGGCCGCGGAGCGTCTCGGGACCGGTCTCCACGAGCAGCGTCAGCCCGTAGCGGTCCGCGATCCGCAGGAAGGCGCGGGCCGCCCGCGAACGGGCCGGCGGGTCGAACTTCACCAGGCCGTCCAGCGGCCCCCGGTCCGTGACGACCACGGCCTCGCGCCCACGGGCGCGGGCCGAGACCCGCAGCCGGGCCGCGGCGATCCGCGTGGAGAGCTCCGCCGCGTCCAGGAACGCGTGGGCACGACGCGTCCGGCGCCCCCGGCGCTCGGGACGTCCGGCCGGTCGTGCCCACTCGTCCCCGCCCGGGCGCTGCGCGCCCGGGTCCCGCGCACCCGGCGTCCCCGATCCCGGAGGCGCGGGACGACCCGGTTCCTCCGCGGCCCTCACCCGCGGGGGAACCGGGAACCTGCGGCAGAGGAAGCAGCCGTAGCAGTGCACGGTCGCCACCGCGAAGCCGCGCTCGCCGAGCAGCGTGCCGACCCGGCGGACCAGCGAGGACTTGCCCGCGCCGTCCGGTCCGGAGACCGCGACCAGGAGGGGACGCCGAGAGGTCGTCATGGCACTCGCCTCCGCAGTCGCTTGGTCACCACGAGCGGCACGCGCAGGGCCGCCTCGCGGGCGGCCGCGCGCACCCGGCCGTCGCCGAGGAGGTGGCCGGAGTGCTCGGCGCCGACGCGCAGCGACGTCCGGACGGGCAGCGGCAGCGGCAGCGGCACGGGCTCGCCCCGGTCGAGCCGGGCCATCGCGTCCACGGCGGTCGCGAGGGCCGCCGCCCCGCCCGCGCTCCAGCCCTCCCGCGCGGCCTCGGCCCGCGCCTCCGCCAGGACGTCGCCGTCCAGGAGGTCGCGCAGCGCGAGGAGCTCGGAGAGGTCGAGGGTGAGGTTCTGGAAGAGCGCGTGCGCCAGCCAGATCCGCAGCCGGTCGGCCGGACAGGGCGTCAGCCAGCCGCCTCCGTCGACGCGTCCGGCGCCGTCGACGCGTCCGCCGCTGTCGGCGCGTCCGCTGCCGTCGGCTCGTTCGGCGCGGGCGAACAGCCGCTCCGTGGGCACCACCGGCACCCCGAACCACGAGACGGAGCCGTGCAGATGGGCGGCCGGACCGGTCGGCGGCTCCAGGAGGACCTTGCTGGTCCGCTCCAGCCAGTACGTGGACCGGTGCGCGTACCAGCCGGTGAGCGCGTCCTGCGCCGCCGCGAGCCGTCCCGGCGGGATCACCAGGTCGAAGTTGCCGTACACGTAGTCGCCGCCGAGGTCCGCCTTGATCAGGACCGTGGGGATGCCCGCGGCCCGCAGCAGACCGGTGGACTCCACGAGATTGCGCCGGAAGAGCCCGGTGGCGAGCTCCACCTCGCAGAGCGTCCCGGCCAGTTGGCGGGGGTACGCGCGGGCGAGCCTGCCCTCGACCTGGTTGAGCCGGGCCGCGGCCAGCGCCGCCCGCAGCTCCTCGTCTCCGGCCGGCCGGACGCGGCCCCGCCACACGGCCTCGACGAGCAGCGGCACGGCCCGCCCGTCGTGAACCGGGGCGGGGACCACGGCGCGGGACGGGGCGCGGGACGGGGCCGGGGACGGAGCTGCCCCGCCGCCCGCCGCGCCCCCGGCACCGGCACCGGTGGGAACGCCGGGCGGGTGGTCCGGGCCGGTGCTGGTGGCCCCGGGGACCGGGGAGCCGCCCCGCCCGAAGAAGCGCCACAGGGCGAAACCGGACACCGCGACCGCCAGGGCGAGCCAGGCGACGGGGTACGGGCGGAGCGCCACCAGGGCCCCGGCGACCACCAGCACCGGCACGACCACCAGCCCGACCGCCCGCCCCGGCTCGACCCGCGCCGCCTTGGCCGCCGGCCCCGGTTCGACCGGCGCCGCCTCGACCCGCCCCGGCTTGACCGCCCGCCCGGGGGGCCGGTCGGCGCCCCCGAATCCGTACCGCCGGGCGTGCCGGACGGCCAGCAGCGCGAGCGCCGCCACCGTCCCGCACAGCCCGCCGACGGCCATTCCGACCACCCCGCCCGCCGCCCAGCCGCAGCCGAGCGCCGCCACGTACAGGACGAGGCCGGCGAGCAGCGTCCGCAGGCACGCGTAGTCGTTCACGGCCTGCGCGAAGGTCACGAGCAGCGCCAGCGCGCCGAGCGCCAGCCCCGCCGTCGCCGTGCAGGGCATCAGCGTGGCCACCGTCGCGTACCCGGGCGGGAAGACCGCCGTCAGGACCGCGCCCGGAACGGTCGCGGCCACCACCGTCACGGGCAGCGCCACCGTCAGGTACATCCGCAGCGCGCCGCCCGTCATCGGATGCCCGCCCGCCCGGCGCGAGAGCGCGGGCAGGAAGGCGATCGACACGGCGCCGGCGAGGAAGATCGGGACGCGGCCCAGCATGACCGCCGCCTGGTAACTGGCCGCCGCCGCACGGTCCGTCGGCAGCACCGCGACCAGTACGACGTCCACGGCCGCGAGGAGCGCCACCACGCCCTGGAGCGAGGCGACCCCGACCGCCCGCCGCCACAGCTCGCGGTCCGCGCTCACCGCGCGCCAGGGACGGCGGGCCCCGCCGCGCGGCCCGCGCGGCCGGACGAAGACGTACGGCAGGACGGCGATCCCGAACGCCGCGAGGGCGCCCGCCTCGCCGAGGCCGAGCGCGGTGACCAGGAACAGGCCCACCCCGAGCTTCAGCACCGCTTCGAGGGCGTGCAGGACGGCCAGGGTCCGCAGCCGCTCGGTGCCCTGCAGCCAGCCCGCGCTCACCCGGGTCACATAGACCAGCAGCGTGCTGCCCGCGACGGCGGCGATCGACCAGCTCCCGGCGAACTGCGCCGCCACCACGCCCACCACGACCGCCGCCACCACCCCGCCGGAGACCGCCGTCACCACGGCGAACCGCACCGCGTCCGTCCGCTCCGCGTCCAAGCCCGCCCGCGCCAGCGCCTGCGCCAGCATCCACGGCACCGTCACCACGGCGACCGCCGACGCGCACACGACGAGCCCCTGACCCGCGGCGAAGGTGGCGTACCCGGCGACGTCGAGCAGCCGGGTGAGGACCAGCGCGTACGCGTAGTTGACGGCGCCCACGACGACCGCCGCCGTCGCGATCCAGCGCGCGCCGTGCACCGCCGTGACCTCGTCGCGGTGGACGGGGGCGGTGGCCGGCGCCGGCGGCGGCGTCACGGGTGCCACGGGGCCGACGGTGCTCACGGCCCGGCCTCGCGCGGGGCGGGCGGACGCGGCCCGCCCACGAGGACGTCCTGGGCGCTCGCCAGGGTGATCTCGGCGTCCCGGACGTCGAGCCGGGCGAGCGCGGTCAGCGCCCGGACCTCGTCGCAGCCGTGCAGCAGCACCTGGAAGGTGTCCCCGTCGCGGCTCCACGCGTCCGTCTCCCGCAGGGAGGTGCGCACCGCCCGCTCGGTGCCGTCCGGATCGGAGGAGGCGAAGCGGGTGAGCACCGACAGGTCGCAGGCGCGGCGCCGGGACCGGCGGTGCCGGTGGATGCGCTGGAGGTCCTCCAGGATCACCTGGGCGAGCCGTTCCGCGCTGTCGTCCCAGGAGAACGCGGCCGCCCAGGCCCGGCACCGGGCCCCGGCCGCCCGGCGGACGGCCGGCGTCGCCAGCTCGGCGAGCGCGTCGGCGATCCCTGTCGCCAGGTCCTCGTCCGGGCCGAGCAGCCGGCCGTTGACGCCCGGCTGGATCGCGTCCCGCAGCCCGGGCACGTCGAACGCGAGGGCCGGGGTGCCGACGCTGTTCGCCTCGATGACGGTGAGGCCCCAGCCTTCGGCGACCGACGGGACGACCGTCAGCCAGGCGTGGTGGAACAGCTCCCGCTTGCGCTCCTCCGGCACGTGGCCGTGGAAGACGACGGCCGGAGCGACGCCGAGGTCGGCGGCGAGCTTGCGCAGCGGCCCCGCCTCGGGCCCGTCCCCGCACAGGTCGACCCGGAGGTCCGGCAGCCGGCGCAGCAGCGCGGGAAGGGCCCGCAGGATCAGGTCGACCCGCTTCTGCGGGACCAGCCGGCTGACCACGGTGACGGCGGGCGTCGCCGAGCGCTCCCCGAGGGGCTCGGCCGCCGGCTCGTACGGGCTGCCGTTGGGCACGATGTGGATCGGGTTGCCGAAGCCGAGTTCGCGCCGGGTGCCCTCGCGGGTGGACGGGGAGACGACGACCACGGGCCGCCCCCGGTAGACCAGCCGGCTCACCTGCTTCTCCAGGGCGCGGCCCACCGCGTTCATCGGCCAGCGGAACCGCACGTCGAACTGGTGCTGGTGCACGTGGTGGATCACGCACACGTCGGCGGTCCAGCGGGGCGTGAAGAGCGGTGAGAAGAACGGGATGCCGTTCTGGAAGTCGACCACGGCGTCGTACGCGTGACGGTTCCGCAGCAGGTGCGCACCGGCCGCCGCGTACACCCCGAACGTCCCGCCGCCCCGCACGATCCTGATGCCCTCGCGGAACTCCCGGGCGGGGGCGCCCGGACACCGCGAGGAGAGCAGGGTGACCCGGGCCCCCGCGGCGACGAACCGCCGGGCGATCTCCCAGCAGTACGCCTCCGCGCCACCCGCGTCGGGGTGCGCCGGGTCGCGCCAGTTGAGGAACGCGAGGTCCGTGCGGGCGAGCCGGTCGAGAGCGGTCACGGAAATCACCGGCCGAGCGAGATGCGGAGGAGATCGGTCATGGAGCGCAGCCCGTCGCGTCGCGCGGAGAACGTCGAGCCGGGTACGTCGTGCCAGGTCACCGGCACCTCGACGACGTCACGGCCGGACCGGACGACCCGGGCGAGCAGCTCCACGTCGAACGCGAAGCCGTCGACGTGGCAGTCGCGCGCGATCGACCGGGCCAGCGGGCCGGGGAAGAACTTGAAGCCGCACTGGGTGTCGGTGACCCCGGGCAGCGACAGGTGCGCGAGCGTCCGGAAGAGCAGCCCGCCGCCGCGCCGCAGCAGCGACTGCTCGACGTCGCGGCGCGCGCCGGGGGCGTGCCGGGAGGCGATGACCGCGCCGTGCCCGGCCCTCAGCAGCTCCATCACCCGGTCCAGGGTCTCGACGGGGGTGGCGTTGTCGGCGTCCTCGAACCCGATGAAGCGCGCCGACGAGGTCGCGATCCCGCGCCGGACGGCGGCGCCCTTGCCCCGGTCGGCGCAGCCGATCGCGTGGACGGGCACCGGGGAGCCGGCGAAGCGGGTCGCGATGTCGTGGGTGCCGTCGACGCTGTTGTTGTCGACCACGACGACCGCCGAGGACCAGGGCCGGGAGGCGAGGTAGTCGATGGTGGCGGCCACGGTCGAGGGCAGCCTGCGCTGCTCGTTGTAGGCCGGGATGAGGAGTTCGAGCTCCACGGGCGGGCGGATCAGCGACCGGGGGAGCGGGGCGTGGGCGCGTGCGGTGGGTACGGCGCGTGCGGTGGTCATCGCGCCTCGCCTCCTCGGAGGAGGGCGCGGCGCGGGACGGTCGCGCGGTGGTTCAGGGCGTACGGAGGCGGGGCGTGGGGCGCGGGACCGTGGCGCCGCGTGGGGTGGGGTCCGGGGGCGTCACCCGCGGTGCCCGCGCCGTCCCCGCCGTCTCCGCCGGCCGCGTCATCCGCTCCGGCGGAGCCGTCCGGTGCGGAGGGCCCGCTGCGGCGCGCCGTACCGGAACGGGTCGTACGGGCGCGGTGGCGGCGGGTCGATCCGCGCGGGCGGCAGACCGGGTGCCGGGGCGGCGTGGCGGCGCGGCACCGGTCGGAGGCGCGGCGCGCCGGGTGGCGGGCCGGAGTGCGCGGGGCGGGGCGGGGGGACCGGCGCCACGGCCCGGCCGAGGGCCAGTCGGTCACCCGCCGCAGGGGATGCGGTCCGGGTGCCGCCTGTGCGCGGCCGAGGGGAGTGGGGGTCACGACGAGCCTTCCGGGGAACGACTTCCGGCTGACGACCCTGCCAAAGGTCTGATTCATCCTGAAATGATGCTGTTTCCACCGTTAGCACCTCCGGGGAGGTGTCGTCAACCGGAGGGTTGTCGTCGGCCGGAGGAGTTCCCGGACGGGCGTGCGGGTCCCCGGGAGCGGCGCGCGAGCCGCACCACGGCGTTGTGCGGCCGCTCCTCAAGGAGCGTGCCCAGGATGCGGGCGCCGGCGCGCGACCCGCAGCAGTGCGCGGTGTCCGACGCGCCGGGAGAGCGGATAGTCGGCGGCGTCGCCGCCCGCGATGAAACGGGATCCCTTGACGAAGTCGCAACCGCTTTCGAGATAGTGCAGGTAATGCGGGATCTCGTGCGGCGACATCGTGCCGTCGGCGTTCATGACGACCACCGGATCGCCGGTGGCGGCGAGCAGTCCGGCATGCGGTACGTCGCCGCGCGTGCAGTCCCACGGGCCGAGCGCCCGCACGGACCGGCCGCGCCGCACGGCCCCGTCCGGTGCGGGCGCCCCCACCACGACGACGTCCGCCCCGCTCGGCGGCGCCCGGTCGAGCAGCCGCCCGAGTGCCGCGCCCGAGTCGCCCCCGTCGCCCGGCCGTACCGCGACGACCAGGACACGTCCGCCTTCCAGATTCCTGCGAGCGGGGCGACCCCGTCAAGAAACTCGGAATTGCCATGCGGATTACCGCGAAGGAATTCACCGACGGCGCTTCACGCGCCCGCGGAAAAACGGCGGACCGGTTTCCCGGACGGGCCGGGAACGGAATTCCCCTTCTGCGCGCGGCCCCCGGCCGGAATACAATTCCGTCATGCCGGGGCGAATCGAGGACTACGCCCTCGTCGGTGATCTGGAGACGGCCGCACTCGTCGGAACCGACGGGTCCGTCGACTGGTGGTGCGCACCCCGCTTCGATTCGCCCGCCTGCCTCGCCGCCCTCCTCGGCCGCCCCGACCACGGCCGCTGGCTCCTCGCCCCGCTCGGCAACGGCCGGTGCAGCCGCCGCAGTTACCGCGGGGACACCCTCGTCCTCGACACCGTCTGGGAGTCGGCATCGGGCGCCGTCCGCGTCACCGACTTCATGCCGCCGCGCACCGACGGCGCCGCTGCCGCCGTCGGTGACGGTGACGGCGGCGGCGGACCGCGGATCGTGCGCGTCGTCGAGGGCCTCTCCGGACGGGTCGTCATGCGGGGCGAGGTCAGACTCCGTTTCCACCACGGCAGCATCACCCCCTGGACCCGCGCCCTGAACCCCCGCACCGTCGCCTCCGTCGCCGGGCCCGACGCGGCCTACCTCACCTGCGGTCCCGGCGTCGACCTCACCGTCACCCCCGACGGCAGCACCACCACCTTCACCGTCCCGGCCGGGCGGCGCGTGGCGTTCGTCCTCGGCTGGCGCCCCTCCCACGCACCCGCCCCGCCCCCGCTCGCGCCCGCCGACGTCACCGGCGCCCTCGACCGCACCCTCGCGTTCTGGCGGGACTGGACGGCCGGACTGCTCTACGAAGGCCCCGCCCGCGAGGCCGTCATCCGCTCCCTCGTCACCCTCAAGGCCCTCACCTACGCCCCCACCGGCGGCGTCGTCGCGGCCGCCACCGCCTCGCTGCCCGAGTGCCCCGGCGGCCGGCGCAACTGGGACTACCGCTTCTGCTGGCTGCGCGACTCCACCTTCACCCTCTCCTCCCTGCTGCGCGGCGGCTGCCGGCGCGAGGCCCTGGCGTGGACGGACTGGCTGCTGCGCGCCGTCGCGGGCGACCCGGCCGACCTCCAGCCGCTGTACGGGGTCGGGGGCCAGCGACGGCTCCCCGAGACGTACGCCGACTGGCTGCCCGGCTACGAGAACTCACGGCCCGTCAGATTCGGCAACGCCGCCGTGGACCAGTTCCAGCTCGACGTCTACGGCGAGGTCCTCAACACCCTCTACTCCGCCGTGCGCGCCGGACTCACGCTCCGCGCGCCCGCTTGGGCCCTGGTCGCCTCCCTCCTGGAGTACCTCGGCGCACGCTGGCGGGAACCCGACGAGGGCATCTGGGAAGTGCGCGGTCCGCGCCGCCAGTTCGTCCACTCCAAGGTGATGGCCTGGGCCGCCGCCGACCGGGCCGTCCGCCTCGCCCGCGTCGCGGGACTGCGCGGCTCCGTCCACCGCTGGCAGGCGCTGCGCGACGAGATCCGCGCGGAGGTCTGCGCGCGCGGCTGGAGCGGCGAACAGGGCTCCTTCACCCAGTACTACGGCAGCCGCCGCGTCGACGCCACCGCCCTGCTCATCCCGCGCCTCGGCTTCCTCCCGGCCGACGACCCCCGGGTCCTCGGCACCGTCCGGGCCATGGACCGGCTCGACGACCACGGTTTCCTGCGCCGCTACGACGGGGCGCCGAACGGCCGGCCGCACGAGGTCGACGGCCTCGGCGGCACCGAAGGGGCCTTCCTCGCCTGCACGTTCTGGTACGCGGACGCCCTCGCCATGACGGGCCGTCTGGACGAGGCGCGGGCGGTCTTCCAGCGGCTCCTCGACGTCCGCAACGACGTCGGGCTCCTCGCCGAGGAATGGGACCCCGCGGCCGCCCGGCAGCTCGGCAACATGCCCCAGGCGCTCAGCCACGTGGCCCTCGTCAACACCGCCTTCATGCTCTACGGCACCCGCCGCCGCACCCGCGCCCCCACGGCCGCCGACCTCGCGCGCGCGTGACCCTCCCCGCCCGGCGCCCCCTCTGCCGTAGGCCCCGCGCCCCCTCCGCCGTACAGACCCCGTGCCCGCTCCGCCGCACGCGCGCCGCCCCGCCCCGTACGCACACCACCCCGCCCCGCGAGGGCCGCGCCGGGCCCCGGCGTGTCGTTCGGGTGACTCCAGCGGGCGGCGCGGCCGCCCGTGGGTTCGAATCGGGGCATGGCTTCCTACGACAGGCCCCGCGCCGACGGCTCCCCGAGGCCGATCGAGACCGGGGACACCTGGTGGTACGCCGCCGTGGCCGGCGAGGCCGCCGGCTCGTTCAGCACCCGCGTCCGCACCCGGACCCGGCGTGCCTGCCTCGGGGCCGTCCTGCTCCTGACCGTCGTCTACGCCGGCCTGGTCCTCACGGCCACCGGCCGCCGCTGGGGCGACGCCGCCGTCGTCGGCCGACGTGCCGACACGACCGCCGCCACCCTGATCCGCGAGCACCCCTCGCTCGCCGGGATGGTCACCCTCTCGCTCGTCGTCGGCGCCGTGCTGCTGCCCGCCGTCGGCGTGCTGCGCAGGCGGTACGCCGCCACCGGCCTCGCGGCGGGCGGCGTCGTCACGGCCCTCGCCCTGACCGGAGCGCTCCAGCGGTACGCGCCGAGGCCCCCGGTCACCGAAGGAGCCGCCGCCCTCGCGCCGAGCGGCTTCCCCAGCGCGCAGACCACCCTCTCCCTCGGCATCGCCCTCGGCTTCGTGCTCGTCGTCCCCCACCGGCAGCGCGGCCTCGCCGTGGGCTCCGCCACCCTCTGGGCCGTCGCCGTCAGCGCCTACACCGTCGCCGCCGGAGACCACCGGCCCGGCGACGTCGTGGCCGCAGCGCTCCTCGTCCTCGCCGTCTTCGGCGGACTGCTCGCCCTCGTGGCCCGCAGGGGCAGGGTCCGCCCCGCCCGCCGGGGCGGCCAGGCCGCGCGCGGCCTGTTCGTCACCGTGCCCCTCGCCCTCGTCGCCGCGGCCGGCCTCGGCGCCGGGATCATGCTCCTCGGCGAGACGCTCGGCCTGCCGGCCACCGCCCCCTACGACGCGGCCGACCTGAGGCTCGCCCATCGCTGCGGCCAGGCCGTCGCCGCCGGGGTGGTCGCCGCCTGCGGCCTGGCGCTGCTGCTCGTGCTCCGCCACGTCGACCTGGACGGCGGCCCCGTCCCGTACCGGCTCGGCGGACCCTTCGTGGAGGCCTCCGGGGCACCCGAGGACGGGATGCTCGTGGGGCCCTTTACCGAGGACCGCGATCACGAGATATCTTGATGTCGAGCAATCTCGCATACGCAGACGTGGAGCGGAGCACCCGGTGACTGACTCGACCATCATCTACACCCACACTGACGAGGCGCCCGCCCTGGCGACGTACTCGTTCCTGCCCGTGATCCAGGCGTATGCCTCGCAGGCCGGCGTCACGGTCGAGACGCGTGACATCTCCCTCGCGGGCCGCATCATCGCCGTCTTCCCGGAGTACCTGGAGGAGGGCCAGCGCATCGGCGACGCCCTCTCCGAGCTCGGCGAGCTGGCCAAGCGCCCCGAGGCCAACATCATCAAGCTGCCGAACGTCTCCGCGTCGATCCCGCAGCTGAAGGCCGCGATCGCCGAGCTCCAGGCGCAGGGCTACGCCCTCCCGGACTACCCGGACGACCCGAAGACGGACCAGGACAAGGACGTCCGCGCCCGCTACGACAAGATCAAGGGCTCGGCCGTCAACCCGGTCCTGCGCGAGGGCAACTCCGACCGCCGCGCGCCCGGCTCGGTCAAGAACTACGCCAAGACCCACCCGCACCGCATGGGCGCCTGGACCCCCGAGTCCAAGACCAACGTCGCCACGATGAGCGAGAACGACTTCGCCTCCACCGAGAAGTCCGTCGTCATCGCGCAGGACGACACCCTCCGCTTCGAGTTCACCGCCGCCGACGGCACCGTCAGCGAGCTCCGCGAGCCGCTGAAGGTCATCGCAGGCGAGGTCGTCGACGCCGCCGTCATGCGCGCCGCCGCCCTGCGCACGTTCCTCGGCGAGCAGGTCGCCCGCGCCAAGGCGGAGGGCGTCCTCTTCTCCGTGCACCTCAAGGCCACGATGATGAAGGTCTCCGACCCGATCGTCTTCGGCCACGTCGTGCGCGCCTTCTTCCCGAACACGTTCGCGAAGTACGGCGAGGCCCTCGCCGCCGCCGGTCTGTCCCCCAACGACGGCCTCGGCACGGTCCTGAACGGTCTAGCCGCCCTCCCGAACGGCGCCGAGATCAAGGCCTCCTTCGAGGCCGAGCTGGCCGAGGGCCCGGCCCTCGCCATGGTCGACTCCGACAAGGGCATCACCAACCTGCACGTGCCGTCCGACGTCATCGTCGACGCCTCGATGCCGGCCATGATCCGCACCTCCGGCCACATGTGGGGCCCGGACGGCCAGGAGGCCGACACCCTCGCCGTCCTCCCGGACCACAGCTACTCGGGCGTCTACCAGGCCGTCATCGACGACTGCCGCGCCCACGGCGCCTTCGACCCGTCGACCATGGGCTCCGTCCCGAACGTCGGCCTCATGGCGCAGAAGGCCGAGGAGTACGGCTCCCACGACAAGACCTTCGAGATGGCCGCGGCGGGCACCGTCCGCATCGTCGACGGCTCCGGCACCGTCCTCCTGGAGCAGGAGGTCGCCGAGGGCGACATCTTCCGCGCCTGCCAGACCAAGGACCTCCCGATCCAGGACTGGGTCAAGCTCGCCGTCACCCGCGCCCGCGCCACCGGCGCCCCGGCCGTCTTCTGGCTGGACGAGAACCGCGCCCACGACGCCCAGCTGATCGCCAAGGTCAAGGAGTACCTGCCGCAGCACGACACCGAGGGCCTGGAGATCAAGATCCTCTCCCCGGTCGAGGCGACGAAGTTCTCCCTGGAGCGCATCCGCCGCGGCGAGGACACCATCTCCGTCACCGGCAACGTCCTGCGCGACTACCTGACCGACCTCTTCCCGATCCTGGAGCTGGGCACCAGCGCCAAGATGCTGTCGGTCGTCCCGCTGATGGCGGGCGGCGGCCTCTTCGAGACCGGCGCCGGCGGCTCCGCCCCCAAGCACGTGCAGCAGCTCGTCAAGGAGAACTACCTCCGCTGGGACTCGCTCGGCGAGTTCTTCGCCCTCGCGGCCTCCTTCGAGCACCTCGCGACCACCACGGGCAACGCCCGCGCCCAGGTCCTCGCCGACACCCTCGACCGCGCCACCGGCACCTTCCTCAACGAGGACAAGTCGCCGACCCGCCGCGTCGGCGGCATCGACAACCGCGGCAGCCACTTCTACCTGGCCCTCTACTGGGCCCAGGAGCTGGCCAAGCAGACCGACGACGCGGAGCTGGCGAAGGCCTTCGCCCCGCTCGCCGAGACGCTCACCGCCAACGAGCAGAAGATCGTCGACGAGCTGAACGCCGTCCAGGGCTCCCCGGCCGAGATCGGCGGCTACTACCAGCCCGACCCGGCCAAGGCCGCGGCCGTGATGCGTCCGTCCGCGACGTTCAACGAGGCCGTCGCCTCCCTCGCCTGATCCAGGACGAGACCCGAACCGCCCCGGCCGGAGGCAATCCGGCCGGGGCGGTCCCGTCGGTGGCGCGCTCGACGTCCTGGTGTGAACCTGGATGGATGAGCTGGGCATCATGGACGACCGCCGGTGTCTACACCGGGCGAGGTGGGGTGCTGACCGACGAGGCCGGGGCCGTCACGGGCGACATGACCGTGCACACGACCTGGGCCGACGGGGAAGCACGCGTGGCCGTGCAGTACAGCGGCGCATCCGACTGGTTCACCATGTCGGGAAGTCCCGTTCCGTGCGCCACCGAGGAGGAGAGCCGAGAGCTCCACGACGCGGTCGTCGAGGCCGTACGGGCGGGGAGAGGGGCGACCGTCCCCACCCTGCCCCACGTCACCGGGTAGCCGCACCGGCCCGCCCGGCACACCGGGCGGACACGTGCGGAACGCCCTGCGGACGGCGTGGAGAAGTGTTATCCCTCCCGCTCCCACGGGTCTCCTCACCGGGGAACTCGGTCCAGGGAAGAGGGAGCACCACCCATGCACAACGACGAGCACCGCACCGTCCTGCTCGTGGAGGCGGCGCGCGCGGGCGACGCGCGCGCCCGTGACGAGCTGGTACGGGCCTACCTGCCGCTCGTCCACAACATCGTCGGCCGCGCCCTCGACGGCCACGCGGACACCGACGACATCGTCCAGGAGACGATGGTCCGCGCCCTCGACGGCCTGACCGGCCTGCGCGACCCCGCCCGCTTCCGCTCCTGGCTCGTCGCCATCGCCATGAACGGCGTACGGCGCCGCTGGCGCGAACGGCAGCAGGCGCCCCTCCCCGGCCTGGACCGGGCCGCCGACCTCGCCGACCCGGCCGGCGGCGACTTCACCGAACTCACCATCCTGCGCCTCGGCCTCTCCGGGCAGCGCCGCGACGTCGCCCGCGCCACCCGCTGGCTCGACGACGAGGACCGCGAACTCCTCGCGCTGTGGTGGCTGGAAGCGGCCGGCGAGCTGACCCGCGCCGAACTCGCCGAGGGCCTCGGCGGCATCTCCCCGCAGCACGCCGCCGTGCGCATCCAGCGGATGAAGGAGCGCCTGGAGACCGGCCGGGCCGTCGTCCGCGCCCTGGACGCCGACCCGCCGTGCCCGGAGCTGGCCGAGGCGCTGCGGGCCTGGGACGGCCGGCCGTCCCCGCTGTGGCGCAAACGCGTCGCCCGCCACCTGCGGAGCTGCGGCCGGTGCGCCGGACGCCCGGCGGGACTCGGCGGCCTCGCCCCCGTGGAGGGCCTGCTCGTCGGCATCGGCCTCGTCCCACCGCTCGCCGTCTCCGCCGTGTCCGCGGCCGAGGGCGCGCGCGGCGCCGCCCTCGCCGCCGCCCCCGTCGGGCGCTGGACGCCGCTGCGGCGCGCCGCACTCGCCGGTACGGCGGCGGTCGCCGTCCTCGGCGCGGTCACCCTGCTCGTACCGGGACAGACCGAGGCCCGGGTGGCTCCCGCCCGGCCCGTCGCGGCGCCGCCGGTCCCCACGACGCCGCCGCCCACCCCCGCCACGACGCCACCGTCCCCGTCACCCTCGGTCACCACGACGCCCCCGCCGTCACCGACGGTGCGGCCGACCCCGCGCCGTACGCCCGCGCCCACCCCCGAGGAGGAGGTCACCGCCCGGGTCAACCGGCTGCGCGCCGCGGCCGGCTGCGGCCCGCTGCGCACCGACCCGCGGCTGGCCGCCGCGGCCCGCGCCTACGCCCGTGACATGGCGGCGCGCGGGTACTACGGGCACAGCAGCCCGGAGGGCGAGTACGCCGACGGCCGCATCACCGCCGCCGGGTACTCCTGGTCGGCCTGGGCGGAGAACCTCGCGCGCGGCGCGGACGACCCGGCGTCCGTCGTCGAGGACTGGACCGACGGGTCCCTGCACGAGGAGAACATGCTGAACTGCCGGTACCGCGACACCGGAGTCGCGTCGGTCCCGGGCCCCGACGGCACGATCTGGGTGCAGAAGCTCGCCGCGCCGTGAGCCTCGGGCCGTGAACGGACGCCGCGTCGCGGCGCGCGGTCGGCCCGGCAGCGGGGAGTGCGCCCCGGTACCGGTCGGTCGGGGTGCGGGGCGGGCGAGCCGCGGGCGCCGGGGCGTGGCGGCCGGTCGGCCGGACCGTCCTCGCCGAGTCCGACTTCGGTCGGTCGCGCCGCGCACCGGGCCCCGCTTCCCGCCCGTGGGGCGCCGGACGTGCCGGGAAGGGCCGGGCGGCGCCCGGCCCGGCTCAGTCCCTGCTGCCGAAGTTCTGCACCCACCAGGGGCCGTTGGCGGTCAGGGCCACCCCGACGCCGATCTCATCGAACGAGCAGTTGAGGATGTTCGCCCGGTGGCCGCTGCTCTCCATCCAGTCCTCCATCGCGCGGGCGGGCGTCCGCGGCCCCCGGTGGATGTTCTCCGCCCACGTGGACCAGCGGTACCCGGCGGCGCGGATCCGGTCGCCCGCGTCCCGCCCCTCCGGACTGTCGTGCTGGTAGTAGCCGCGGGCGGCCATGTCGTCGGCGTGCCCCTGCGCGGCGCTCCGCAGCCGTTTCTCGGACCGCAGCGGCCGGCAACCCGCCTTCGCGCGCTCCGCGTTGGCCAGCGCGACCACCTCCTGGACGAACTGCCCCGCCGCCCCGCCGGCCGCGACGGCCAGGGCGGTCGCGGCGGGCGCGGCGACGACCCGGGGGTCCTCCGGCGGGGCCGGGGCCGGGGCCGCCACGTACATTCCGGTCGCCACCGTGAGCGCGGCCGCCGCGCCGCCCGCCGCCAGGACGGCCGTACGGAAGGAGGGGCGCCGGACGGCGTGCCGCCCTCGCCGCCCCGGCGGTGGGTCAGGCCGTGGCTCCCGCGCGGGGGACTCCCCGCGCGGTTCCGGGGGGACGGAGGGCTCGGGACGGTCCTCGTACGCGTGCCGCATGAAGCTCCGCTCTCTCGGTCGGGCCGCCGGGGGACCGGCGCTCGCGAGAGCCACCGGGGCGACGGCGACAACACTTTCCGGCCGGTCCCGCCCCGACACGCTTCGTCAACGCGGGGCGTCAATCCGGCGAACGGGTCCCATTCTCGACGGAGTCCTGTCCGCGTGCCTCCCGACGGCCGTCGGCCCCGCCGCGGTTCACCCCTGCGGGACGACCGCTACCGGGCAGGGCGCGAGGTGCAGCGCCGCGTGCGCGACGGAGCCGATCCGGGGCCCCCGCGCGCCGCGGCGTGCCCGCCGTCCGACCACGAGCAGCTGCGCCGCGCCCGAGGCGGAGAGCAGCACCTGCCCGGCGGAGCCGAGCTCCACGTGCTCGGTCACCCGCACCTCGGGGAACCGCTCCCGCCAGGGCGCGAGCGCCTCGCGGAGGGCCTTCTCCTCGTACGGTACGAGGCCACCGGCCTCGTCGGCGAGGGCCAGGGACGTCGGGCTGTACGCGAACAGCGGCGGCAGGCTCCAGGCCCGAACGGCCCGCACGGCGGCGCCGCGCGCCGCGGCCGTCTCGAAGGCGAAGCCGAGCGCGGCGGCACTGTCCTCGGGGCTGCCGAGCTGGCCCACCAGCACGTCCCCCGTGGGCGGTTCGGCCGGTTCGCCGTTCCGGGACCGCACGGCCACCACCGGACGGGTCGCCCCGGCGATGATCTCCTGGCCGTACGAGCCGAGCAGGAAGCCGGCCACGGCGCCGTATCCGCGCGAGCCGATGACCAGCAGCTCGGCCCGGTCCTCGGCGCCGAGCAGCGCGGCGGCCGGGGTGTCCGTGAGCACCTCGGCGGTGAGCGGGAGGTCCGGGTACCGGCTCGCGACCGTCGCCTCGGCCCCGCGGACGACCTCCTCGGCGGTCCGCTCCTGGTCCGCGCGGTCCTGCACCAGGGGCAGGTCGAGCGGCTCCCACCGCCACGCGTGGGCGAGCCGCAGCGGAAGGCCCCGGTGGAGGGCCTCGCGCGCGGCCCAGTCGGCCGCTGCCAGGCTCTCCGGGGAACCGTCCACTCCAGCGACGATCTCGCGACTCATCGGGCTGCCTCCTCGGCTCGGGTCGGGCCGCGTCCCGGTGGACCGGCCCTCCAACGTCCAGCTTGGGCCCTCCGGCCCTCCGGCGAGAGAGCCGGAGGTCCCGAGATCTTGATCTTCCCACTTCCCGCCCGGACCCCGCCCGCACCGGCCCCTCCGGAGGTGTGCGGCGACCGCGCGTCCGCGCCGTCAGGCCAGGAGGGTGAGGCGGGAGTGCGTGCCGTTGAGGTAGTGGTCCCCGATGTCACGGAGCCGGTGCGACGGGCGGGTGTGGGCGGTCAGCGCGCGGGCGTTGCGCCAGAAGCGGTCGAAGCCGGGACCGGCGCCCCGCACCCGGCCGCCGCCGTCCTCCGCGCCGTCGACCAGTTCGAGGACCCGGGTGGTGAGGTGCACGGCCGCCCGGCCGGTCACCGTCTCGGCCGCCGAGACCAGCACGGCGATGTCGGCCCGTTCCTCGGCCCCGAGGTCCCAGCCGGCGGCCAGACCCCGTTCCAGCGCGTCGGTGGCGCGCTCCGCGACCGCCGCCGCGGCGTGCACGGCCGTCGCCAGTTCGCCGTACGCGAGCAGCAGGTACGGATCGTCCCCCGCGGCCGGGGCCCCCTCACCGGGGGAGCCCTCGGCGGTCCCGGGCCCGGCGGCCTGTCCGGCCCGGCTCACGTCACGCGCCTCGGCGAGCGCCCCCTCGGCGATGCCGAGGCCCACCTGGACGAGGAGCAGCCGCAGGGCGAGCGGGGCGAGGGTGCTGAACGGCGCGGCGGCGTGCTCGTCGTGGGGCAGCGTGCCGAGGACGTCCGCGGCCGGAACCCGGACGTGGTCGAACGTGACCGTCCCGGCCCCCGAGAGCCGCTGCCCGACCCGCTCCGCACCGGCGTCGGTGAGCACCCCCGGCCCGCCGGGGTCCACCAGGAGGACCAGCAGGTCGCCGGTCCCGGCCGGGCGTGCCCCGACGACGAGGCGGTCGGCCACGGTGACGCCCGAGGCGAAGGAGCGCCGGCCGTGCAGGAGCCAGCCGTCCTCGGTGGGCGTGAGCGCCAGGCCGGGGCCGGACTCGCCGGTCGGTGCCTCGATGCCGCCGGCGAGCAGCCAGTGCCGTTCCGCCGTACGGGTGTCGAGGCCGGACGGGTCGGCGACCGAGCCGGTCCCGGGTGCGGGGCGACCGAAGAGCCGCCCGGACCAGGACAGGAGGTAGTGGTGGGCGAGGAGTTCGCCGATGGAACTGTCGGCCGCCGAGATCTCCCGTACGACCGCACAGGCCGCGCGCAGCTCCGCGCCCCGCCCGTCGGCGTGCGGTGGGGTCAGCAGGGCGGGCAGCCCGGCCTCCTGAAGCCGGGCGACCTCGTCGGACGGGGACTTGCCCGCCCGGTCGCGGGCGGCGGCGTCGACGGCGAGGTCGTCGGCCAGCTCGCGCGTGACGCGTGGCCACCGGACGGCGTCGGCCGCCGGTTCCGGCGGGGTGGTGCGTATCGCTGCTCTCTTCGACGACTTCCTCGGCGTACTCACGTCACCCCGCCCTGTCCTCAATATCCCCAGTGAATAAGTAGGGATAGTGGCAGAGGGGGTGCTCGCGCCCCAAGGGGCGTCCGAGGGGTGGACAGCACCGTCTTCGGTCATGAGACGGCGTCAGGGGGGCGGTGGCCGGGACCGGTTCGGCGGTGGCCCGCTCGGAGGCCGGACGCCGGAGGCCCGATTCCGCAGGTCAGCGGGTGAGCGGTGGGCGGGTGGGCGTCAGGGGTTGGTCCATGCCTCCGGATCGCTCGCGCGCGCCGTGATCCCGGCCGGCAGCTGCGCCGACGCCACCTCCGCCAGGGAGACCCCGAGCACCTCGCGGACGCTCGCCCGCAGGGCGATCCACAGCGGGAGCAGCGACTCGGCGGGCCCCGTGTACGACAGGTCCGGCGGCCGCTCGCCGCGCACCGACACGAGCGGGCCGTCCACGCAGCGGATGACGTCCGCGACCGAGATCGACTCCGCGGGCCGCGCCAGCCAGTAGCCGCCGTTGCCGCCGCGCTGGCTCTGCACCAGGCCGCCCTTGCGCATGTCGCCGAGGATGCCCTCCAGGAACTTGTGGGAGATGCCCTGGTCCTCGGCGATGGCCTCGGCCTTGAGCGGCCCCGCGTCGCGGGCGGCGGCGAGCTGAAGGGCGGCGCGTACCGCGTAGTCGGCCCTGGCTGAGATGCGCATGGCCGCATTATCCCGCACGGCCGCGACCGGATCCGTACCCCATGAAGCGGCGCCGGCCGCACCCTTGACGCCGCCGGGGCGCGGCCCGACACTCGGGACGGGAAACCGAGCGAACGGGTAGGGAACGATGGGACGCAGCGCAGGGCACTCCGCACCGGCCGCCCCGCTCCCGTGCCCGCTTCCCCTCCTGACCTCCCGCCGCCACATCGATCTGCTGCGGGTCTGCAGCGCCGCGAGTCGCCGCACCCGTCCGGGTGGTTCCGTCGACCGCTGAGCCGGTACGGCCACGCCGCGCTCCCCTCCACGCCCCCTCCGTACGCGCTCGCGTACGTCCCGCTTCGCCCCGCTCGGGGCGACGGAATTCGGCCACCCACGACGCGCCCCCGCGCATCGAGCACCCCCGAGGGAGAAGCATGTCCGCCGTCGCCCCGCCCCCCTCCTCGTCCCCTTGGCCCTCCACGCCCTCCCACACCTCCTCGTCCTCCACCCTTCTCTCCGTCTCCTCCGCCCTGGCCGCTCCGGCGTTCCGGGGCCGCATCGGCCGCGACCCGCACAGCGGCCACTACGCGGTGCCGCACCGGTACCGCCTCCACCTGGCACCGTCGGGCCCCGACTGTCTGGGCATCGCGGTCACCCACGGACTCCTCGGGCTCGGCGACACGCTCCCGCTCACCGTCCTGCCCGAGGAGCCCGACACGCCCGACGGGGGATACGCCGCGTTGCGGCCCCTCTACGAGGCGAGCGCCCACCTGTACCCCGGACCGGCCGCCGCCCCCGTCCTCAGCGACGACTGGACCGGACGGATCGTCAGCACCCACGTCCCCGACATCCTCCGCGACCTCGCCCTCCGCTTCCGGGGCGAGGGGCCCGACCTGCTGCCCGAGGCGCGGCGCGAGGAGATCGAAACGGTCGCCGACCTGTGCGCGCGCGACATCGACCGGGCAGCCCAGCGCGCCGGAGAACTCGGCCTCGACGACCGCTCCGCCCACCACGAGCCGCTCGCCGCCCTCTTTGCGGCACTCGGCTCGCTCGAACGGCGGCTCGTCCGCCATCCGTACGTCCTCGGAGCAGCGCCCACCGCCGCCGACGTCCACGTCTGGGTCACGCTCGTGCGGCTCGACACCGTCCACCGCTGGCACCTGGACGCCGCCGCCCTCGACCGCGTCGCCGACCACCCCGCCCTGTGGGCCTACGCCCAACGGCTCGCCGCCCGACCCGAGTTCGCCCGCCACCTCGACATCGACGCCCTGCTGCGCAGGCACCGGGCGCACTGCCGGGGCCGCGAGGCCGCCGGAGCGGCCATCCGCATCGTCGACTGGAACGCCGGAGGGTGGCACGACCCCACCTCCTGAGCGCGGACCGGCCGTGGCGCGACGACCGGCGTCGCGCCACGGCCGGCCGCCACCCAGTCGCGGCCTATCAGCCGACGCGTCAGCCACCGCGTCAGCCGACGCGCCGGCCCGTCAGAGGCGCCGTGTCGTCGCCCGCGCCCGCCCGCACGCCGCGCAGGAAGGCGCCCAGGGCCTCCACCGAGCTCGCCTCCGGCTCCCACTCCAGCTGCCGTCGCGCCCGCTCGGTCGCCATCAGCGGCAGGTGCCGCATCGCTTCGAAGAGCCCCGGCGACGCGGGCACGAGCCGCAGATGCCAGGCCGTCGCCAGCGCGCCCCGCACCGCACCGGCCGGAACCCGCACCGGCCGTGCGTCCAGCAGCCGTCCCAGCAGCTCGGCGTCGACCACGGGCTCGGCGGCGAGGTTGAACGCGCCCCGGACGTCCCGCAGCAGCGCCCTGCGGTAGGCGTCCGCCGCGTCGTCCGTGTGCAGCACCTGGAACCGCAGGCCCGCGAACTCCGGCAGCAGCGGCAGCATCTCGGGCCGCATCAGCTGCCCGGGGAAGAACCGCCCGGCGAAGATCCGGCGCTGGCTGCTCGCCGACTCCTCCTTGAACAGGAACGCCGGACGCATCCGCACCACCCGGATCTGCGGATGGTCGCGCTCGAAGGTGTCGAGGACCCGCTCCAGATAGGCCTTCTCACGGGTGTAGGCGGCGTCGGGCCACCCGTGGGTCGGCCACTCCTCGGAGACGGGAGCACCACCGGACGGCCCGGGGGAGTAGGCCCCCACCGACGAGGCGTGCACCAGGACCGGGACCCGGGCCGCCGCGACGGCCTCGAAGACGCGCACCGAGCCCAGGACATTGGCCCGCCAGGTCTCCACCGGATCGTGCGTGGGACCGAACCGCCAGGCCAGGTGGACGACCGCGTCGGCGTCCGCCACGTGCTGCCGCAGCATCGGCTCGTCCCCCTCACGGGAGAGGTCCACCTCGGCCCACTCCACGCCCGACAGGTCGAGCGAGGGGCGGCGCCGGGCGAGTCCGAGGACGGAGCCGATCCGGGCGTCGGCGGCGAGGGCGCGCACCAGACTCGTACCGACATTGCCGGTGGCACCGGTGACGACCACGCGGGGGAGAGAGGTGGAGTTCATGACTCCGACCCTCCGCCATCCGGGGCCGGACCGCATTCCGGGGCGCCGGTCGTCACGGTGCGTGGTCGCGCGGGTCGCGCACATGGCGGTACGCCGCGACGATGAAGCGATGCCTTGCCGAGGGGGTCACAGGAGCACCCGCCAGGAGGATGCCATGCTGCTGCCCGACAGGAAGACGGTCGACCGGTTGCTGCGCCACTACCGTTCCCAGGAACGGATCGTGCGCGCCGGGCCGTGCGACCTGTCGGTCCGCCGGAGCTTCGAGGACACCGCGTACACGCTCTGTGTCCTGATGGGGGAGCGGACGGCCTCCGAGGCGGTGCGCGCCGCCGAACGGTACGTCGCCCGGCGCGGCCCGACCGGCCCCTGGCAGCAGCCCGTGAACAACGTCTCGGGCGCCTAGGCCATCTTCCGATCTCGCCCGCCGGAGCCCCGGCACCCGCCGCCGGGCCCCGGGGCGGCTCCGACCTACGACCGTTCGGCGTAGACGTGGTCGGTCGCGTTCCCGGCGCCGCCGCGGCGTCGCCAGGCCCACAGGGCGAGCGCCGCCGCACAGGCCGACCCCACGAGTGCCAGCGGCAGCCCGGCCGAGGCGCCCGGTCCCGCCTCCGCCTCCGCCTTGACGACGCCCTCCTTCGGTACGGGCGCGCCCGCCGCGCCCGGCACCGCCGGCGCCCCCACCCCGGACTCGCGCCCGGTCGCGGCTCCGTCCCGTACCGCCGACACCGCACGCGTACCGGCTTCGGGGGTGGTCGTCTTCTGCGTCGGCCCCGGGAGCAGCGAGCCCACCGGCTGGACCCGGCCCGCCGCGCCGAAGCCCCAGTCGAGCAGGTCCCTCGCCTCCTCGTACACGGCGAGACCACCGCCCCGCTGCGGGTTCATGACCGAGACGACGAGGGTGCGGCCGCCCCGCCGGGCCCCGGCGACGAGCGTGTTTCCGGCGTTGCTCGTGTAGCCGTTCTTGATGCCGATGAGCCCCGGGTAGCGAGCGACGCCGTCGGCGCCCGTCAGGAGCCGGTTGGTGTTGGCGATGCCGTACGACCAGGAGCCCGCCGGGAAGTCCGCGTACGGCGTCGAGCAGTACCGGGTGAACTCCGGGTCCTGGAGCCCGGCCCGTCCGAAGACGGCGAGGTCGAAGGCGGACGAGACCTGCCCCGGCGCGTCGTAGCCGTCGGGCGACACGACCCTGGTGTCGTGCGCGCCGAGCGCGCGGGCCTTCTCCTGCATCTGCTTCGCCATCGAGTCCCAGCCGCCGTTCATCGCGGCGAGCACGTGGACGGCGTCGTTGCCCGAGCTGAGGAAGACGCCGTTCCAGAGGTCCGACACCTTGTACGTGTACCCCTCCTTGATCCCCACCAGGCTGCTGCCCTCGCCGATCCCCGTCAGCTCGGAGTCGGCCACCGTGTGCCGTTCGGACGGGGCGTTGTGCGGGAGGGCCGTGAGCGCGAACAGCGTCTTCAGCGTGCTGGCGGGCGGAAGTCGCCGGTGCGCGTTCCGCGCGGCCAGCACCTCGCCCGTCGAGGCGTCGGCGACCACCCACGCCAGGGCGGAGACCGACGGCAGCTCCGGCGCACCCGCCAGCGGCTGCACGTGGGTGCCCCGCCGGTCGAGCCGGGCCCGGTCGACGAACCGCCGCGCGGGCGGCGTCGGCTCCCCGACCGCGCCGGGGGCGCGCACGGCCGAACCGGACGCGCCGCTCGCGGCGGCGCCCCGGCCCTCGGCGGCCGCCCGGCCCCCGACGGCGTGCGTGTCGTGCGTGGCGTGGGAGGCGGAGGCCACCGGAGCGGGCAGCACGAGCAGCAGTGCCGCGGTCCCCGCGGCGGCATGACGAACAGCTGACGTGACGATCATTCAGTCACCGTAGGAAGGGCCCGCACGGGACGCAGAGCGAAGTGCGCCGACCGGCGTAGCGGATCCTGCCCGCGGCGGCGCGTCGTTGGGCCGGGCGGGTGGCGCGCGCTCCGAAACGAGCCGACGGGACACCGCCCGACGGGTGCTCCGGCCCCGGCCCGACCGATGACCCGGCCCTGCCCGACGGGTGTTCCGGCCCCCGCCCGACCGATGACCCTGCCCTGCCGGAGCCGTGTCCCGTCCCCGGCCCAGGCCGCCCCGGCGCCCGCGAACATCCGCTTCCGCTTCCGCCGTGCGCAACCCCGGCCGCGTCCGCGCCGGTTGACCTTAGGATCGGTCCGCCCGGACGCCACCACCGGACCCGCGCCGCAGTCAGGAGCCCTTCGTGACCACACCGTCCAGCGCCGGAGCCGACCGGACCCCGTACCGCATCGACCCCGCGGGCGGCTGTCCGCACGCGGACAACGCCCGGCTGCTCGCCCGCGGCGCCGTCGCCCCGGTGCTCCTGCCCGGCGACATCGAGGGCATGGCGGTGCTCGGTCACGACGCCCTCCGCGGCTTCCTCGCCCACCCCGACGTCGCCAAGGGGCCCCAGCACTTCACCGCGCTCGTCGACGGCCGCATACCCGAGGGCTGGCCCCTGCGGACCTTCGCCGTCGTCCCCGGCATGACCACCGCGGACGGCGCCGACCACCGACGTCTGCGCGCCCTGGTCAGCAGTGCCTTCACCGTCCGGCGGGTCGAGGAGCTCCGCCCGCGGGTCGAGTCCCTGGCGGCCGGGTTCCTCGACGGCCTCGCCGAGGCCGCCCGCGCGGGGGACGGCGTCGCCGACCTCCGCCGCCACTACGCCCTGCCGCTGCCGCTCGGCGTCATCTGCGAACTCCTCGGCGTGGACCCGGCGCACCAGGAGCGGCTGCACCACCTCTCCGGCATCGTGGTCGCCACCGACACCGAACCCCCGCTGGCCCTCGCCGCCAACCGGGAGCTCGGCGAACTCCTTGCGGCCGTCGTCGCCGCCAAGGCGAAGGAGCCGGGCGACGACCTGACGAGCGCCCTGATCGCCGCCCGGGACGAGGGCGGTGACCGGCTCGCCCAGGCCGAGCTGATCGGCACCCTGCTGCTCCTGATCGTCGCCGGGCACGAGACGACCCTGAACCTGGTCACCAACGCCGTCCGGGCCCTCTGCGCCCACCGCGACCAACTCGCCCTGGTCGTCGAGGGCCGGGCCGACTGGGCGGACGTCGTGGAGGAGACCCTCCGCTGGGACAGCCCGGTCAGCTACTTCCCGTTCCGCTACCCGACCCGCGACCTCGTCGTCGACGGCACCCTCGTCCCCCGGGGCACCCCGGTCCTCGCGGGCTACTCGGCGGCCGGCCGGGACGCGAGCGTCCACGGTCCCGACGCCGACCGCTTCGACGTCACGAGGACCGTGCGGGCCAAGCACCTCTCCCTCGGCCACGGCCCGCACTACTGCCTGGGCGCCCCGCTCGCCCGGATGGAGGCGGCCGTCGCCCTGGAGGCGCTCTTCACCCGCTTCCCGGCGCTCGACCTGGCCGTCCCGGAAGCGGACCTGACCCGCCACTCCGGTTTCGTCGGCAACAGCGTCCGCGCGCTCCCGGTCCGCCTCACGGGCTGACCGGGACCCGCGCGTCCGCCCGCGCGTCCGTCCGCCGACCGCGGCCGCTCAGCCGACCCACCCCCACTCGCTCGCGGGGGAGGCCCGCAGCGAGGAGACGAGCCGCAGCAGCCGGTCCTCGTTTCCCGAGAGGCCCGCCGCGCGCAGCGCCTCGTCCGCCTCCGCCATGGGGTTGGCGAGCATCGCCGCGGCGTACGGGGCGAGCGACGGGTCGGTGAGCACGGCCTGGGTCGATTCGAGCAGCCGCAGGTACGCCTGGGCGGCGGCGCGCTCGGTTGCGGTGGCGATGGTGGTCATGTCGGGCTCCCTCTCGACGGATTGCCGCTCCCACCCTCTCGCACGGGTCTGACAATGGCCCTCAGGACCGCTCCTGGAGGTGTGTCACCAGCCGTTCGAGCAAGACCCGCTGACCCGCCACGAGCAGCGGCGCGGCCTCCTCGGGGCCGAACCAGCCCACGCGGTCGATCTCCGGGAACTCGGCCCGCACGCCCGAGCGGGGCGGCCACTCCATGGTGAACGTGCCCGGCACGACCGCCGCCGGGTCCAGGTCGCCCTCGACCGCCCACGCGACGACGGTCTTTCCGTTCCGCTGCCGGATCTCGCCGAGCGGGATCCACACCCCGTCGGGCGCGGGGAGCCCCAGCTCCTCCTCGAACTCCCGCCGCGCCGCCGCCTCCGGCGACTCCTCCGCCGTGTACTCGCCCTTCGGGACCGACCAGGCGGCCTCCTCCCGGGTCGCCCACAGGGGACCGCCCATGTGCCCGATGAGCACCTCCACGCCTCCGTCCGTCGTACGGCGGAAGACCAGAAGACCCGCGCTGCGCTTGCCCGTCATGCCGTCAGTCTCCCCCGGGACCGCCCACCGGGCGAGTAGCGCACGACCCGAGCGCCCGCAAGCGCGTCGCGCGCCCGCCCGTGCGCCCGCCGGCCCGCCCGCCGCCGGCTCACTCCTCGACGCCGACCACCACCGGCCCACCCGCCGGATCGACCCCGTCCGTCCACGCCGGACCCAGCCGCACCGACCGCCACGGCACCACCGCGGCCCGCAGCCGCTCGCGCCGCAGCACCGCGCCGCCCTGGCCCACGGTCAGGACGGGCCGGGACAACGGCCGGGCGGCCCGCACGGACAGGGGCGCGTCCCCCGGCCCGAGCAGCCCGGGCACCACCCAGCGCAGCGGCCCCGCCGTCTCCACCGGAACCCCGGCGCACGGCCCCGACCGCCCCGCCAGATGGTCGAGTACGGCTCCGGCGGCGGCCCGCCCCTCCGCCGCGGCCGCCACGGCCGCCTCCACCCCCCGCAGCAGGTTCCCCGCGGCGAACACCCCGGGCGCCCCCGTCCGGAACCCGGCGTCGACCAGCGGGCCGCGGCTCCCCGGCGCGAGCGGCAGCCCACCGGAACGGGCCAGTTCGTGCTCGGGCACCCAGTCCCCGGTGAGGACCACCGTGTCGCACCGCAGCAGCCGCGCGCGCCCGTCCCGCCCCGCTACCGCGACCCCGCTCAGCCGTCCCCGTCCGACCACTTCCGTCACGACCGTCTCCACCAGCAGCGGCGGCGGTACGGCTCCGAGGGCCGCGGTCCGCGCCCCCTCGGTGACCACCGCCACCACGTGCACGCCCGCACCCCGCAGCGCGCGGACGGCGTGCCGAGCCACCGGCTCGCCGCCGACGACCACGGCCCGCCGCCCGAGCGCCTCCCGGCCCGCCGCCACCGTCTCCCGGTCGCCGGACCCCAGCAGCGCCACCGTCCGCTGGAGCTCGCCCGTGGTGAACACCCCCGCCGGGCGTGAGCCCGGCAGCAGGCGGGCGCCGCGCGGGCGTTCGCGCGCCCCGGTCGCGAGCAGCACGGCCCGGGCCCCGATCCGTTCGGTTCCGGTGGGCGCCGTCACCTCCAGGGTGAGCGGCCCGCTCCACCCGGTCGCCGACACGCCGGTGCGCACCGCGGCCCCGGCGCGCAGCGCCGTCCGGACCGCGCGCCGCGCGGCGGCGGGACCGTCGAGCGCCCGGCCCCGCGCGTCGGTGCCGAACCCCGGGTGCGCGCAGTGCCGCGGCACGCCGCCCGCGGCCGGTTCGCGTTCCAGGACCTCGACCCGGCCCGCCCCGGCGGCGGCGAGCCGGGCGGCCGCGGCGAGCCCCGCCGGGCCCGCGCCCACCACCAGGACGTCGACCGTACGGTTCACCGTGCCCCCTTCCCGTACCGCGCGGAGAGCTTCCGCAGCTCCGCGCCGCAGTGGTTCCCCTGGCACCGGCCGGCCCGTGCGCGCGTGCGGCGGCGCAGCCCGTCGAGTCCGGCCGGCGGGATCGCGGAGGCGAACGCGTCCCGGATCTCCCCCCGCGTGACCCGCTCGCAGTGGCAGACGATCGCCCCGAACTCCGGGTCCCGGGCGATCAGTTCGCCGTCCCGGTACGGGCGGGGGAAGGACTCGCCCAGGTTCGGCATCCGCACCGGGGGGAGCGGCCGCTCGGGGCCCGGGTCGAGGCCGCAGTCGACGAGAAGGCCGAGGACGTGCTCGGCGAGCGCCAGGGACGCCGAGAGCCCGGTGGACCGGATGCCGCCCACCGTCACGTACCGCAGCGCGGGACGGGCCGCGCAGGCGTAGTCCTCCCGCCCGACGGAGGCCCGCAGCCCCGCGTAGACCGCGGTCACCTCCTCGTCGAGCAGCGCGGGCACGATGCGCGCCCCGCACTCGCGGAGCCCGGCGATGCCGTCCGCCGTCGTGCCGGTGGCCGTCTTGTCGTCGAGGTCCTCGGCGGTCGGCCCGAGCATGACGTTCCCGAACACGGTCGGGGTGATCAGCACCCCCTTGCCGAGCCGGCCGGGGACGGGCAGCAGGATGTGCCGGACCAGGTCGCGCGCGAACCGGTCGAAGACCAGGAGCTGTCCCCGGCGCGGGGTGACGGTGAAGTCGCGGTGGCCGAGGAGACCGTCGAAGGCGTCCGCGTACAGGCCGCAGGCGTTGACGAGGAACCGGGTCCGCAGCTCCCCGCGCGAGGTGCCGATCCGGTGCAGCGGCGTGCCCGTGCCGACCGACTCCACCCGGCACGCGAGGTGCAGGTCGACGCCGGAGCGCACGGCCTGGGTGGCGTACGCGAGGGTGGTCGTCCAGGGGCAGATCACCGACTCGCCGGGCACGGCGAGCGCGGCCGGCGCTCCCGGCCCCAGATGCGGCTCGCGGCGCCGCAGCGCCTCCGCGTCGAGGAGCCGGGTGCCGTGGTGGCCGTTGCGCTCCGCCTTCTCCATGAGCCCCGGGAGCGCCGCCCGCTGCTCCTCGTCCCAGGCCACGAGGAGCGCGCCGAGCGGCTCCACGGGGATGCCGGCCTCGCGGGCGTACGCGCCCAGCATCCGGTGCCCTTCCCGTACGAGCCGGGCCTCCAGGGTGCCGGGTACGGCGTCGAACCCGGTGTGCAGGATGGCCGTGTTCGCCTTGGACGTGCCGTCGCCGACGTCGTCCGCGGCGTCCACGAGCGCCACGCGCAGCGGATACCGTCCCAACGCCCGCGCGACGGCGCACCCGACCACCCCGGCGCCGACGACCACGACGTCGTACGCGTCGTCGGCCCCGACGGGCAGCGGCCCGCGCCGCGTGACGGCCCCGGTACTCCGTGCCCCTTCGCCACCGGCCCGGCGCCGCGCCGCTCCGGGTGCCTTCGCCCGAGCGGCCGCGGCCGCCCTCCCCCTCGCCGTCGCCGTCGCCTCCGCGGTGGCGGTCGCCCCCGCCCTCTCCGGTGCCGTCGCCCTCTCCGCCGCCGTCGCGGTCACCCTGGGCGGCACCCCGGCCGTCACCGCCCGTCCGTCCCGACGAGCGCGTCGACCGCCGTGCGGAACCGGGCGAGGCGTTCGGCCGCCTCGTCGGGCGTGATCATCGGCTCGTACACGGCGGACGGCTTCCACTCCGGTACGGCCTCGTGGACGGCGAGCCCGGGACGCCGGCCGAGCCGGGCCACGGCGCCGACGCCGAGGGCCGTCGCGTCGGGCGACGCCGCCACCTCGACCGGCCGTTGCAGCAGGTCGGCCTGGGTCTGCATGAGGAGTGCCGAGCGGGTCAGGCCGCCGTCGGCGCGCAGCGCCGTCAGGGGCGCGCCCCGGTCGGCCGCCACGGCCGAGGCCAGCTCCACGACCTGTGCGGCGATGCCCTCGCAGAGCGCCCGGACCAGGTGCCCGGGGGTGGTGTCGAGGCCGAGGCCGGTCAGCGAACCGCGCGCGTCGCCGCGCCACCACGGCGCCGCGAGCCCGGCGAGGGCGGGTACGAAGGTGACCCCGCCGGTGTCCGGGACGGCGCCGCCGACGGGGTCGAGCGCCTCGGGCCCGGCGATGACGCCGAGGTCGGTGAGCCAGCGGACGGCGGAGGCGACCGTGTACACCTGGCCGTCGAGGCAGTGGGTGGTCCGGCCGCCGAGCCGCCAGGCGACGCAGCCGACGAGGCCGGTCGTGGACGGCAGGGGCTCGGGGCCCGTCTGTGCCAGGAGGAACGCGCCCGTGCCGTACGTGCACTTGGCGGCGGCCGGGTCGGTAGCGCTCTGCGCCAGCAGCGCCGCCTGCTGGTCGACGAGCAGTCCGGTGAGCGGGACGGGCGCCCCGAAGGCGGTCGTGGTGCCGACCGGCGCGTCGCAGTCGACCACCCGGGGGAGCGGCTCGCCTCCGAGGCCGTACAGGTCGAGGGCCCGGTCCGACCAGGCGACCGCGGCCGGGTCGAGGAGTCCGGTGCGGCCCGCGGTGGCGGCGTCCGTGACGAAGGCGCCCGTGAGCCGGTGCACGAGCCAGGCGTCACTGGTGGTGACGGTCCCGGCCCCGGTGGCGTGACGACGGATCCAGGCCATCTTCGGCGCGGCGAAGTAGGGATCGAGCGGCAGACCGGTGATCCGTGTCAACTCCGTTGCGCGCCGGGCGAGTTCGTCGCAGACGGAGGTGGCCCTGCGGTCCTGCCAGACCAGCGCGTCGGTGAGCGGCTCGCCGGTGACCGGGTCCCAGGCGAGGACGGTCTCGCCCTGGTTCGCGAGGCCCACGGCCTCCACCGCGGTGCCGGCCTCCGCGAGCGCCGCCCGTCCGGCGTCGACGACGGAGTCGTACAGCTCGCGCGGGTCGACCTCCACCCGTCCGCCCGGCAGGTGGCGGGGCCGTACCGGCGCCGTGCCCGTCCCGATCACCCCGCGCTCGGGGCACAGGACGAGTGCCTTCGTGCCCGAGGTGCCCTGGTCGACGGCGAGTACCGGACCGCCCGTCATGTACGCCCTCCCGTGCTGCGGACCGGCCGCGGCCCGCCGCCCGGCGGGTGATCGTCCGGTCACCGAAAAGGGTCAGGGTGTCGCCCACGGTGACGCCCGTCAACCCCGGTGCGACGAGCCTGTCAGGTCGCGCGGCATACCTGACAGTAAGTCAAATTCAGTCGCTGGCCGAATAGTTACGGTCACGGAGGAAAGTGGACCGGTCACGTCCAGTGGCCCCTATAGTGATCGCCGACCAACGGCCGGGACGCCGGCCGGGGGGCTGACCACCCCTCCACGCCCAACGAGGACCCATGCCATCCACACCACGCCCGACCCCCTGATGGCCGGACACGGATTCCGGCCCGTCTACCACCCCGCCGGCCACGACAACGCCCTGCGCCACGCCCTCCAGGACGTGCGCGCCGGCCGCTGGGTCTCCATGGCCCGGCTCCTCGACGAGACCACCGGCTGGGACGGCTGGACCCGCCGCACCCAGGTCCTCGCCACGGTCGCCGCCGGCACCGACGTCGTCCACACCTGGCGCACCGAACAGCCCGGGAGCGTCGCCGCCGCCGTCATGCACGGCCGCGTCGCCGTCGAACGCGCCGTCCGCGCCCACCGCGCCGGACACGCCCGCACCCGCGAGCTCTGGCAGGAGGCCTGGACCGCCTGCCGGGACGCGGCCGAACACGCCCCCACCGACCCCGTGCCCTGGATCGGGCTCCTCGCCCTCGCCGTCCTCGACGGACGCCAGCGGATGGCCGAACACCGGCTCGCGCCGCCCGCCCCCATGCTGCCGCCCGGCCCCTGGGGCCTCCTCGCCGAAGTCGAGAAGCGCGACCCGCACAACCGCGAGGGGCACCACCGGATGCTCCAGTGCGTCTACGCCCGCACCCGCGGGCCGCTCTCCGAGGCCGTCAACTACGCGCAGTGGGCCGCCGCGTCGGCCCCCGTGGGCTCCGCCCTGCACGCGCTCCCGCTCTACGTCCGCGTCGAGCGCTACCGCCGCGAGAACGGCCACGAACGCGCCCTGGACCTGCACTGGGTCGCCGAGGACGCCGTGCGCGACGCCCAGCGGGCCCTCGACGCCTGGTTCCTCTTCTGCGCCACCGACGAGGCCTCGCTGCTCGACCTGAACCACCTCGCGCACGCCCTCTACGGAGCCCTCCGCTTCGCCGACGCGGCCCGCGTCTTCGAGGCGCTCGGCCCGTACTACACCACCGTGCCCTGGGCCTACCGCACCGAACGGCCCGACGACCGCGCCCTGGCCGAGGAGGTCTTCCTGCGCGCCCGCGCCCGCTGCACGGGCGACTGACGGCCAAGGCCCCCCGCCGCTCCCCCCACGTCCCCGCGCAGGACGCCGTCCCCCGCGACCCGCGTACGACCCCGTCCCCGCGTACGACCCCGTCCCCCGGAGGAAACCCGCTCATGTCCCGCACCGCCCCCCACGACGCGATACGCACGCCCCGCGACCCCGCGCCCGCGCAGGACGAGGAGGCCCGGCTCAGAGAGCTCGGCTACCAGCCCGTCCTCGCCCGCCGCATGGGCGGCTTCGGCAACTTCGCCATCAGCTTCTCCGTCATCTCCATCCTCTCCGGCTGCATGACGCTGTACGGCTTCGGCCTCGGCACCGGCGGCCCCGCCGTCATGCTCTGGGGCTGGGCCGGAGTCGGCCTCTTCGTCCTCTGCGTCGGCCTCGCCCTCGCGGAGGTCACCAGTGCCTACCCCACCTCCGGGGCGCTCTACTACATGGCCGACCGGCTCGGCGGACGCCGCTGGGGCTGGTACACCGGCTGGCTGAACCTGCTCGGTCTGCTCGGCGCCATCGCCGGCATCGACTACGGCGCCGCCCTCTTCACCGGCGCCTTCCTCAACCTGCAGTGGGGCTTCGAGCCGACCCCGGGCTCGACGTTCCTCATCTTCCTGGCCATCCTGCTCCTGCACGCCGTCCTCAACCTCTTCGGCGTCCGCCTCGTCAGCGTGCTCAACTCGATCAGCGTCTGGTGGCACCTCGCGGGCGTGGCCGTGATCGTCGGCGCCCTCGCGATCGTCCCGGACCACCACCAGTCGGCCGAGTTCGTCTTCACCGAGTTCGTCAACGACACCGGCTGGGCGAACCCCTTCTACGTCGCTGCCGTCGGCCTGCTCCTCGCCCAGTACACGTTCTCCGGCTACGACGCCTCGGCCCACCTCTCCGAGGAGACCTCCAACGCCTCCGTCACCGCCGCCAAGGGCATCGTCCGCGCCATCTGGGTCTCCTGGATCGCCGGCTTCGCGCTGCTCGCCGGGCTGACCTTCGCGATCCAGGACTACGCCGCCACGCAGAACAGCGCCACCGGCGTCCCGCCCGCCCAGATCCTCCTCGACGCGCTCGGCACCGGTGGCGCCACCGCCCTGCTCCTCGTCGTGATCGTCGCCCAGCTCTTCTGCGGCAACGCAGAGGTGGCCGCCGCGAGCCGCATGGTCTTCGCCTTCAGCCGCGACAACGCGCTGCCCGGCTCGGCCCTCTGGCGCAAGGTCAGCACCCGCACCCAGACCCCGGTCCCGGCGGTCTGGCTCGCCGTCGGCGTGGCCGCGCTGCTCGCCGTTCCCTCGCTCTACTCGGCCACCGCCTACGGCGCGGTCACCGCGATCAACGTCATCGGCATCACCCCGGCGTACGCCATCCCGATCTACCTGCGCCTGCGCGCCGGTGACCGGTTCGTCCCCGGCCCCTGGAGCCTCGGCCGATGGAGCCGCCCGATCGGCTGGACCGCCGTCGTGTGGGTGGCCGTCGTGACCGTGCTGTTCTGCCTGCCGCAGAAGTCGCCGGTCACGGTCGACACGATGAACTACGCGGTGATCGCCCTCGCCGTCGTCCTCGTCCTCGCCAGCGTCTGGTGGTACGTGGCACGCCGCTCGTACGGCACCCCGACCGCGTACGGCAACGCCCGCGAGGAGGCGGAGATCGCCGAGGGCATCGTCTGACACGCCCGGGACCTCGCGGGCCCACCGGGAGCCGGGGGCCCGGGCGCCGGGGGCCTCAGCCCGTGAACTCGTACGTCCACGCCGCCCTGGCGGCGGAGAAGTCGATGTCCGTGATCTCCAGGGCGTGCCCGTGCTGATCGCTCACCACCCGGTGGACGAGCAGCCGGGCCGCCCCGCCGCCCGCCGCCGTCAGGGGCCCCGGCGGCACGCCGACCGACTCCCGGTGCGTGATCCGCAGTCCGGCCTGGTGCATCCAGTGGTACAGGAGCCGCAGGTCCGGCTGCCGGTGACAGTCCCTGCCCCGCCGGTAGCGGGCCAGCTGCGGGATCTCCGTCAGCGCGGCGCGCGAGAACCACGACACCGCCCGCTGGAGCAGCGCCCCCTGCGGGCCGAGCACCAGGTGCCGGTGGACGAGCGTGGGCTCCCCGGGGGTGAGCAGCAGCCGGGGCGCCAGCGGGGTCGGCGGGGCCTCCCAGGCGAGCGAGGCGCGCACCAGGGCGTCGGAGGCCCGAGGGCCGCCGGGGAAGGTCGGCCGGTGGGCGGCGCGCGGTGCCGCCGCGGCGGGTTCGGGACCGGGGGCGCCGCCCGCGGCGAAGGTGCCGCGCCGGTCGGTGACCACGAGCCCTTCCTCGCGCAGGAGGTGCAGGGCGCTGCGGACGGTCTGCCGGTTGACGTGGTACCGCTGCGCCAGGGAACGTTCGGAGGGCAGCCGGCTGCCCGGGGCGAGCCGCTGCCGGGTCAGGTCCTCGCGCAGGGCCGCGGCGACCCGGAGGTACAGCGGCGCCTCCAGCACCTCGGCGTCGGGCACGGGTTCGGGTGCGGGTTCGGCCATGGGAAACCACCCTCTCTTCGCTCAGCGTGATCGCATGGGCCGTATGGGTGATCAATTCCTATCATTGGTCTAAACCATTCCGCTAGGCCGGTCGCGCGAAGTGGCCGAAAGGAGCGCCGCATCGTGTAATGGGCTCCAGGCGACGCGGCTCTGCCGCGTCGGCGAGGGAAGGTCGGTGAGGCCGGATGACGACACCCACGGATCGCGCCGCGCGGGGCCGGACCGCCCGGAGGAGCGTCCCCCGCTCCTCGCACGGACGGTGGATCCCCTCCTCGCAGCGCCCGGACCCGCTGACGGTCCTTGAGCGCGAGTCCGCCGACCGGCTGCCCGAGTTCGTGCCCGTCCGGTACGGGCGGATGTCGGCGTCCCCCTTCGCCTTCTTCCGCGGCGCCGCCGCGATCATGGCGGCCGACCTCGCCGCCCAGCGCCACACCGGCCTCACCGTCCAGCTGTGCGGCGACGCGCACCTGCTCAACTTCGGCGTCTACGCCTCCCCCGAACGGACGCTCCTCTTCGACGTGAACGACTTCGACGAGACGCTCCCCGGCCCCTTCGAGTGGGACGTCAAGCGGCTCGCCGCCAGCGTGGCCGTCGCCGCCCTCGAGAACGGCAGCCCCGCCCCCAAGGCCCACCGCGCCGCCCTCGCCGCCACCGAGGCCTACCGCACCGCCATGCACCGGCTGGCCACGATGGGTGAACTGGAGGTCTGGTACGAGCGGATCGCCGCCGACGACCTGGTCCCGCTGGCCCGCCGGGAGCGCCGCGCCCGCGTCGAGAACAGGCTCGCCCGCGCCCGCCGCCGCACCAGCCTCCAGGCGCTGGAACGGCTCACGGAGGTGGATGCCTCCGGAGCCCGCCACCTGGTCGACGACCCGCCGCTCCTCGAACGCGTCACCGACCTCGACCGGGTCACCCTCGGCAAGATCTTCAGCGACTACCGCAGCTCGCTCGCCGAGGAGCGCCGCGTCCTCCTCGACCGCTACCGCTTCCTGGAGGCGGCCCGCAAGGTCGTCGGCGTCGGCAGCGTCGGCACCCGCTGCTTCGTCGTCCTCCTCGAAGGCCGCGACGACACGGACCCGCTCTTCCTGCAGATCAAGGAGGCCGGCCGCTCCGTCCTTGAGCCGTACCTGCCGCCGAGCGCCCACAGCCATCAGGGCCGACGCGTCGTGCACGGCCAGCGGCTCATCCAGGCCGCGAGCGACATCTTCCTCGGCTGGGTGAGCGGCCCGGCGGAACGCCACTTCTACTGGCGGCAGCTGCGCGACATGAAGGGCTCGGCCGAGGTCGAGACGATGAGCCCGGCCGACCTGCGCGACTACGCCCGCCTCTGCGGCCGCGCACTCGCCCGCGCCCACGCCCGTTCCGGCGACCGCATCGCCATCGCGGCCTACCTCGGCACCTCGGACGTCTTCGACCGCGCCGTCGCCGACTTCTCGCTCGCCTACGCGAGCCAGAACGCCGACGACTTCGCGACCCTCGGCGCGGCGATAGCGGCGGGCATGGTGACGGCCGCACCGGGCGTCTGACGCCCCGGCGCGGCCGCCTCACCGTCGCATGCGCGCCCCGGAGCGCTCCCCGGCGCGGTCGCCTCACCGTCGGGCCGTCGCCTACGCGCCCCGCAGCAGCGGCGGCTCCGCCGGGGTCGGGTGGACGGGGCCGAAGAGGACCGCGCGGGCCACCCGCGGTGCGAACAGCACGGTCAGCGGGTCCGTCAGGGTCAGCGCGCGCCGGAAGGGGGCGCCCACGACCGGATCGCCCGAGGCGCGCTCCTGCACGCGCGCCAGGTACCAGCCCACCGCCTTGTCCAGCGGGCCCGGGCGGGCCGCGTCCCCGGTCGCACCCGGCATCTTCTTGTCGGCGCCCGCCGAGATGTCCCAGGCCTGCCGGGAGGAGGCGAGCAGCGCCCGCTGCACGGTCCGGGTGGTCGGGGTCCGCTTCGGGTCGGACAGCGCCTTGCGCAGCGCCACCGCGTTCAGCGCCGCCACGGCCATGCCCTGGCCGTAGATCGGGTTGAAGGCGCACAGCGCGTCACCGGTGGCGAGGAACCCGGCCGGGCGGCGGCCCGGACGGTCGTACCGCCGCCGGACGTTGGCCGTCCTGCGGAAGCCGTGCACCGGCGACTCCGGCTCGGCCCGCGCCAGCCAGTCGCTGATCACCGGATGCGGCAGCCGCTTGGCGTACTCCTCGAACGCGCCCTCCTCCGTGGGCGGTTCGTCGCCGCGCAGCCCGGAGAGCGTCACCAGGTGCCGTCCGTCGCCGAGCGGCAGCACCACCGCCCCGTACACCATCTCCGGGTTGGGCACGACGTAGTAGCCGATCGCGTCCGTCTCGGGGCCCCCGGGCGTCGTGCGGTAGACGCGGGTGCTGTACGCGAGGCCGGTGTCGAGCGTCTCCTCGTGCGGGGCCTCCGCGCCGATGCCGGCCAGCCAGTCCGACGCCTTCGTGGAGCGGCCCGACGCGTCCACGACCAGGTCGGCGGCGAGCGTCCGCACGGCCTTCCCACCCCCCGCACCCGCGCCCGCGCCCGAACCCGCGCCCGGACCCGAACCCGCGCCCCGCTCGCGCAGCCGCACGCCCGTGACCCGCGCGGAGTCCCCGGTGAGGCCGACGGTCTCGGTCCCCTGGAGCAGTTCGATCCGCGGATCGGCGAGGACCCGCTGCCGCACCAGCCACTCCAGCTGGGGCCGCGGCCCGCTGTAGAAGTGGGCGGTCGCGGGCGTGCGGCGGAACCACTGGCCGTTCTGCCACTGCACCATGTCCTCGGGCATGCCCACCCGGGGCGCGCCGAGCTCGCGCAGCTCGTCCGTGAAGCCGGGCAGCAGCTCGTCGAGTGCCTGCTGGCCTCCGGCGATCAGTACGTGGAGGTGGCGGCCCTGCGGCACCCCCGGCCGGGCCTCCGGTCCCTCCGGGAAGCGGTCGCGCTCGACGACCGTCACCTTCTCCGCGTGCTCGGCGAGGACCCGCGCGGCCAGCAGCCCCGCGAGACTTCCCCCGATGACCACCGCGTGACGCGTCGCGCGGTTCCCCAAGTCGTCGGCCATGCCCGCCCTTTCGTGTGGTGGAGCTACAACTGCCCAGTATCCACGGTGGTGCGGGCCGCGTCGCGGGTGCCGAGCCGGAGGTGCTCGATGTGGTACACGGCCTCGTCGAGGAGTTGCGCGACGTGGTTGTCGTACAGGCTGTACTCGATGCGGCGGCCCTGCCGCACGCCGGTGACGAGCCCGAGCGCGCGCAGCAGCCGCAGCTGGTGGGAGACGGCCGACTGCTCCATGTCGACGGCCTCGGCGAGTTCGGTGACGCCGCAGGGGCCCTGGCGGAGCTTGGTGAGGATCATCAGCCGGGACGGGGTGGCGAGGGCCTGGAGCGTGGCGGCGATGGTCGCGGCGGACTCGGCGTCCAGATGCGTCGCGGGGGTCGTGTCGCCGTTGCCGTTCGCTCCGTGTCCCATGCGCTCATCGTAGCGGCGGTCGTACATCAATACGTGAAGACCTCTTCATGTGTTCGGGTATGGTGATGGGGCCCCGTCCCGCAGCCCCCGAAAGTGGTGTCCTCATGGCCCTCCCGGAGCTCGCCGCCGCGCAGGCCCCCGCTCCCGTACGGCCCCCGGCGTCCGCGCGCCGCACCCGCGCCACCGACCTCCCCGAGGTGCGCTGGGCCGCCCTGTCCGCCCTCGCCTTCCTCGTCGCGTTCCCGCTCGACCTCGCGGGCGCCCCGGCCTGGGCCTGGGGACCGCTCTACGCCGTCTGCTACGCCGCCGGCGGCTGGGAGCCGGCCGTCGCCGGGCTCCAGGCGCTGCGCGAACGGAGCCTCGACGTCGACCTGCTGATGATCGTCGCCGCGCTCGGCGCCGCCGCCATCGGGCAGTACCTCGACGGCGGCCTCCTGATCGTCATCTTCGCCGTCTCCGGCGCCCTGGAGGCGCTCGCCACCCGCCGCACCGCCGACTCCGTCCGCGGCCTGCTCGACCTCGCGCCCGCCACCGCCACCCGCCTGCGCGACGACGGGGGAGAGGAGACCGTCGAGGCCGCCACCCTCGCGATCGGCGACACCGTCCTCGTACGGCCGGGGGAACGCCTCCCGGCCGACGGCGCCGTCCTCCACGGCACCAGCGACGTCGACCAGGCGAGCATCACCGGCGAACCCCTGCCGGCCGCAAAGGCCCCCGGCGACGAGGTCTTCGCCGGCACCCTCAACGGCTCGGGCGCCCTCCGCGTCCGCGTCGGCCGGGACGCCGCCGACTCCGTCATCGCCCGGATCGTCGCCCTCGTCGAGGAGGCCAGCGCCACCAAGGCCCCCACCCAGCTCTTCGTCGAGAAGATCGAACAGCGCTACTCCGTCGGCGTCGTCGTCGCCACCCTCGCCCTCTTCGGCGTGCCCGTCGCCCTCGGCGCCGACCTCACCGAGGCCCTGCTGCGCGCCATGACCTTCATGATCGTCGCCTCGCCGTGCGCCGTCGTCCTCGCCACCATGCCGCCGCTGCTCTCCGCCATCGCGACCGCCGGCCGGCACGGCGTCCTGGTCAAGTCCGCCGTCGTCATGGAGCGCCTCGGCGCCGTCGACCGCGTCGCCCTCGACAAGACCGGCACCCTCACCGAGGGCACGCCCCGGGTCACCGCCGTGCACGGCGACGACGAGGCGCTCGCCCTCGCCGCCGCGGCCGAACTCCCCAGCGAGCACCCGGTGGCCCGCGCCGTGGTGGCCGAGGCCCGCGCCCGCGGCCTGCGCCTGCCCGAGGCGAGCGACTTCACCGCCGAGCCGGGCACCGGCGTACGGGCCGTGGTCGACGGCCGCGAGGTGCGCGTCCGGCGGGCGGAGGGCCCGCACGCCGACACCACCGTCGAGGTCCTCGTCGACGGCAGGTCCGTCGCCGTCCTGGAGCTCTCCGACCGGCTCCGCGAGGGCGCCCGCGAGGCGGTGGCGGCCCTCGGCAGGCTCACCGGCCCCGCCCCCACCCTCCTCACCGGCGACAACGCGGGCGCCGCCGCCCGGATCGCCGCCGAGGCCGGTCTCACCGACGTGCGGGCCGGGCTCCTGCCGCACGAGAAGGCCGAGGCGGTACGGGAGTGGGAGCGGTCCGGCGCCAAGGTGCTGATCGTCGGCGACGGCGTCAACGACGCCCCCGCGCTCGCCGCCGCCCACACCGGCATCGCGATGGGCCGCGCCGGCTCCGACCTGGCCCTGGAGACCGCCGACGCGATCGTCGTCCGCGACGAACTGGGCGCGATCCCCACCGTGGTGGCCCTCTCCCGCAGGGCCCACCGCCTGGTCGTCCAGAACCTGGTGATCGCCGGCGCCTGCATCGGCGCCCTCGTCGTCTGGGACCTCGTGGGCCACCTCCCGCTCCCGCTGGGTGTGGCGGGACACGAGGGCTCCACGGTCCTGGTCGGCCTCAACGGCCTCCGGCTCCTGCGGGACGCGGCCTGGCGCAAGGCGGCCCGCAGCTGAGGCGGCGCCCGGCGCCCCGGGCCCTGACCGGGCCCCGATGCGCCGGGCCTCGGGACCGGCGCCCGGTCAGGGCGCCGGCGCGTCGAGCGTCGTGAGCGCCCCCGTCAGCCACTCCACCCAGAACCGCTCCAGGTCGACCCCGCCCCGCAGGACCAGGTGGCGCAGCCGGTCGGCCTCCGTGCGGGGGCGCTCGGCCGGGAAGTCGCGGGCCTCGATCGCCAGGTACTCGTCCAACTGCGCCCGGTGCAGTGCGAGATGGCGCTCCAGCTCGGCCCGCAGCCCGGCCGTGCCGACCATCGCGGCCGCCCGCATGCGCAGCAGCAGCGCGGAACGCAGCGGCTTCGGGTCCTCGGACTTCCCCACCCAGGCGGTGAGTTCGGCCCGCCCGGCCGGCAGCACCTCGTACTCCTTGCGCTGCCCGCGCACGGGCACCGGAGCGGGCAGGGCGCGGATGTGCCCCGCCTCCTCCAGCCTGCCCAGCTCGCGGTAGATCTGCTGGTGCGTGGCCGACCAGAAGTAGCCGATCGACTTGTCGAAGCGGCGCGTCAGTTCGAGGCCGGAGGACGGCTTCTCGAGCAGGGCGGTCAGGATCGCGTGCGGGAGGGACATGCACGCATCCTAGGTTCGGCCGGCCACGCGGTTCACAGGGTCGCCGCGAGCCGCGTGCCCTGGTCGATGGCGCGCTTGGCGTCCAGTTCGGCCGCGACGTCCGCGCCGCCGATCAGGTGCGCCGAACGGCCCGCGGCCACCAGCTGCTCGTACAGGTCCCGCTTCGGCTCCTGCCCGGCGCACAGGACGATCGTGTCCACCGGCAGCACCTGCGCCTCGCCGTCGACCGTCAGGTGCAGGCCGTCGTCGTCGATGCGGTCGTAGGAGGCGCCGGCGACCATGGTCACGCCCCGGTGCTTCAGCTCCGTGCGGTGGATCCAGCCGGTCGTCTTGCCGAGCCCCGCGCCGACCTTGGTCGTCTTGCGCTGGAGCAGGTGCACCTGGCGCGGCGGCGCGTTCCGCTCGGGCGTCCGCAGCCCGCCCCGGTTCGCGTACGAGGTGTCGACGCCCCACTGGCGGAAGTACGTCTCGGGGTCCTGGCTCGCGCCCTCGCCGCCGTCCGTGAGGAACTCGGCCACGTCGAAGCCGATGCCGCCCGCGCCGACGATCGCGACGCGCTCGCCCACCGGCGCGCCGTCCCGCAGGACGTCGAGGTAGCTGAGCACGCTCGGGTGGTCCTCGCCCGTGATGCCCGGGGCGCGCGGGGTGACGCCGGTGGCGACGACGACCTCGTCGTACCCGTCCAGGTCGTCGGCGGTGACGAAGGTTCCCAGCCGCACGTCGACACCGCGCTCGGCGAGCTGCACCCGGAAGTAGCGGAGGGTCTCGTCGAACTCCTCCTTGCCGGGCACCCGCTTGGCGACGTTGAGCTGGCCGCCGATCTCGTCGGCGCCGTCGAAGAGGGTCACGGAATGCCCGCGCTCCGCTGCCGACACCGCGCAGGCGAGCCCGGCCGGACCGGCGCCGACGACCGCGATCCGCTTGGCGAGGCGGGTGGGGGAGAGGACCAGCTCGGTCTCGTGGCAGGCGCGCGGATTGACGAGGCAGGAGGTGATCTTGAGGCTGAAGGTGTGGTCCAGGCAGGCCTGGTTGCAGCCGATGCAGGTGTTGATGGTCTCGGCGCGGTCGGCGGAGGCCTTCGCGACGAAGTCCGGGTCGGCGAGGAACGGCCGGGCCAGCGACACGAGGTCGGCGCGGCCCTCGGCGAGGATGCGCTCGGCGACCTCGGGGGTGTTGATGCGGTTGCTGGTGACCAGCGGCACGCTCACCGCGCCCATCAGCTTCTGCGTCACCCAGGTGTAGGCGCCGCGCGGGACGGAGGTCGCGATGGTGGGGATGCGGGCCTCGTGCCAGCCGATGCCGGTGTTGATGATGGTGGCGCCGGCCGCCTCGATCTCCTTGGCGAGCTGGACGACCTCCTCCAGGGTCGAGCCGCCGGGGACCAGGTCCAGCATGGAGAGGCGGTAGACGAGGATGAAGTCCTCGCCGACCCGCTCGCGGATCCGGCGGACGATCTCCAGCGGGAAGCGCACCCGGTTCTCGTACGAGCCGCCCCAGCGGTCCGTGCGGTGGTTCGTGGCGGCGGCGATGAACTCGTTGATGAGGTAGCCTTCGGAGCCCATCACCTCGACACCGTCGTACCCGGCCTCCTTGGCCAGCTCGGCGCAGCGCGCGTAGTCCTCGACGGTCTGCTCGACCTCGGCGTCGGTCAGCTCGTTCGGCGGGAACGGGCTGATCGGGGCCTGGACCGGGCTCGGCGCGACGAGCCCGGGGTGGTAGGCGTACCGGCCGAAGTGCAGGATCTGCATCGCGATCCGGCCGCCCTCGGCGTGCACGGCGTCGGTGATCACCCGGTGCTCGGCGACCTCCTCCGCTGTGGTCAGCTTGGCGCCGCCGTCCCAGGGCCGGCCGGCCTCGTTGGGCGCGATGCCGCCGGTGACGATGAGTCCGACGCCGCCGCGGGCGCGCTCCGCGTAGAAGGCGGCCATGCGCGCGAAGCCGTGCTCGGCCTCTTCGAGGCCGACGTGCATCGAGCCCATGATCACCCGGTTGGGGAGCGTGGTGAAGCCGAGGTCCAGCGGGCTCAGCAGATGCGGGTACGGGGTCGGGGTCGAGGTCATCGGGGCGCCTCCTCGCGCAGGGGTCGTCGCACCCTGTTGTAGGCGACGCGCCCCCGGTTCTGCAACTAGTTGCAGAAGGATCGGGGTGTGATGGTTACTACTCGGTAGAAGCGCCTCGGCGTCTTGACCGCACCCCGCCCCCTCGGCTGTCCCCGCCCCGACGGCTCACCGCCCCGCCCGCCGGCTGACCGCGGACTCACCCCACCCGGTCGAGCAGCCCGTCCAGCTCCTCCGGCGTCCGCGGCCCCGGCGCCCCCTCCGGCAGCAGCCCCCGCCCGCGCAACAGCCGGGCCACCGACACGGCCCACGGACGCCGCAGCCGCGCCGCGTCGAGCAGCGCGTCGTCGGCCAGCAGCTCCGCGACGGGACCCGTCCGCAGCCCCGCGGGGGAGAGCACCGCCGCCTCGTCCGCCCAGCGCAGTGCCAGGTCCACGTCATGGGTCGCCATCAGCACCGTCGTCCCCGCCGCCCGCAGCCGCTCCAGGGCGTCGAGCAGCCGCTCCTGCCCGTGCGGGTCGAGCCCGGCCGTCGGCTCGTCCATGATCAGCACCCGCGGCCGCATGGCCACCGCCCCCGCGATCGCCGCCCGCTTCCGCTGCCCGTACGACAGCAGGTGCGTCGGCCGGTCCGCGAGCGCCGTGATGTCCAGCGCCTCCAGCGCCTCCGCCACCCGGAGCCGTACCTCCTCCTCCGGCAGGCCCAGGTTCATCGGCCCGAAGGACACGTCCTGCGCCACCGAGGCCGCGAACAGCTGGTCGTCCGGATCCTGCACCACCAGCTGGACGGTGGTCCGCAGCCGCGTGAGGCCCTTCCGGTCGTACGCCACCTCCGCCCCGTCCAGGAGCAGCGCCCCGCTCCCGCACCGCAGCCCCCCGCTCAGCAGCCGCAGCAGCGTCGTCTTGCCGCTGCCGTTGCGGCCCAGCAGCGCCACCGCGCGCCCCCGCGTCACCGCGAAGTCCACGCCGGAGAGGACCGGGGGCCCGTCCTCGTACGCGAAGCCCGCCTTCACCAGCTCCACCACGGGGGTCGACGTCGTCACGGCAGGAACCTTTCCAGTACGAGGGTGAGGGCGACCAGCCCGCAGAGGAGCCCGGCGGTCGCCCCGAGGAACGGGCGCGACACGGCGGCCGGCGGGACGAGGACCCGCAGCGTCCCGTCGTATCCGCGCCCGGCGAGCCCCGTCTGCATCCGCTGGGCCCGGTCGAAGGCGCGGACGAAGGCCGTCGCGCCGAGTCCGGCCAGCGAGCGCCAGGCCGCCGCCCGGGTGGTGTGCCCGAGCCGCGCGGCCTGCGCCTGCCGGATCTTCGTCAGCGCGTCGAGGAGCAGGAAGATGATCCGGTACATCACCAGCGCCACGTCCACCACCGGCGCCGGCACCCCCGCCCGTACGAGCCGGGGCAGCACGTCGGAGACCGGCGTCGTGAACGCGAAGAGCAGCACGCCGAGCGAGGCCGACGCGGTCCGCAGCAGCAGCTCGCCCGCGTGCACCGGCCCGTCGGCGGCGAGGGCCACGAGCCCCCGGTCGCCGCCGACCTCGAAGAGCAGCGGCACCGCGCCCGTCACGCAGAACCCGAGCGGGATGCGGAAGGCCCGCCACAGCCCCCGGCCCGGCACGCCCGCCGGACCGAGGAGCACGGCCAGCGTGACCGCGGCGACGAGCACCGCGCCCGGCCAGGGCGGAAGACAGACGGCGCACAGGGTCAGCCCGAAGCCGAGCAGCGCCTTCTCGGCGGGATGGCGGCGGCGCCAGCGACTGCGGTGCGCCGCCGCGTCGATCGGCAGCACGGCGCTAGTCGCCGCGCCGCGCGAGGGACCCGTTCGGGCGGGGCCCGTCGGCGCGGGACCCGTCCGCGAGGGCCGCAGCGGTGCCGGGCGCGGGCTCCTCCGCCTTCTCCGCGTCCTGCGTGCCCTGCGCCTGCTCCGACCTCTCCCCCCGCTCCGCCTTCTCCGCCGCGCGCGCCTCGCCCTGCCTCCGGCCGCGCCGCAGCCCGAAGTAGTACGCGAGGACACCGGCGCCCAGTGCCGCCTGGAGCGAGAACAGCGCCGACTCGATCTCGCCGGACGGCGGCTCGTACAGCGGGCTGAACCAGGGCTCGTAGTCGGGCTGGAGCTCCGTGATCGCGGACTCCGCCTCCCCGTCCGCGCCCGCGAAGGGCTCCTCCTTGTGGTCGCCGAGGCCGAGGGCCAGCGGCAGGACCGCCAGCGCCGCCACGACGAGCAGCAGCAGACTGTTGATCTTCGCGTTCCGGCTCATCACGCCGTCGCCCCCTCGCGCTGCGCGGCGGCCGGCCGGGAGAGCACGCCCAGCCGGATCAGGTCACCCTTGCTGGACTGCGTGAGCAGCCGCATCACGAGCACCGTGAGCAGGCCCTCGCTCACGGCCAGCGGAATCTGCGTGAGCGCGAAGATGCCGCCGAACTTGGCGAGCGCGCCGAGGACGCCGCTGCCCGGGTCCGGGAACGCGAGCGCCAGCTGCACACTGGTCACGCAGTACGTCGAGAGGTCGGCGACGAACGCGCCGAAGAACACGCTCACCATCAGCGGCGCGCCGGTCCGGCGCAGCAGGGCGTACGTCCCGTACCCCGCCCAGGGCCCGACGATCGCCATCGAGAAGGCGTTGGCGCCCAGCGTCGTCAGACCGCCGTGGGCCAGCAGCAGCGCCTGGAAGAGGAGCGTGATCGTACCGAGTACCGCCATGATCGGCGGCCGGAACAGGATCGCGCCCAGCCCCGTCCCCGTCGGATGGGAACAACTTCCCGTCACCGAGGGCAGCTTGAGCGCGGACAGGACGAAGGTGAAGGCGCCGGAGGCGCCGAGCAGCAGGGTGGACTCGGGGTTCGAGCGGACTTCACGGGTCAGCGCGCGGACCCCGTGGACGACGAACGGCGCGGCCGCGACGCTCCAGGCGGCGGCGTGCACAGGGGGCAGATACCCCTCGGCTATATGCATGGTTGGGAGACCCTCTCCAGCACCTCGTGGATGGACAACGCACCTTGGCCGGTCTCCTGGCTGACGGTCATGCCGCCCGACTCCGCCTTCCCACCCCGCAGCGGTCTCCCGCGGCGGAGCAGTGGCTTCCCCTGAGGGACGGAGCCGGACCTCCCGATCACAGTGGCGAGGGCCGCACCGGTACTGCACCGGTTTCCCGAACACCAAGGCGGCATGACCCTAGTGCGTTGACCAGGTGCATCACAACACGGTCGCCACTCCGTGCGTTCCGTCACTCACGCGGCGCGGTCGCCCGGGGCGGCCCGACGGTGTCGCCGCAGCACGCCCCGGCCGCCGACGGGGGCTCATGCCTTCCGGTACGCGTACGCCTCCGAAGCCGCGGCCGCCACCGCGTCGAGGTCACCGCCCGCGCTCGCCGTCACCAGCGCGGCGACGGCTCCTTCCACGAACGGCGCGTCGACGAGCCGGGCGCCCTCGGGCAGCTCGTCGCCCTCCGCGAGCAGCGCCTTGACGGTCAGCACCGCACTGCCCAGATCGACCAGGAGCGCCACCCCTGCGCCCTCGTCTGCGGCCCTCACCGCCTCCGCGATCAGCTCCGCGCTCGTCCCCAGGCCCCCGTCCGGGAGCCCGCCCGCGGGCATGACCCGGGCCGTCTCCCCGCCACCCGCGAGCCCGCGGGCCAGCACCGCCACCGAAGCGGCGACCGCGGCGCTGTGCGAGACCAGGACGATGCCGACCCGCGGCGCGGCGCTCACGCCGAGCCCTCCGCGCCCGCCACGCCGCCGTCCGCCGCCTCGGCTGATACGGCCTCGGCCCGCGCGGCCTCCTCCAGGGCGGCCAGGAGCAGCGCCGAGGAGGCCGCCCCCGGATCCTGGTGCCCCACCGAACGCTCGCCGAGATAACTCGCCCTGCCCTTGCGGGCCCGCAGCGGTACGGTCCCCACGGCGCCCTCCGCGGCCGCCGCCCGCCCCGCGGCGAAGGACTCCCGCAGCCCCGCCACCCCCGGCACGAGCGCGTCCAGCATCGTCTTGTCACCGACCCGCGCACCGCCCAGTTGCGAAACGGCGGACACCCCGGCGTCCAGCGCCGCGGCGAGCTGCTCCCGCGTGACCCGGGCGTCCTCGCCCAGCGTCTTCCCGGCGCGGCGCAGCAGCGTCCCGTACAGCGGTCCCGACGCCCCGCCCACCGTGGAGATCAACTGCCTCCCGGCGGCCACGAGCACCGCCCCCGGGGTGCCCGGCGGTTCCTTCGCCAGGATCTCGGTCAGGGCCGCGAAGCCGCGCCGAAGATTGGCACCGTGGTCGGCGTCGCCGATCGCCGAGTCCAGCTCCGTGAGCCGGTCCGCCTCGCGGTCGACGCCGGCCGCCGCCGTGGTCAGCCAGCGCACCAGGAACTCCGCGCCGTAGGTCTCCGTCATCCGCTCGCCCTCTCCCGTCCGACTGCACTGCTCACCGACACCGACACCGACACCGACACCGACACCGACATCGGCACCGACATCGGCACCGACTCGGGCACCGTCGCCACCTGCGCCCCCTCGCGCCGCGGTCACCGACCCCAGCGCAGCGCGGGCGTCTCCACGGGCGCGTCCCAGAGCCGCAGCAGCTCCTCGTCCGCCTCGCACAGGGTGACCGAGCAGCCCGCCCTGTCCAGGGAGGTCACGTAGTTGCCGACGAGTGTGCGCGCGACCGGCACCCCGCGCTCGCCCAGCACCCGCGTCACCTCCGCCGTGAACCCGTACAGTTCGAGCAGCGGGGTGCCGCCCATCCCGTTCACCAGCGCGAGGACCGGCCCGGACGGCCGCAGGTCGTCGAGGACGGCGTCCACGGCGACGTCCGCGATCTCGCCCGAGGTCATCATCGGCCGCCGCTCGCGCCCCGGCTCGCCGTGGATGCCGATCCCCAACTCCAGTTCCCCGGGCGGCAGGTCGAAGGTCGGAGAGCCCTTCGCGGGCGTGGTGCAGGCGCTCAGCGCGACACCGAAGGAGCGGGACCGCTCGTTGACCCGGCGGGCGATCGCCTCGACGCGCTCCAGCGGCGCGCCCTCCTCGGCGGCGGCTCCGGCGATCTTCTCCACGAAGAGCGTCGCCCCGGTGCCACGCCGCCCCGCCGTGGAGAGGCTGTCCACCACGGCCACGTCGTCGTCGACGAGGACCCGGGCGACCTGGATGCCCTCGTCCTCCGCGAGCTCCGCCGCCATCTCGAAGTTCAGCACGTCACCGGTGTAGTTCTTGACGACGAACAGCACCCCGGCGCCGCTGTCGACCGCGGCCGCGGCCCGCACCATCTGGTCCGGTACGGGCGAGGTGAACACCTCGCCGGGACAGGCCGCCGCCAGCATCCCGGGCCCGACGAACCCGCCGTGCAGCGGCTCGTGCCCCGATCCGCCCCCGGAGACAAGCGCCACCTTTCCGGCCACCGGCGCGTCCCGCCGGACCACGACCCGCCGTTCGACGTCCACGGTGAGCCCGGGGTGCGCGGCGGCCATGCCGCGCAGGGCGTCGGCGACGACCGTCTCGGGAACATTGATCAGCATCCTCACGGATACCTCCTGGTGAGAGGAGCAGTCAGGCGGATCGATCGTCGCGCACGCGCGCCACCAGGCCATTATCGGCGCACGACCGCACGCGGGTACAGGTCGGAAGGGGCGGGGGAGGTGGCCGGGCCCCATCGGCTCACGGCGGGCGATCGGGGGTAGGAGGGCCGAGATGAGAGCCATCCACGAGATGGTTGTCGTTTGACAACTATGGCCGTGAGGCAACAAAGTATCCAGGTCGGACGCACGGGGAAGGACCAGGAATGCTCCGGTGGGCGGGGATCGCTCCGGGTGCTGGCGCCGTTCAGGCTGTCCAGCTGTCGGCGTCCAGGGGTTCGCCGTGTATCTGCGCCGCCGCGGTGGAGCAGAAGGCTTCCAGTCCCTCCAGGAGCGCGACGCGCTTGGTGGCGGGCATGTCCTCCAGCACCTTCTGCAGCTCCGTCTCCCGGCGGGCCCGCAGGTCGGCGAGAAAGGCGCGGCCGTGGCTGCTCAGGCGCAGGCGCACCTCGCGCCTGTCCTCCGCGCTCGCCACGCGCTCGATGAAACCCGCCGCGTGCAGTCGGTCGCAGAGGCGGCTGGTGGACGGCGCCGAGGACGCCATGCCTTCGGCGAGGGTGCGCAGGTTGATGCCCTCGTGGTGCTCGAGGATGTACAGCGCACGGAGCTGGGACGCGGAGGTGGGCGCGGTCGAGGCCCGGCCCCACACGACTTCCAGGAGCTCTGATGCCGTCGTGGTCACACGCGCGACCTCGTCGGGCTCGGGGCGGCGGAAGGCAGTCACGGTCACACTCTCGCAGGCACTGGGGTGCCTGTCAGCGTACTAGGCGTACGTACGGGTCAGACATGCCCGTGGGATCGTTGTGTCCCGTTTGAGGCCTGGCTCGTGGTCGAGAGGCGAGTCTCTGCGGAGAAAGATGGGTGTTATCCCTTATGGAAAGATTTGTGGCCGCTGAACGCGCTCTGCGGACAGCGGCTCCCCACGAGTTGCTCGATGCGGTTCGCGCGGTGCTGGTCGACCGGTACGGCGCGCGGGACGTGGAGCTGTTCATGGCCGACTACGGCCTGACGGTGCTTCAGCCGGTGTCGGTGCTGCCGCACACGCTGGAGCCGGTGTCGGTGCACAACAGTCCGGCCGGCCGCGCCTTCGGCTCGCAGGCGCCGTACCGGGAGAGCGCCGACGGCGGCCGAACCCGTCTGCACCTGCCGGTCAGCGTGCGGGGGGACCGGCTCGGGGTGCTGTCGATGACCTTCCCCGACGGCGAGACCGCGGGGAGGTGGGAGACCGAACTCGCGGCGATCGCGGACGTGCTGGGGCACGAGGTGGTGGTGGCCGAGCGCGACACCGACCTCTACCTCCAGGCGAGGCGCAAGGACCGGCTCACGCTGGCAGCGGAGATGCAGTGGCAGCTGTTGCCCGGCCGTTCCTGCTCGCGCCCCGAGTACGACCTCGGAGCCCAGCTGGAGCCGGCGTACGCGATCTTCGGTGACAACTTCGACTGGTCGGCCAGCGCCGACCGTCTGGTGCTGTACGTCACCAACGGCATGGGGGAGGGGATAGAGGCGGCCCTGCTGACGAACCTGGCCATCAACGCCCTGCGCAACGCGCGACGCGCCGGCATTCCCATGGCGGACCAGGCGGCGCTGGCCGACCAGGCCGTCTACGCGCACTACCAGGGCCGTTGCTACTTGTCGGTCCTGATGTTCGACTTCGATCTGGCGACGGGGCGGGCGAGCGTCGTGGACGCGGGCTCCCCCCGGCTCGTGCGGCTGCGCGACGGGGTGGTCGAGCGCGTGGACTTCGAGGCCCAGCTGCCGCTCGGCATGTTCGAGGAGACGGACTACGTGACCCAGGACTTCCAGGTCGAGCCGGGCGACCGACTGGTCTTCGTGAGCGACGGGGTGCACGCGGTGGCCTCTCCCCGGGGCGAGGTGTACGGGGACGCGGCCCTCGCCCGGGCCATCCAGTCCACCCGGCTGCTGCCCGCCGCCGAGGTGCCGCGCGCGATCCTGCGCGAGCTGACCGGACACCGCGGCAGGCCCGCGCCGGACGACGACGCCCTGATCGTGTGCCTGGACTGGCGCGGACGGCCCGCCGACAGCTGAGCGTGACCGCGACCGCGGCCGCGTGTTGTTCCGCCCCACCCCGCGCGCTAAAGTTGCCATGCGACAACAATTGCCTGACGGCTCATTGAGCGACCGGCCCGCCGGGTCGCTGCAGGGAGGCGATGCACGAGCCGGAGCACGACACGGCCCTGGAGGACCCCACCACGGCCCGGCCGTGGTGGCCGCCTTCGTCCTCCGGGGCGCCGGCGGCACGGCGCGTCCCCTGCGCGCCGACACCAGCGTGACCGTCCTGGCCCCCGCAGCATCGGATGACACCCCATGACCCTGACGTCGCACACCTGGAAGGTGGCGTCGACCGCCGACGCGGCCCAGGCGCGCGCCGCGCTCGGACTGCTCACGGAGGACGGCCGAGCACCGGCGCGCGAACGGGCCCGTTTCCTCACGTCACTGACGGCCGGTCTGCGTGCGTGTCTGGACCTCGGCGGCGACTGGGAACTCCTGCTCACCGTCCGGAAGGCCACCGCCGACAGGGGTGGCCGGCTCGACGTCCGGCTACGACCGGTCGGCGCCCCCGCACCCGCCCCCGAGAGCACGCCCACCCTCACGTGTCCCCTGCCCGCACCGTCGGCCGAGCGCCGTCCGCCGGCCGACGTGCCGCTCGCCGAAGCCCTGCTGCGCGCCGACGAGACCACCGCGGCCGTGCTTCGCCTGCTCGACGAGCAGGAGCACCTGGTCCGAACGGGCCGGGAAGAACTGCACCGGACCAACCAGGGCGTGCTGGCCCTGCACGCGGATCTCAAGGTCGCCGCACGGACGCAACGCGAGCTCCTGGACGCCGAGCGGACCGCACGGGCCGAGGCGGAGCGGGCCCGGCGCCTGCTGACCTTCCTCGGTGACGCCAGCGCGGCCGTCACCGAGTCCCTCAGCCCCACGGTCGTCCTGCGACGCCTCGGCGAGCTGCTGGTACCGGAGTACGCGGAACACCTCGACGTCTGGCTGTTCGACGAGGGCGACGAGGAGCCCGCCCCGGAGCGGGCACCCCGGACGTACGGACATTCGGCCGCCGCGGTGGCGGCAGCCCGCACGGGTCGCCCGCAGCACGCCGCCGCTCACCCCGGCGGCTTACCGGGCACGGACGACCTGCCGCCCTCCGAGCTGTCCCCCCGGCGGCCCCTCCTCGCCCTTCCGCTCGTCGCGCGCCGCGCCCTCGCCGTGCTCAGCCTGACCGCCCCCGGCCCCCGCTTCGACGCGGACACCTGCGTGATGCTGGTCGAACTCGCCCGCCGCGTCGCCGTCGCCCTGGACAACGCCCTCCGTTACGAGCGGTACCGCGACACCGCCGAGACCCTCCAGCGAGCCCAGCTCACCGAGCTGCCCACTCCGCCCGGCCTGCTCCTGGCCGCCCGCTGCCTTCCGGCCGCCCAGGGCATGAACATCGGGGGCGACTGGTACGACGCCTTCCACCTGCCCGACGGCAGCCTGATCACCGTCATGGGTGACGTCACCGGCCACGGTTTGCGCGCCGCCGTGGTCATGGGCCAGTTGCGCACCGCCCTGCGTGCCTACGCGGTCGGGGACAGCGGCCCGGGCGCCGTGCTCACCAAGCTGCACCGCATGCTGCGGCACCTGCAACCCGACCTCTACGCCACCGCCATGATCGCCCGCTTCCGGCCCGGCGAGGCGGAGGTCGTCTGGGCGTCCGCCGGCCATCCACCCGCCGTGGTCCGCGACGCCGTCGGGACGGTCCGCCTCCTGGACGCCAAGCCGGGCGTCATGCTCGGCCTCCCGGTCCCCTTCACGTACGAGGAACACACGGCCTTCCTGCCCCCGGGATCCTCCCTCGCGATGTACACCGACGGCCTCGTCGAACGCCGCGCGCGCGGCATCGCCCCCGGCATCGAACGCCTCGGCCGGGCCATGGCCGCCCTCGATCTCACGGACCTGGACCGCGACCTGGACGCGGCGGCCGACAGCCTGCTCCAGCAGCTCCTGTGCGACTCCGGACGCGACGACGACGTCTGCCTGCTCCTGTGCCACGCCCCGGCCTCCACCGACTGATCCACGCACCGGCCGGCCCGGCGCGGTCAGGGCGTCTCCGTCTCCCGGGCTGCGGCGCCCCGGGCGACCGCGCCGTCCTGGGCGACCAGGAAGGCGCGCAGGCCCCGCCTCAGGGCCTCCAGGTCGGTCGGTCTCATCGCCGCCGCGACCTCGGCAAGCGCTCGCGACCTGTGCGAGGCCACCTCGTCCAGCACATGACGGCCGTACCCCGTGAGGTTCAACTGGAGTTCCCGTCGCTTGTGAGGGTGCAGCACACGTTCCAGAAGTCCTGCCGCCGCCAGTCGATCGCACAATCGACTGGCGGCCGGCAGCGCTATGTCCATGCTCTTCGCCAGAGCGGTGAGGTTCAGCTTCGGCTGGGACCGCAGGATCTGCAGCGCCCGGAGCTGATGCTGCGACAGCCGCAGACTCGCTTGCTGGCTCGCCGATGACCACAGGTGCGTCAGACCGTCCACGGCAACGGCGATCTCCAGCGCGAACGAGAACGGATCTTCGCCCGGTCCCCTCGTCTGGTCGTCCCCGGAGCCACTGAGACGAGTCACGAACCCATCGCTTTCAGCAATCGCCTGCACAAACGGGATGGCACCCTCATTTAAACGCGGTACCCGATGAGGCGCCGGGCAACACGGTGAACGGCGTCACTCCGACGGACGGCCACGGCCGTCCGTCCTGCGACACGGTCAGTCGTTCAGCTCCCTGTCGAAGTCCCTCGTGCACGCGTCCCGCTCGGCCTGCGTGCCGGCGTGTGCGACGCAGTCGTCGAAGTTCTTGAACTCGTCCGAGTTGAGGATCGAGGCGCCGATGGCGAGGATCACGGCCGAGGCGAGCATCCCCAGGGCGCCGAGAACCGCGCCGGTCACGGACATGCCGCTGCGCGGACCGCCGCCGCGACGAGCCCTGCGAGCGCCGATGACGCCGAGGACCAGGGCGAGGAGGCCGAGCACGATGCCACCGAAGACGGTCCAGAAAAGGAGGACCGCCGCGATGCCGAGAACGAGGGAAGCGATCGCCAGACCGTTGCTCCGCCGCGCACTCGGGGCCGAGAGGGGCTGCGCGGAGTCGTTCGGCTTCGTGGGGTGGTCGGAGAAGGACACGCCATCACGCTCATCTCTGCTGTCGTTCCACGGAGTTGTCCCCGGCCGTGTGCCCGCGAGAGAGCGATGAATGCGTGGGGGCCCGGCCTTGCTGACGGAGGCGCCGCGCCCGTCACCTCAGTGGCACCAGCGCGTGCAGGGTCTTGCCCCCGGGCGCGGGCGTGACGGTGACCTCCTTGCTGAGGCGCCGGACGATGAGGAGGCCGAGCCTCCCGGGACGCGCGGCCGCCACGCCGGGGGCGGCGGCGGGGGCGGTGGCGGCGGCGACGGCGGTGGGCCAGGTCCGAGCGCGGTCCGTGACCGCGATCCAGAGGCCTTCGTCGGCGAGATGCAGTCGGAAGGCGCGCACGCCGCCGCCGTACCGGTTGGCGTTGGTGACCAGCTCCGTGGCGACCAGCAGGGCGTCGGCGAGGACGACGTCCTCGCCCATCCCCGGCCGCTCGCGGCAGAACCGCTCGTCGAGGAACCCGCGCACCTCGTCGCGAGCCGCTGCCGCGGTCATGGCGCGCCTCTGCCCTCGGTTCTCCTGTCGGACGACGGTCGTTTCGTCCGTTGTCATGGCCGGAACCCCCTGCCTGGTGAGGTGTATACGTATTGACCTCGTTTGCCCGCCAAGGCCGGTTACACGCCGTATCACGGGAAGCTATTTGCAGTCGGGAAGCAGCGGTCCCGCCCGCTGCTTTCTCGGCTGCCCGGGACGGGGTAGGCTGACTCTTATTTGTCGTACGGCAACGATTGCCGACGAGGGGGGGCGGCCCGTTCGGGCCGTGGCGATGTCCGGCTCCTGGCGGACTCCCAGCAGCGTTCAACGAGGAATGGTCATGGCTGAGACGACGGTCGACAACGCGCGTGTCCCCCGGACACGCGCACGGGGTGCGGGCAAGGTGGGGGAGCCGGAGCTGCGGCAGCTGCTCGCCGGACTGACGGCGGTACGCGACGGTGACTTCGGCACGCGCCTGCCGGACGAGGCGGACGGCCTGCTCGGCGAGATCGCCACGGTGTTCAACGGCATGGTCGACCAGCTCTCCCTCTTCACCTCCGAGGTGACCCGCGTCGCACGCGAGGTCGGCACGGAGGGCACCCTGGGCGGGCAGGCCGAGGTGCCCGGGGTCTCCGGCACCTGGGCCGACCTGACCGACTCCGTCAACGCCATGGCCGGCAACCTCACCACCCAGGTGCGTGACATCGCGCAGGTCGCGACCGCGGTCGCCAGGGGCGACCTGTCGCAGAAGATCGACGTGGACGCCCGGGGCGAGATCCTGGAGCTGAAGAAGACCATCAACACGATGGTCGACCAGCTGTCCGCGTTCGCCGACGAGGTGACCCGCGTGGCCCGCGAGGTGGGCACCGAAGGCAACCTCGGCGGCCAGGCAGACGTGAAGGGCGTCTCGGGCACCTGGCGGGACCTGACCGACTCGGTCAACTCCATGGCGGGCAACCTGACCGCCCAGGTCCGCAACATCGCGCAGGTCACCACGGCGGTGGCGCAGGGCGATCTGTCGCAGAAGATCACGGTGACGGCGCGGGGCGAGATCCTGGAGCTGAAGGAGACCATCAACACGATGGTCGACCAGCTCTCCTCGTTCGCCGACGAGGTGACCCGTATGGCCCGTGAGGTGGGCACGGAGGGCATCCTCGGCGGGCAGGCAGACGTGAAGGGCGTCTCGGGCACCTGGCGGGACCTGACCGACTCGGTCAACTCCATGGCGGGCAACCTGACCGCCCAGGTGCGGTCCATCGCCCAGGTGGCCACGGCGGTGGCGCAGGGCGACCTGTCGCAGAAGATCAAGGTCACGGCGCGGGGCGAGATCCTGGAGCTGAAGGAGACCATCAACACGATGGTCGACCAGCTGTCCGCCTTCGCCGACGAGGTGACCCGTGTCGCCCGCGAGGTCGGCACCGAGGGCAACCTCGGCGGCCAGGCCACCGTCCGGGGCGCCTCCGGCACGTGGAAGGACCTCACGGACAACGTCAACGTGATGGCGTCCAACCTCACCGGGCAGGTGCGCTCCATCGCCCAGGTCGCCACGGCGGTGGCGCGCGGCGACCTGTCCCGGAAGATCACGGTCGAGGCCAAGGGCGAGGTCGCGGCACTCGCCGCGGTGATCAACACCATGGTGGACACCCTGTCGGCGTTCGCCGACGAGGTGACCCGGGTGGCGCGCGAGGTCGGTACCGAGGGCCGGCTCGGCGGCCAGGCCCGGGTGCCGAACGTCGCCGGCACCTGGAAGGACCTCACGGACAACGTCAACTCCATGGCGAACAACCTGACCGGCCAGGTCCGGAACATCGCCCTCGTCACCACCGCCGTCGCCAACGGCGACCTGTCGAAGAAGATCGACGTCGACGCCCGGGGCGAGATCCTGGAGCTGAAGATGACCATCAACACGATGGTCGACCAGCTCTCCTCGTTCGCGGCCGAGGTGACCCGCGTGGCCCGCGAGGTCGGCAGCGAGGGCAGGCTCGGCGGCCAGGCCGAGGTCGAGGGTGTCTCCGGCACCTGGAAGCGGCTGACCGAGAACGTCAACGAGCTGGCCGGCAACCTCACCCGCCAGGTTCGCGCCATCGCCGAGGTCGCCAGCGCCGTCGCCGAGGGCGACCTGACCCGCTCGATCACCGTCGACGCCTCCGGTGAGGTGGCGGAACTGAAGGACAACATCAACGCGATGGTCGGCTCGCTCCGCGAGACGACACGCGCCAACCAGGAGCAGGACTGGCTCAAGTCCAGCCTTGCCCTGATCTCCGGCCTGATGCAGGGCCACCGCGACCTGGCCGTCGTCGCCGAACTGGTCATGGACGAGCTGGCCCCGCTGGTCTCGGCCCAGTACGGCGCCTTCTACCTGGCGGAGGACACGTCCGAGGGCACCGAGCTGCGGCTCGTCGGCTCCTACGGCCGTCCCACCGACATCACGGGCCACGAACGCTTCAAGCTGGGGGAGTCCCTGGTCGGACAGGCCGCCCGCAGCCGCCGCACCATCGCCGTCGAGAACGTCCCCGCCGACTACATCGGCATCTCCTGCGGTCTCGGCCGCACGGCACCGGGCAGCCTCATCGTGGTGCCCATCGTGGCGGACGACCAGGTCCTCGGCGTCATCGAGCTGGGCTCCTTCACCGCGTTCACGGCCGTCCACCGGGACTTCCTGGAGCAGCTGATGGAGACGGTGGGCGTCAACGTCAACACCATCGTCGCCAACGCCCGCACCGACGAACTGCTCGACGAGTCCCAGCGACTGGCCGGAGAACTCCAGGCCCGCTCCGAAGAACTGCAGGTGCAGAAGCAGGAGCTGCAGCGCTCCAACGCCGAGCTGGAGGAGAAGGCGGCGCTGCTCGCGGCCCAGAACAGCGACATCGAGGGCAAGAACCTGGAGATCGAGCAGGCCCGGCAGGAGCTGGAGGATCGCGCCCAGCAGCTCTCGCTGGCCTCGAAGTACAAGTCGGAGTTCCTGGCCAACATGAGCCACGAGCTGCGCACCCCGCTCAACAGCCTTCTGATCCTCGCCCAGTTGCTGGCCCAGAACCCGACCCGCAACCTCACCGCCAAGCAGGTCGAGTACGCCGGCATCATCCACTCGGCCGGATCCGA